>CALVSD010000001.1 GCA_944358805.1 uncultured Bacilli bacterium
TATACCTAAAAGTCGGCACCGAAATAGAAGCCGATTATATAAAAAACAAATCACAGCAGTTTAATAGTTCTTATTCACATGATTAAAGTCGAAGTAGAAAGCACTTTTGAACCAATAATAGGATCTGAATTACAAAGTAAAGAATTAATAAATTATCTTACTAAAGATAGTGAATCTTCTAATATTTGGAAATCAGAAATATTTGGAAGAAGTTTAGATGCAATTGTTCAAGAAGGAATTCAAGCAAAACTTTCTATGATGCCTGAAAGTATTAGGTATAAGTTAGGTCAAACACTTACTAAAGTAATAAACAAAGGATCATCAAACATGATTGCAATAGTTTTATAATTAATTTAGTAAAATTTTAGTAAAAGTATTGATTTTATAAGGTTTTCATGGTATCTTTATTTAGGAGCATAGATATAATATATGCTTATTAGATGGAGGTATTTAAAATGACAAAAACTGAATTAGTAGATTTTATTGCTGAAGAAGCAGATTTAACAAAAGCTGATGCTACTAGAGCTTTAGATGCTGTAGTTAAAGGTATCACTGAAGGATTAAAAAAAGAAGGAAAAGTTACATTAGTAGGATTTGGTACTTTTTCTGCTAAGAAAAGAGAAGCTCGTGAAGGACGTAATCCACAAACTGGAGAAACTGTTAAAATTGCTGCTCGTATCGTTCCAGGATTTAAAGCTGGAAACAAATTAAAAGATGCTTTAAACTAAAAAATAACCTTTCGGTTATTTTTTTATTTTACTTCTCTTACTATTGCGGTTACTTTTCCTAAAATCATATCCGTAGAAATAATATTTATATTAATTGTTTGATATTTAGGGTTTAAAGCTTGTAGTATTATTCCTTTAGGATACCTATATAATCTTCTAACTACTAAAACATCATTTTTAATTGCTATTACTATGTCATCTCCATTTTTATAATCATCTACTTTTTTAAAGTATATTTTATCATTTTTTAAATATAATGGAGACATAGAATCATCTAATAATTTTATAGATAATTCTTGTGGTTTAGAAATACTTTCAAAAGAGGCATTTTTATATGTATTAATAATTCTTTCTTCTTTTGGAGTCATCATGTTATCATCTCTCATGCTATTTACATATCCTTTTATTAGCCTTTTTTCCATTTTACTTCTTTCTTCATCGGTCATTGGTATTTTATCTAAAATATCATCATTTATATTAAAAATATGGCATATTTCAAAAAATATATTATATGGAATATTCAAAGTTCCATTTTCATATTTATGAAGAGTTTGTCTATTTTTTTTATGACCTAATGCTTTGGCTAAATCTTCTAATGAATAATTATATTTAATTCTTCCTTCCTTGATAATATTACCTACAAATGGTTTTAAATTATCACTTACAAGTTCAGTCTTCCTTGTTCTCATTTTTTCACAACCTTTCCCTAAAATTATTTGCAATATATATTACATAAGTCCCTAATATTAATATTATTATTTTTATAACATATCGTATTACTAAAGACATCATCATTACATACAATGAACTGCTATTGAAATTTGTAATAAGCATAAAAATCATTACTTCAACAAAAGTAAAAATTAGAGCAGACATTATGTTACTTATCCATATTTTATTTTTAATTTTTCTAAGTTGGTAATATATATAATTATTTACGTATAAACCTACTATAATAGATATAATATTTGCTAAAATATATTTTACACTTGAAAATAATATATTGTCATAAGTTAAGGAAGTAATATCGTTAAAATCACTCAAAATCATTCCACCAGAAAGTATTAATAAACAAACAAATATAATACTGAAAGTAACTAACATTATCATGTTATTTTTTATATATTCATTACCTTTTTTTTGAATCAATATATTGTTTGCTATATAAATTGTAGAAGATATTCCTATTCCTAAAGACATGTTAATATTATTAATTTCTATATGTTTAATACACATTAGACTAGAAAGTATAAAAGCAATAACAATCCATATATATATGCCATCTTCTTTATATTTTTTATATGTATACAGTAGAAAAACATAAGAAAAAATCACTTCAAATATCAATAATATTACATTAATCATAGAGACTTCCTCCTATTAATCATATAATAAATAACAGGGATAAACATAATAGATAAGACTATTTTAAATAAATAATTTCCTAACCCTAATTTTATAGCAGCATCTAATCCTATAATTCCAATATTAACTATTATATTAAACAATATACAATCAATAAATCCAATTAAAATTGTAGTTAAAGATATATTAATGAATAATACATCGCTACTTTTTTTAATAATATTATAAATTTTATATGTACTATAAAACGATATTACAGTCATAATTGAATATAAAACTAATAATAAAATGTTTTTACTTAACATTTGATTTAAATTGGTAGTCACCAAGTCGGTTACTGATTGACTATATAAGAGAAACATAATTATTAATATTATAATAAATAATATATAAGAAGAAACCATAAAAATGTTTTTTTTCATGTCTTTAATATTAAGTTTCTCTGTAAAAATATATATAATTGATAATATTGAAACATAAGGTACTATCATAATGCTAAAATCTATATTAAATACATTTACATTTTTAAATAAGAATATTACAGATAATAAATAATATAAAATAAATAAAATCTTTAACCCTGTTTTGTTAAACAAATGATATATCAAAGGGATACTAATCATACTTAAAATTAACATTATTATAAAAACTATCATATGCGGTTTCTCCTTTTCTCAAATTATTATATCATATTTTTTTAAGATACAGAAGAAAAACTATACTAGTTTCTCTAAAAGTATAGTTTATCGTTGTGTTATTCTATATAAATATACTATATTATTAATCTTTTTTATAATATATACATTATCTGTAACTTCTATTGAACTAATTACATTTTCTTCTAATTTTTTAGAAATTAAATCTTGTTTATAATATATTAAATTTCCTTCTTCTATATCTACAAAGAAATTTTTATCACTATTATTTTTTATATTTAGTTTTTTTACTGCATCATTTATTATAATGTTACCAGTATCAATATTTAGTATTGAATAATAGTCTCCATTATTAGTAGACATTTTTAATAAAACTTCGCTACTAGATACAGTTTCAATATTAATTTTATTGATTTTATATATTTGAATTAATACAAAAGATTTTTTTATAGATAATCCATCATACACATCTACATAAACTTCATTATTTTTAATATTATAAACTGCATAATAAGTTTTACTCATTTTATTATCAACATTTATTATATCAATAAATTCTTCATATTTATATTCTTTTATTCCGTTATCTCTATCTATTATTAATATTTTCCGTGGGATTCCTGCATTTAACATGTCATGTATTGACATTTTTACATATTCATCATTATATAAAACTTGTTCTAATTGTTCGTTATCATTTAATTTTGTTTCGTATTGTTTATTTAATTTATTATCCATGATATATACTATATTATCTTTTGTTAGGATAAAAGTATTGTTATATGCTACTGCACTGTCATAAATAAATTCTACTACTTCTTCATTTTTAGTGTTAACTATTCCATATTTTTCGTCTTTAGATACCGCAAAATACGATGGTTCTACTTGTTCTACTTTATTAACATCATTATATAATAATGGTATTATTATTTCATTACTATTATTAACTACTCCACATTTATTATCTTTACATACTGTTATATAATTGTCATTAGAAATTGATCCACTATAAATATAACCAGGTATGTTTTCTTCGTCTCCTATTCTCGAATAGTCACTTAATAAGACCGTATAATCATATATGCTTAATAAATTTACTTTGTCTTCTATTATTTGAATTAAATATTTATCTAAAGTATTATTATTTTCTTTAACTTTACCAATATAACCGTCTAATTCTTGTATTATCCCATCTTTTGTATTTAATATTATTGACTTGTATTTATTTTCTTCTACTACATTAGCTACGTAAGTATCATCTTTTATATTAGTAGTAGCAAATGAATTACTATCAATAACATATATAATGTAACTAGATGTTGTATCATAATTATCCTTTAACAATACATAATTACCTTCATAATTTGTAATATCTTTTATTAGTTTTCCTTTTCGTTTTATCAATATTTTATTGTCACTAGTAAGTACTCTATAATAATCATCATATCCATAAGATATATTATTAAATTCATATAATGCTTCTTCAATAATATTACCATTTATATCCATTATTCCAAACTTACCATTTTTTTCATATGTTAATAACTTTGTGTTTTCATTTGTTTTTATATCTTCATATCCATCAGGTGTTAAATTTTGATATACTATTTCTTCTTGATACTCATTAATCATCATGTATCCAACAAAACCTAATAATCCAAATAGGATTATTAAAGTTATTGTCCAAAAAGCAATTCTAGATTTACCAGTCATTATTTCACCTCTATTTTAATTATATTTTAACATAATTAATAAAAAAAAGATATAATTATTTTTTCTTTTTGGCAATAATCATATCATAAAATGCTTCTAATCTAGTTTCTATTCCTACCTCACTATCTTGTGAATCAAAGCTAAAATATATTATAGGAATACTATAATCTTCAGATACTTTTGACAATATTGACATAGCATTTAGTTCAGGAGTACAACCAAAACTTTTTATGTGAATTATTCCATCAAATCCTTGTTCTGCTAATTCTTTTGTTAATACAACACTTTCAGTAGCATCTGCTCCTAAATGATATTTTAAATACTTTTTACCTTTCTTAAGTAATTTTTTTAATTTAGATTTCTTTTGTAATAATAAATATGTTATAGTAGTAAACCTCTTAACTTCTATTCCTTTTAATGCCAATTTTTTTTCAATAAAACACGAACAATATGGTTCCATTATTGAATACAGTTCTCCTACTATACCTACTTTTAAACAATTTTGTGGTTTATTAATTGGACATTCTCTGTATTCTTTTCTATATTTATAATATATTTTAAATAATTTAAAAGGATTAATTTCACCTTGAAGTTCTTCGAACAATCTTTTTTCTATTTTATAAAAACTATTTTCTACTACTTCAAACCCCATATTTTTACGCATATTTTTTTGTAATTTGTCCATTATTATTATCATTAGTATAGTATTAATCAAATAATAGAAATACTTAAAAATATTAAGTTTGGGATTTACCTTTTTAACATATTTGTAAATATTAAATATAGATACTCGATTATTTTTTATAAAATTTACAAACTCTATATTATATCCTAAATCATTAAGTATTTGTTCTTGCAATTCAGCATAATACCCATAACGACATCCTCCTCCTGCTTGAAGAATAACATTAGCTCCTAGTTCAATACTTTCGATAAAGTTACCTAAATTATATTTAAAAGGAACACATACATAATCAGGACTATATTTGCTTCCTAATTCTATTGTTTTTTTAGTTATTTTAGGAGGCACTATAACTTCACATAAAGTTGTTTTTTTAATCAAATATTTTATCGGTATATAATAATTACCTATATGAGGAAAAGTAATTTTTTTAGTCATTTTTTTCCTTCTTTCCTTTTATTATATCAATAAAACTTTCTAACCTCGTTATAAGTCCTGCTTCTGCTGTTGATTCATCTATTAAAATATTTGTTATAGGAATATTTTGTAATTTTCTAATTAATAATTCATTTACTAGGGAATCTGGACCACAAGGAAATGATGTTATAAAGATTATTCCATCAACTTTGTCTTTATAATAATTTACAGCTCCGACTAGTTCTTTAGAATAAGTCCAATATAAAGTATCTGTTAATTCATAAGAATATTTTATTGCTTTTTTTCTATCTAATAAATCTGCATGTATTATTTCTATATTCATATTTTTTAAAAATTTTATAATTGGTTCTCCAATATATTTATCATAAATATTATATGGATGAGCTACAACAAGTATTTTTATTTTATTATTATCCAATAATTGTTTTTGTTGACTTATAAGAATTTTATTATGTTTTTTCTCTTTTAACTTAGCGGATATATAACTGTAAATTACTTTAAATATATTTTTATTTAAAATTAATCCCATTTTTATGAATCCTATGAATTCAAATTTTAATTTAGTTTTTTCAATATTATAATTTAATATATTTACTCTTGGAAACAAGTTTTTAGCTATATCATATAAAGCATTAAATTTAACACACACATTATTATTTTTTCCATAATCACAAATTCTTGGTACTAAAATGCAATCGCACTTATCACATAAATACGCAACATGTCCCATATATATTTTTGATGATAGACACGATTCATCTATTGAATATTTTTTACCCAATTCTATTATTTCTTTATTTGTTTCAGGGCTAACAATTATATTACAATTTAACTTTTCAAAAAACTCTTTCCACAACACACTATGACGATAATACAAAAATGCTCTTGGAATCCCTACTTTTATTTTCTTTTGCATAAATATTCACCTAATTAAATATATGCACTATATCATTATTAATGAAAAAAAGAAGATTTTTATTCTTCTTCCATTTCACTATCATCTAATATTGTTAAATCTGACAAATCATCATCACTATAATCATCTTCTAAAGATGTATCATAGTTTTCTTCTTCTTCATACTCATCTTCTCTTACTTCAGAATCTTCTTCTGTTTCTTCTTCAGCTTCCTCATATATATCATTAATATCTACTTTTACAGAATGATTTGATTTTAAATCCCATTTACCATCATTTAATAAAATAAATTCTTTTGAAGTAGTTAATGATTGAAAGAAATCTGCTATCTTCTCTTGATATTCTACTTCACTTAATTGTAATAAATTGCAAATTTCCTTAAATAATTCAGCAGTATTCATAGTTTTTTTATTTTCTTTAAGATAAAGTTCTGCTATTTTTGTATAAGATAATAATTCTAATTCATCTTTACTCATTTTATTTAACATTTTAATATCCTCCTACATTTCTTCTCTTGGAATTATACCAATTAAATCTAAAGCGTTATTAATAACTATCTTAATAGCTGTTATTAACATTATTTTTTCTTTAGTTGATTGTTCATCATCTGTTATTATTTTCTCTTTTGCGTAGTAATTGTGAAATAATGCTGCTAATTCATAGACATAGTTTGCTATTAAATGAGGAAGTTTTTTCTCTCCAGCACTTATTACTATATCTTCAAATTCATATAATTTATTCAAGATAGTATATGTAATGTCGTTACCTAAAGTTCTATATTCTTCGATCTTATCTACTTTCTTATGATAATTTCTTAAAATAGAAGCTATTCTAGCATTAGCATATTCTATATAATAAACTGGATTATCATTTGATTCTTTCAATGCTAAATCTAAATCAAAATCCATTTGAGTATCTATACTTTTAGATGCAAAGAAATATCTTGTTGCATTTACTCCTACTTCTTCAATTAAGTCGATTAATGTTACTGTTTTTCCTGTTCTTTTACTTAATTTTAACTCTTCTCCATCTTTTATTAATCTAACCATCTGAAGTATTTTGATATTTAAAATATCTTTATTATTACCTAAAATTTCTAAGGCTGCTTTTATCCTGTTAATATATCCATGATGATCAGAACCTAAAACATCTATTAACTCATCAAAACCTCTATCTATTTTATTAACATGATATGCAATATCGGGAAGTAAATATGTATAATTACCATCATTTTTTATAAGTACTCTGTCCTTTTCATCTCCATAATCAGAAGTTTTTAGCCATAAAGCTCCTTCACTAATATAACAATTACCACTGTTTTTAAGTTTATTTAATACAGTATCTACCATTCCTCTGTCATACAGACTTTGTTCACTAGTAAACACGTCAAAATTAACACGATATTTATCTAAATCTTTTTTTATTTTATCTAGTAAAATATCTAAGCCTTCTTTTCTAAAAAAGTATATATCTTCATCTAACTTATTATCTTTATAATTGTCATATATCTTTTCAGCAATAGTAATTATTTCTTTACCATGGTAGCCATCTTCTGGTAACTCACATTTTAACCCACATAATTCTTTATATCTTTCTTTTATAGATATTCCTAAATTATTCATTTGATTACCAGCATCATTTATATAATACTCTCTTGTTACATCATAACCAATAAAACTTAATATTCTAGATAAATTATCTCCATAAGTAGCACCTCTTCCGTGACCTACATGAAGTATTCCTGTTGGATTAGCACTTACATATTCTAAATTAATTTTTTTATTATTTCCTATATTACTTTTTCCATAGTCTCTACCTTTATAAATTATTTCATTAAGTCTATTTAATAAATATTTCTTACTTACAAAAATATTAATAAATCCTGGTTTTACAACTTCTAATCTCTCTATTTTATCGTCGCTTATATTTTCCACAATCATATTAGCTATGTCTATAGGACTTTTTCCTAAATCTTTAGTTAATGTTAATGCAATATTAGTGGAATAATCTCCATTTCTTTTATCTTTAGGAATTTCTACAATTACTTCTTTTTCTATATTTAACTTATTTAAACTACATTTTATGATATGTCCTATTTCAGTTTTTATACTCATACTTATCACTCATTTCTATATTATATTCATATTCATTATCAGAATCAATTACCAAGTATCTTACTTTTATATAATTATCATCTATTTCTACTAAATTAGTTTTTATATTTAATTCAATAGTTAAATCATTTTCTTTTAGTAAATATTCTGAAATTGTTTCTTTATTTATATCAAATATTAATATATTTTTAAACTCATCATTTTCTCTTATTAATATTAATTTATCTTCTTCTTGTAATATTGTATTAGTAACTGTTTCTTCATTATAGGTTATTTTATTTTTGTTTTTTATTCCAAAAGTATCAATATTTGTTATTGTTCCTTCATCTATGTCTTTTAAAAATCCTTTTATTCTAATTTTTATATCATTCACCACCAAACATAAATTTCATTTGACATTATATCACAATATTTATAAAATTTAAACTTATATTTTAATTTTTTTGATAAATAATAATTATGTATAATAAAAATACTAATTTTACAATGAAAAGTGGGGAATTTATATGAAATTTTTTAAAAAAATAATAAAATTAGGAATAATATTAATAGTACTATTTCTTGTATTTAATGTCGGTATGTACATTTATTGTTTGATAACACCAAAAATGGATATTAACAAATCACAATCTTATTATTTATATGATAATAGTGGACAAGAAATTATGTCTAATGGAAATGAATGGATTAGTTTAAATAATATTAGTCAATATTTAATTGATGCCACTTTAAGTACAGAAGATAAATATTTTTATAAACATTTGGGATTTGATTATCTACGTATTGCTAAGGCTATTGTTACAAATATTACTACTAAAAGTATGTCCGAAGGAGCCTCTACTATTACGCAACAATATGCAAGAAACTTATTTTTAAACTTTGACAAAACTTGGTCTAGAAAAATTGATGAAGCAGTTTTAGCTTTTGAATTAGAAGCACATTATACAAAGGACGAAATATTAGAAGGATATTTGAATACTATTAATTACGGAAATGTTTTTGGAATAGAAAATGCTTCAAAATATTATTTTAATAAAAGTGCTAGTGATCTAAATTTAGCAGAAGCTTCTATGTTGGCAGGTATACCTCAATCTCCTAGTAATTTATCCCCTATAAATAACCCTGAAGCCGCTAAAAAAAGACAAAAAACGGTTTTGTTATTAATGAAAAACAATGGAGTTATTACGGAAGAAGAAATGAATGAAGCCTATAATACTGAATTATCATATTATGGAAAAACTTCAAATAATAACCTAGAATATATAAATTATTTTAGAGATGCAGTAATAGAAGAATTATATAATATCAAGAGTATTCCTAATTCTTTAATTGAAACAGGCGGATTAAAAATATATACAACTCTTGATTTAAAAGCACAAGAAAAATTAGAAACTGCAGTAAAAGAGCAAATGAATGGCGATAACCAATTACAAGTAGCTGGAATGATGATGGATCCAAACGACGGTGGTGTTATGGCTTTAGTTGGAGGTATAAATTATAGCAAAAGTCAATTTAATAGAGCAACCAATGCTACAAGACAAGTCGGTTCTACAATGAAACCATTTTTATACTATTCTGCGTTAGAAAGTGGTTTTAC
This sequence comes from uncultured Bacilli bacterium, assembly GCA_944358805.1. Lineage (GTDB taxonomy): Bacteria > Bacillota_I > Bacilli_A > RF39 > UBA660 > CALVVX01. The sequence continues at coordinate 10,210 of CALVSD010000001.1, forward strand.
AGCAGCCTCTTCATTTACTAGCGAAAAAACAACATTTACTTTTTCTAATGACCAAACTTATTCACCTAAAAATTATAATGATAAATATGCAGAAGGTCCAATATCAATGGGTGCTGCTATATCTTATTCTGACAATATTTTTGCAGTCAAAACAAATCTTTTTTTAGGAGAAGAAATGCTTGTTAATATGGCTAACAGAGTAGGAATTACAAGTAAACTTACTCCAATACCTTCTCTAGCTTTAGGAACAGAAGAAGTTAGTTTAAAAGAAATGGTTGCTGGTTATGCTTCTTTTGCAAACATGGGATATAAAGTAGAATCACATTTTATTGAGAAAGTAGAAGATAGTAATGGAAATATATTATACGAATTTAAAAATACAAAAGAAAATATCCTAAATCCAAGTACAACTTATATTTTAAATGAAATGCTAACATATACTTATGATAAAGCTTTTATTGATTATAATTATCCTACATTAATTAGTTTATTACCACAAATAACACATAAATATGCAATTAAATCAGGCACTACAAATACAGACGTGTGGATTATTGGCTATAATGAAAAAGCAGTCCTAGGAATTTGGAACGGCTATGATGACAACAGAGAATTATCTAACGAAGATAGTGGAGACCATAAAAATATATGGATAAATACTATGGAATCTTATTTTAAAGATGTAGAAACTAATTGGTATGAAAAGCCAGAAAACGTTGTAGGAGTATTAGTTAATCCTATAACAGGACAGTTAGCAACAGATGAAGATAAGAAAAATAAAACTTTTTATTTCATAAAAGGAACAGAGCCCTATTCTAATGATAATACACAAAATCTTGAGACAGCCTTTAAAGAAAAAAATATGCAATAAAATTTATTATACTTATAAAAAATCCTGTTTCTATGTCCAAGAAACAGGATTTCCATTAGAAATGGAATTCAAATTATTAACATCATCTTTCTTAATTTTTATTATTATTTGATATTCGTCAGCTAAATCTAATTCTTGCGTTTCTATTTTATTTCCAGCTTGTTTCATATTTGAAATCAATTCTCTTGTTTGATTAACTATTTTATTTAAATTAGATTTTGGTAATGAAGCTGGTGTAGATTCAGAATAAGGTTTAATATCATTATTTTGTTCTAGTGGATTACTTATATTGTTTCCAAAATTCATATTTACTGATTCGTCTTCTAATGAAGGGAAAAATTTATTTTCAAAATTGAATGCATTTTCTAATTTAGATGGAACTGTATTAGATTCTATAACGTTATTTAAAGGCGATTGTGTTTCTGGTTTTAATATGCTATTAAAATCTTCGCCATTGCTAGGTTGTTGCAAATTTGTAGAATTTGTATTTCTAGCTGCCTCTCTAATTGCTTCCATATCTATTACCTGAGTTTTTTCTAGATTATCCTCTACTTTCGGTTCTAATTCATTAAATACATTAGAATTTGTATCAACTAAGTTTAATTCATTTAAAGCGTTTTGAACATTTGGATTGGCATTAGGTGTAGAAAAATTTGGAGTTGATTGAACTGTCATATTAGGATTACTTATATCTGCTATATTAACTACATCCGTATTTGGTTCTACAACATTATTGAATAATGAATTACTGTTACCAACATTGTTCTCAAACATATTTCTAGTTGCTATGGTATTCATATCATTATTCAAAAGATTTTCTGAAGGAATGGTAGAGCTAATACTAGTTTGACTACTATTAAACGGTTGTTGACCATTCATCATATTCTTTATTAATTCATCCGTATCTCTCACTGTTAATCTCTCCTCTATTATTTTGTTCAAAACTTCCCTTTGTTTCGCTGGATTATCTTTTAATTGCAATAAACTTCGTGCGTGTCTTTCAGAAATAGAATTATGTAAAAGAGCATCCTGTGCTTCAGGAACTAAATTTAATAACCTTAACTTATTGGCAATTGTTGACTGATTTTTTCCCATTTTGGCAGCTAATTGATCTTGGGTTAAATTACCTAAATCTAATAATTTTTTATATGATTTTGCTTCTTCAATTGGTGTTAAGTCCTTACGTTGAATATTTTCAATAATTGCTAATTCAGCGCTTGTTTGATCATCTAAATTAACAAGTATTGCTGGAACTTCTGTTAATCCTGCTAAAGTAGAAGCCTTATATCTTCTTTCACCTGCAATAATTTCATATTTGTCTCCTATTGGTCTTAATATTAATGGTTGTAATACTCCATACATCTTTATTGAACTTGCTAATTCATTTAATTCTTCTTCATTAAAAGCTAATCTTGGTTGAAATCTGTTTGGAATAATACTACTTAATTTTACTTTTACAACTTCTTTACCTGCTTCCATACAACATATCCCTCTTTCTATTTTTTTGCATACTATACTAATATAATAATACTATATTTTTAATAAAAAAAAAAGACTATTTATAAATTTTAATAATCTTTTTTACGAATTTGGTCTTTTCTTAGTTCTTTGTCTTGTATTTTTTTTAGTTTGTGGTTGACCTGTTTGTTCTCTTTGATTGCAATCCCTAGTATTTCCATATAATTGGTTCCTTAACAAATATTGCGTTACATCATTTGGATTACTCATACCATAAAATAAATTAGCATCTCCATTAGATAAAAATATTGTCTTTACCAATTCAAATTTAGTTGCATCATCAGTCTTCATATTTGCAATCTCATCTAAAATATTTCTTATTTCTCCTGCAAGAACTTTATTATCTGCAGTTCCTAATTTTTCTCTAACTTCAGCATCCTTTTCTGCTACTGCTAGTCTTGCTTCAGCCTCACAAATAGCAACCTTCTTTTTAGCGTCAGCTTCTGCTAATAATCTTGCATTTTCCATTTCTTGCATTGCTTTCTTTTCATAATCATCTTTCATTGATTGTGGTAATTCAACTTGTTTAAAAGAAATATCATTTACTTTTAAACCTGTTTCATTTGTAAATAATTCATAATCTCTATTCAAATCAAAAGCAGATAAATTATGAGTGCCGGTAATCATTTCTTCAGCTGTTTTTGAAGCCACATATTGTCTTAGTTTATCTCGTGTCTTAATTTTTAGTTCCTGCATAGGGTCGTTGTTATTAAACTCGTATTTTATTGGATCTACAACAGAAAACACAAGTGCTAAATCAACTGTAACTTCAATTCCATCAGAAGTCCTGTATTTTTCTTTAGGATAATCAATTGTATTTCTCGCTAAAGAAACCATTTTACTTTTTACCCAAAATCCCACTACAACTAATCCACTCGTCTTTACAAACGGCTTACCAGTAAATATGTTTTGACATATTAAAGCCATGTTTGGCGGTACAGCCTTAAATACTCTTACTTTATAGCTACTAAAATCATCTACTTCTTCGCCTGCTCTTTCGTCAGTATTTCTTTTAAATAAATTTATCATTAAAATCCCCCATTTCTACTGAAATTATAACACATTTGTTTGGTTTTGTCAAATTACAAACTTTTTTTCTTGATTTCACTATACTTTCTCGGATATTTAATATCTGTTTTTTCTAGTTTTATAAAACTAATTAAAGTTCTATTACTACTTTCTATTGGTAACTGAAAATCTATCTTTTTATTTTGCTTTATTTTTAATTTATTTTCATAATTTTCAATGCCGTCTAATTCTTCATTAATATTTCCTTTCATAGCAACAAATATTCCGTTTACTTTTAATAATGGAATTCCATATTCTAATAAATGTTTTAAAGGTGCTACTGCTCTTGCTGTTACAATATCATATTTTTCTCTTTCTATTTTTGCATATTCTTCTACTCTTGCATTTATTACCTTAATGTTTTCTAAGTTTAATTCTTTTATTACCTTTTCGAGAAAGTTACATTTCTTTAAAGTCGCATCAATCAATGTTACTTTTAAATTAGGAAATATTATTTTTAACACCATACCAGGAAATCCCGCTCCTGTTCCTAAATCACATAATGACTCATTATTTAAGCCTATAATCTTAACAATTGTAAGGCTATCATAAAAATGTTTTAAAAATACACTTTCTTTTTCTGTTATTGCAGTTAAGTTATATAATTTATTTTCTCTTTCTAATATTTCATAATACTTTTCTAATTTTTCTAATTGAATATCATTAATTTGTATATTCAATTTTAGTAATTCTTCTATAAATTTTTCTTTATTCATTATAATTCTTCCTTAAATATACCATCAATATTGAAATATCAGAAGGATTTACTCCGCTTATTCTAAGTGCTTGACCTATTGACTCTGGTCTTATTTTTTCAAGTTTTTGTCTAGCTTCTGTTGCTAAATTTAAAATTTTACTATAATCAATATCTTTAGGAATTAATTTTTCTTCATTTTTAATCATTTTTTCAGCTTCTCTTTCAACCTTTTTTATATAACCTTCATATTTTATTTCTATTTCTAATTGTTCTTCTACTTCTTTCGAAAAATCACTTACTAGCAATTTATTTTCTTTTAATGTATTGATATTTATCTCATTTCTTCTAAGTAAGTCATATAAATATATTCCGTCTTTTAATAAAGGGGTCCCTATTTTTTCAAAAATTACATTTATTTCTTTAGTTGGAGTTATTTTTGTATTTTTTAAATATTCTTTAAATTTACTTATATCATTTAGTTTGTTTTTAAACTTTGCATATCTTGTTTCATCAATTAGTCCTGCATCATATCCATATTGTCTAAGTCTAATGTCGGCATTATCATGTCTTAATAATAGACGATATTCAGCTCTTGAAGTTAACATTCTATAAGGTTCTATTGTTCCTTTTGTTACCAAGTCATCAATTAATACTCCAATATAAGCTTCATTTCTTTTTAGAATTAACGGTTCTTTCCCCTTTAACTTTAACGAAGCATTTATTCCTGCCATTAATCCTTGGGCTGCTGCTTCTTCGTATCCACTCGTTCCATTAATTTGACCTGCTGTAAACAAATTCTTTAAAACTTTTGTTTCTAATGATGCTTTAATTTGTGTCGGATATATAGCATCATATTCTATTGCATAAGCATACTTTAAAATTTTTGCATTTTCTAGACCTGGTAAACTATGTACCATTTTTTCTTGAACATCTTTTGGCATACTAGTAGAAAATCCTTGTAAGTAAATATCATCATAATATAAACTTTCTGGTTCTAAAAATAATTGATGTTTTTCTTTATCTTTAAACTTAACTAATTTATCCTCTATAGATGGACAATATCTAGGACCTACACCTTTTATATCATCAAGGCCACCATACATTGCTGATTTATTTAAATTGTCTAATATTATTTTATGAGTTTCTGGAGTAGTATATATTAAATAACATGGTTCTTGATTATTAACATCATATATTGGAGCAATATCATGTGAAAAAGTATATATTTCTTTATCTCCATCTTCTCTTTTAGTTTTAGAATAATCAATACTACTCTTTCCTATTCTAGGGGGAGTTCCCGTTTTTAACCTTAATATATCAAATCCATATTTTTTTAGATTATCTGATAAATGCATTGATGGCTTTTCATCATGTGGACCACTTCTTGTTCTTGTATTTCCTACCAATATATCTGCTTTTAAATATGTTCCCGTTGTAAGTATTACAATATTAGATGTAATTTTTGTACCATCTTCTGTAATAATTCCTTTTACTTCATTATTTTCTACTATTAAATCTTCAACCATTGCTTCTTGTAAAGTTAAATTTTTAGTATTTTTTAAAGTTTTCAACATCTCTTGTGGATAAGTTATTTTATCTGCTTGCGCTCTTAAAGATCTAACTGCTGGGCCCTTTGATGAATTTAACATCTTCATTTGTATTAATGTTTTATCAGCATTTACTCCCATTTCTCCACCTAAAGCATCTATTTCTCTTACAATAATTCCTTTAGCAGAACCACCAATTGACGGATTACAAGGCATTGTTGCCACATTTTTTAAATTACCCGTTACAAGCAAAGTCTTATGTCCACATCTAGCTGTTGCTAAAGCCGCTTCACATCCAGCATGACCTGCTCCTACTACTATAACTTCATATTCCATATTTTCACCTACTTTCCTAAACAAAATCTAGAGAATAACTCATCTAATAACTCATCTGTATATGTTTCACCAATAATTTGTCCTAATAATTCCCAAGCATTTTTTAAATCTATCTCTACTATATCTATCGGACTATCATTATTTATATTATTAATACTTTCTTCTATTTTAGTTAAAGATTGTTTTAATAAAGATATACTTCTTGCATTACTTAAATAAGTCATATCTTTTGTATTTATATTATCTATGTTATAAATTCTTTTTATCTCATCTTTTAAGTCTTCTATTCCAATATTTTCTTTAGCACTAATTTCTATTATTTTTTTATCATAGTTAGATAAAATTATTCTTTTTTCTAAATCAATCTTGTTAATTACAACTATACTATTTTTATTTTTTATCTTTTCTAATATTTTTAATTCTTCTTTACTAAGAATATCATTATTATTTAGTACAAAAATTATTAAATCAGCTTTATCAATAATTTCCATACTTTTTTCTACTCCAATTTTCTCTACTACATTATCTGTTTCTCTAATACCAGCGGTATCAATAATATTTAAAATTATACCACCTAAATTAATCTTTCCTTCTACAATGTCTCTTGTTGTTCCTTCAATATCAGTAACTATTGCTTTTTCTTCTTCTAATAAAGCATTTAAAAGACTACTTTTACCAACATTTGGTTTTCCTATTATTCCTACATTAATTCCTTCATTTATAATCTTTCCATCTTCGGAATCTTTAATAATTTTTTCTAATTGATTTTTAAAATCCACTACTTCTGGAAGAATTTTTTCATTAGTTAAAACTTCTATATCTTCATATTCCGGATAATCTATATTAACTTCTATGTTAGATATAATTCCCACTAATTTATCTCTTAAATCATTTATTAAATTCGATACTTTCCCATTTAATTCATTTATTGATAATTGTCTATTTTTCTCTGTTTTAGAATTTATTAAATCCATTATTCCATCGGCTTCTACTAAATCAATTCTTCCGTTTAAAAATGCTCTTTTTGTAAATTCTCCTGGCTCTGCTAATCTTGCCCCATTTGTTAATATTAATTCTAACACTTTATTAGTTGTTGCTATTCCTCCGTGACAATTTATTTCCACGATATCTTCTTTAGTAAAAGTTTTTGGTGCTTTCATTACACTAACTAATACTTCATCTACTATTTCTTCTTTATCCATTATATATCCATAATGTATAGTATGTGACGAAACACTAGTTAAATCTTTTCCTTTAAATATTTTATTTACTATATTAATTGATTCATTTCCACTAACTCTAATAATGGATATTGCTCCTACCCCTAATGCTGTAGAAATTGCTGCAATTGTATCTTCCATAGTATCACCTCGTTACCCACAATATTTTAACACAAATAAAAAAGAAAGAAAAGATTAATCTTCTCTTGGTTTTACAATAACATGTCTATTAGGTTCTTCACCTTCACTAACTGTATATACATATTTATTATCTGATAATATATTATGAACTATTCTTCTCTCATAAGAATTCATATTATCTAATTTAGTTTCTACCTTAGTTTTTGCTACATCTCTTGCTACTTTCTTTGCTAAATATTCAATATTTCTATTTCTCTTTTCTTTATAATTTTCAACATCTAACATAACTGATAAATCAGAATTTACATGATTTTTTAATATAAATCTTAATATTGTTTGTAAAGATTGCATTGTTCTTCCATTTTTACCAATTAATATTGCATTATTATCAGAAAATATTTTTATTTCTATTCTATTTTCTCTTCTTCTTACTTCATAATTAGCTTCTATTCCCATTAATGATAATATTTCATTTAAAGAATCTTTTAAATAATTAATTATTTCATCTATTGTTACAAGTTCTATACTTGCACTCTTTTTTAGTAAACCATTTTTTTCTGTTTGATTAATTATTATTATATTTTCTTCATTTATATTTAGCTCCTTTAAAGCTTTATTTTTAGCTTCATCTATAGTTTTATCTTCAAATGTATATGTATTCATTATTTTACCTTCTTTCTTTCAACCCACATATTTTGGAATATTGTAAATGTGCTTGAAGTTATCCAATAAATTCCTAGAGCTGTTGGTAAAGTTAATGAACCAATAAATATTATTCCTAACATTATGTATATTGTATATTTCATTTGAGCGGCTGCTGCTGTTTGATCTTTTAAAGTTTTCCTAAATGATAAATATGTAGTTCCTAAAATAAGTACTATAAATAGGATATATATATAGTTACCATTTTGAATACCAACTGATGTTGTAGTAGCCATTTGAAGACCTAAAAATTTACTTTCAAATATAGCTGGAGTTCTATTAATCGCCTCTAAAAATGCAAATAATAACGGCAATTGAATAAACGCAAGTAGACATCCTGATACAGGATTTATTTGATATTTTTGATATATTGCAAGCATCTCTTGCGTTTTTCTCATTTGATCTTCTTGTGATTCTTTACCTTTATATTTCTTTTCTAATTTTTCAATTTCTGGTTGCGCTTTTTTCATATTTTCTGATTGCATTGCAGTTTTTTTAGTTATAGGCATTAAAACTAATCTAATTAATATTGCTGTTATAATTATTGATAAACCATAACTATTTACTAAATTACCTATTTGAATAATTACCCACGCTAATGGTTTTACAAAAAATGTAGTCCATAATCCTTCATACTTACTAACAGGATTAAAATTATTACAACTAGGCAAATCTTTTATATCAACGCCATTTTCTTCATATATTTTAACTACTTTTTCATCAGTTGGTTTACAAATAATATTTTCTGTTATAGATTGACCCGTTTCTGGATTAACTATAGTTTTATTATCTTTATCTTTTAATATCGTTGTACATCCTGTTAGCATAAACACTGATATTAATACTAATATTATCTTTTTCTTCGTCATATTATTCTCCAATCTTTTTAAATAAATTTATTAATTCTTTCTCTTTTGATTGATAATCTAAATATAATAAATTCTTTCTTAATATTATAACATAGTTATATGAACTTTGTATATAATTTTTATTATTATCAATAATGTTTTTTACCTGTCTTTTTAATTTATTACGAATTACAGCATTTCCAGTTTTTGTTGGTACACTTATTCCATATAAATTTTTCGAATTATTCTTTTCATAATATATAGAATAATATTTATTTTTTACATTTTTATTTTTATTTATTATCCTGGAAAACTCTCTATTATCTTTTATAATCTCTTTTTTTTTCATAAATTCACCTTCAACATAAAGAAAAAACCACAATAAAAAGTGGTTATGCGCATAATTTTTTTCTTTTTTTAGCTCTTCTGCTATTTAAAACTTTTCCTTTAATACGTGCAAAAAAACCATGTTTCTTTGCTTTTTTTCTATTATTTGGTTGATAAGTTCTTTTCATATATAACACCTCCAAAGTTAAATGCTATTTTATTATATATGGTTATTAAGTTTATGTCAACAATTTTAATGTTTTTTATTTATTTTTTTGTTTTTATTTGATATAATTATAGTATTAAGAATAGAGGGATATAATGTTTAAAGAAATAGTAGAAATTAGTAAAAATTACGCGCTTGTTAAAATAAATGGTAATATTAATGAAGATTTACTTAACTATAATGTTGTATTTGAAGATGATAAAAAAATACTGGGAGAAATAGAAGAAATAAGTGGGGATACTGTTAAAATTACTTTTTTAGGTGAATTTATTAGTGGTAAATTTTATTCTGGTATTATTAGAAAACCTAGTTTAAATGCAACAGTTAGAATTATTAATCAAGAGGAATTAGGAGAAATAGTAGGGGACAATAACCCAAAAAGCATGACATTAGGAATATCTCCTTTGTATAATTATCCAATTAAAATAGATATTGACGATATGTTTTCTAATCATAGTGCTATTTTTGGTAATACTGGTTCCGGTAAAACGTATGGAGTAGCAAGACTTGTACAAAATCTATTTGTTATGAAAGATAAAATTCCTTTTAATAGTAATATTTTTATTTTTAATAACACTAGTGAATACGATAATGCTTTTAAATCAATAAATAACATTAATGTTAATTATAATTATAAAATTTTTACTACTAATACAGAACAAAAAGAAGCTCCATTAATTAAATTGCCTTTATGGTTACTTAACGTAGATGATTATGCAAATTTATTAAATGTAACTGTTTATTCTCAAATTGCAATTATAGAGAAGATGTTAAGCTTAGTTTCTGTATTTGCTAGAAATGACGCTGAAAGCAAGAGATATAAGAATCACTTAATAGCTAAAGCTATCATTTCTGTAATGTATTCTAATCAAATGTCTGCCAGAATTAGAGATCAAATATTTTCTATTTTAACAGATTGTTATACTGATGAATTAAATTTAGATGTAGACGTTCCTGGTATAGGATATAAAAGACAGTTTAGAAAGTGTTTTGATTTAGATAGTAAAGGCGAATTTGTAGAAAGAATTCTAATAACAGAATATATTCAACAATTTATAGATAATAATACAAAATGGAATGAAGATTATGTACCGGTTTATTTCACTCTAGATGATTTAGAAGTAGCTTTAAATTTTGCTTTAATTTCAGAAGGACTATTATTAAATGAAAAATCTTATGCAGAAGCAACTGCTTTAAAAGTAAGATTACATACACTAAATAACAGTTCTAATAGTATATTCTTTAAATATGATAGATTTATAAATTTAAATGAATTTATATCTAATATTATATTAGTTGATAACAATAAAAGAGCTCAAATTATTAACTTCGTTTTAGAAGATATTGATGATAGATTTGCTAAAGCTTTAGTAAAAATATACTCTAGATTATTATTTAAATTCTCTAAAGGATTACAAGATAGGGGATCGATACCAATTCATATTATGCTTGAAGAAGCCCACAGATATGTTCAAAAAGATTCAGATAATGAATTACTTGGTTACAATATTTTTGAAAGAATAGCTAAAGAAGGACGTAAATTTGGTTTAGTTATAGATTTGATTACACAAAGACCAACAGAATTATCTGAAACTGTTATTTCTCAATGTAGTAATTTCTTAATTTTTAAAATTAACCATCCAACCGATTTAGAATATATTAGAAAAATGGTTCCTAATATTAGTGCTGATGTCATAGAAAAACAAAAATCTTTACAATCTGGAACCTGTGTAGCATTTGGAAGAATGATGAAAATTCCAATGATTGTAAAAATGGAAATTCCAAATCCAGAACCTCATAGTTCTAATGCATCAATCTATAACAAATGGATGATTGAATGGAAAAGATAATAAAATTAATACTAATTTTTATAGTTAGTATTTTTTTTATAAACTAGTATTCCCACAGTTCATTGTGGATAACTTATAAATTTATTACTTATATTATAAAGGATTAACAAGTTTTCCACAGTTTCCACATATATCCACAGCCTGTGGAAAACTATGTTTTATAATTGTGGAAAAGAAAAAAACGTAAAAACTGTGGAAAATTAATTGATTCTTTTATAAACTTTAATTTATACTTGTGGATAACCTGTGGAAAACATGTGGGAAAACTTGTTATTTTGTAAAAATATGTAGATTTTTTTTTTATTTATGGTAAAATTAGATTGGGGATAGGAGGGTAATATATGGATATTGACACATTGTGGCAAAAATTTCTTGAACGAATAAAAGAACAAGTAGTAGAATTTTCTTATGATACATGGTTTAAAGAAAGCAAATTATATGATTTATCCAATAATACTGCAACTGTTATAGTTCCTATGAAATTACATATTAAACATTTAGATGAAAATTATAAAGATTTAATTACAAAAGTCTTTAATGAACTTACAGGAACTAATTTTAAATTTGTTTTTAAATTAAAAGAAGATGTAGGTAAGAAACCAAAAGCGGATACCGTTATTGAAAACATTCAAGAAGGAGTTCCTTATCAAAGTGTGGAAGATGCAAATCTTAATCCAAATAACACTTTTGAAAATTTTATTGTAGGAAATAGTAATAAGTTTGCGTTTGTAGCAGCACAAGCAGTAGCTGAAAAACCAGGTAAAGCTTATAATCCTTTATTTTTATATAGTAAAAGCGGATTGGGAAAAACTCATTTAATGCAAGCCATTGGAAATTATATTTTGAAAAATTCTAATATGAAAGTATTATATATTTCGTCTGATAAATTTGTTAATGATTTTATTAATGCCGTTAGAACTAATGATAAAAATAACTTTAATAAAATTGATAATTTTAAAAATAGGTATAGGAATATTGATGTTTTAATAATTGATGACATTCAATTTTTAGGTACTGCAACTAAAGGACAAGAAGAATTTTTTCATACTTTTAATGAGTTATATAATTCAAATAAACAAATTATTATAGCTTCTGACAGATCTGTTGATGATTTAAAAATGTTAGAAAATAGATTATTAACAAGATTTAACTGGGGACTAACTGCAAATATTACTCCACCTGATTTTGAACTTAGAATGAATATAATAAGAAAAAAGATATCTCATCAAGAGGCGGCTCAAGATGTTCCTGATAATGTTATAGAATATATAGCAAATAGTTTTGATTCAGATGTAAGACAATTAGAAGGAGCCATCACTAGAGTATTTGCTTACGCTCTTATGATGAATAAAGGTAAAGTAACATTAGATATTGCAGTAGAAGCTTTAAAAGATCAACTTATAGACAGAAGTGTTTATAAAAATGACGTTCATAGAATTCAAAGAGTAGTATGCGATTACTTTAAAGTAAATATTGATGATTTAAAAGGAAAGAAAAGAAATCAGACAATAAACTATCCAAGACAAGTAGCAATATATTTATGTAGAACTATGACTACAGAATCTTTTCCTAAAATAGGTTCATATTTTGGTGGTAGAGATCACTCCACAATTATGAGTGCTTATCAAAAAGTAGAAGATGAACTTAAAGAAAACAATCAACTAAGAGAGATAATTGCGGAGTTAAAAAAAGATTTATCCACTTAATTTGTGGACAAATGTGGATAATTAAAAAAGTTTTCCACAAGCATGTGGTCAAAAATTTCTATTAATATAAGGATTTTTTGTAGTTTTCCACAGTTTCCACTGTATAATAATAAATAATATATATATAATAAGAAAGAAGGAATACATTATGAAATTTATTATTAAAAAAAATATTTTACTAGAAAACTTGAATCATACTTCTAAAGCTATTTCAAGTAGAAATTTAATTCCTATATTAACAGGTATAAAATTTGAATTAAAAGAAGAAGGTTTATATTTGTCAGCTAGTGATACTGATATATCAATTAGAAGTTTTATAAAAAAAGATGAAATTACAGAAATTTCTGAATTTGGTAGCATTGTTATTGGAGGAAAATATATAGTAGAAATTATAAGAAAATTACCAGATACTGATATTACTATTGAAGTATTAGATGGATATAAAATGATTATTAGTACTTCTAATACTGAATTTAAATTAAATGGTATAAATCCAAATGAATTTCCAAATTTAGATTTAGAAGAAACAACAGAACCAATAATTTTAAAAACAGATAATTTTAAAACTATTATTAATCAAACATTTTTTGCTACTTCTCAAAATGAATCTAGACCTCTATTAACTGGTATTAATTTTAGAATTGATACAGATATTTTAGAAGTTATTGCAACAGATAGTTATAGATTAGCTAAAAAAACGATAAGTATAGATAAATCATTTGATAAAAGTATTAATATAGTAATACCAGGTAAAAATTTATTAGAACTATCTAAAATCCTAGATGATGGTGATAATAGTATAGAGTTACACTTGTTTACAAATAAAATATTATTTAAATACAAAAATATTCTTTTTGTATCAAGACTTTTAAATGGTACTTATCCTGCAACTTCTGCTATAATTCCTACTAAATTTGAAATAGAAGTAGAATGTAATTATAGTAATTTGTTTGAAATGATAGATAGAGCTTCATTATTAACTTCAGATAGAGACAAAAATACTATCAAATTGGAACTTAATAATGATGAACTTACTATTTCATCTAATTCTCCTGAAATTGGTTATGTAGAAGAAAAAATGGCTGTTAAAAGTAATGGTAACATTTCTATATCGTTTTCATCTAAATATATGTTAGATGCAATTAGAAGTTTTGGAGAAGAAAAAGTAGTTTTATATATGAATAATGATAATAGTCCAATAATAGTAAAATCAAAAGAAGAAACATCATTAATTCAACTAGTACTACCTATAAAAACTTATTAATATCCACAATATTGTGGGTATTTTTTTTTATTAAAATTCAATTTTCTTGATATACGACATTTTTAGACAAACTTCGACAAAGTAATGTGCTTTAATAAAAATCGTATTTTTGAAGGGGGGATTATTTATGAGATATATAATAAACAAAAATACGTATATTATAAAAACAGAAGATAAGAGTACGACAAAAATTATTGAGAAAGGGAAAACTTTAAATAGAAAGGAAGATCCAGCGACTATTATAAGTGATTCCTGTAGTTATTATAGGTATTCATTAAATTTTAGAGTGGAAGAAAGTAAGAAGCAATTCAAAAGCAATTACAAGAATCCTATTATAGTGGATAATGAAAGTAAAATAATTTTTTTTCCAATTAAGTCTATTACAGCAAAAGATAATACTTGGATTTCTTATAATAATTTAGTAACCTTTTTAAGAAAGAAACATAATACTATACTAGTTTTCTTTGATGGAAGTACTATTATTGTACCCGTTAATTATAGTATTATATCTTCGCAAATATCTAAGTGTTTTATTTTAGAAAAAAAAATAGAAAAAAGTACTAATTTAAGTAAAATTTAGTGCTTTTTTCTTTATATAATAACTAGTTTATGGTATAATCGTATGTATAGGGATACCAGCTTTGGAAATAAGGTGATAATTTGGGCAAAAAAACAGGTTAAAATGGTAATAAAAAAAATTAAATTAAAAAATTATCGTAATTATGATGATTTAGAAATAGCATTAAATGAGAAATTAAATATTATTATAGGAAAAAATGCTCAAGGTAAAACAAATATATTAGAATCTATATATGTTTTATCTTTAACAAAATCTTATTTAAATATAAATGATAAAAATTTAATAAAGCTGGGGAATAATTATTCAATATTAGAAGCAGAAACAATACTAAATAATATCCCTAAAAAATTTAAAATTTTAATAAACGATAATGGAAAAAAAGTTATCATAAACGGAAGAGAAATAAAAAAATTAAGTGAATATATATCAAATTTGAAAGTTGTTATTTTTAGTCCTGAAAATATAAGAATGATTAGAGATGGTCCAAGTGTAAGAAGAAAATTTTTGAATATGGAACTTAGTCAAATATCTCCATTATATGTTAGACTATTGATGGATTACAATAATATAATTAGACAAAAAAATGAATATTTAAAATTAGATAAAATAAATATAGAATATTTAAAAATTTTAAATAAAAAGATAGCTGAATTATCTGTTAATATATATATATATAGGAAAGAATTTATAGATAAACTTTGCAATTTTATAGATAATATCTATTATAAAATAATGGGAATTCAAGGACTTAGAATAAAATATATATCTAATATTGATTATTTTGAAGATAAATCAATGATGATTGCTAAATATACAGAAAAGTTAGAAAAATATTTAGAGAAAGAAATATTGTATAAAGTATCGTTAATAGGCCCACAAAGGGACGATTTTATTTTTGTACTAAATGATAAAAATATATCTTTATATGGTTCGCAAGGACAATTACGGAGTGTAATATTATCGTTAAAATTGTCAGAAATAGAATTAATAAAAAATGAATGTAATGAGGATCCGATATTGTTATTAGATGATATATTTAGTGAATTAGATATTGAAAAAAAGAATAATTTAATAAATTATATAAACGATAATACTCAAACAATAATAACAACTACTGATATAAATATGATTGATGAAAAATTAGTTAAGAAAGCAAGTATTTTTGAAATAAATGATGGAAAATTATTTCCCGGGAAATAATTTTAAGTAAAAAGCAATAAAAAATATAAAAAAATATTTCCCGGGAAATATTTTTGAGGAAGGAAGACAAAAATGGATAATAAAATAGAACATTATAACGCATCGGATATTCAAGTCTTAGAAGGATTAGAAGCTGTAAGAAAAAGACCTGGTATGTATATAGGATCTACTAGTGAAAGAGGTTTGCATCATTTGGTTTGGGAAATAGTAGATAATGCAATAGATGAGGCTTTAGCTGGATATTGTGATGATATAGAAATAATTGTAAATAAAGATGGCTCTGTTACTGTAAAGGATGATGGTAGAGGAATTCCAGTCGATAAGCATCCTAAAACAGGTATATCTACTGTAGAAACTGTTTATACAGTACTTCATGCTGGAGGTAAGTTTGGCGGAGGCGGATATAAAGTTTCTGGAGGATTACATGGAGTAGGAGCTTCAGTAGTAAATGCTCTTAGTAAATGGGTTGATGTAACTGTTTATAAAAATTCTAAAATATATCAAGCTAAATTTGCAAATGGTGGTCATATAGTTCAATCACTTACTGTTATTGGTGATTGTAGTGAAGATAGAACTGGAACAACTGTAACTTTTATGCCAGATGAAGAAATTTTTAAAGAAACTACAAAATTTGATTATGAAACTTTAAAAGTTAGAGCAAGAGAATTAGCTTTTCTTAATAAAAGATTGAGAATAATTTTAGTTGATGATAGAGAAGATAAAAAAGACACTTTTGTTTATGAAGGTGGAATAAGGGAATATGTTGAACTTTTAAATAAAAGTAAGACTCCAATTCATAATGATATTATATATGTTGAGGGTGCAGAAAATAATGTAACTTTGGAAGTAGCTCTTCAATATAATGATGGATATAATAGTGCAATATATTCCTTTGTAAATAACATTACGACACCAGAAGGTGGTACTCACGAAGATGGAGTAAAGAATAGTTTGACTAGAATAATAAATAATTATGCAAAAAATAATAAATTTCTTAAGGATAATGAAGATAGTCTTACTGGTGATGATGTAAGAGAAGGAATTACAATGATTGTATCAGCTAAAGTTCCTGAACCACAATTTGAAGGACAAACTAAAACAAAATTAGGAAATAGTGAGGTTAGAAAAATAGCTGCAAATATTTTTGCAGAAGGATTTGAAAGGTTTTTAATGGAAAATCCAGAACAGGCGAAAGTTATAATCGAAAAATCGATGACTGCAGCAAGAGCAAGAGTTGCTGCAAAGAAGGCTAGAGAATTAACTAGAAGAAAAGGTGGACTTGAAATTACTAATCAATGGGGTAAATTAACAGATTGTTCTTCAAAAGATGCATCTGTTTCTGAAATGTTTATTGTTGAGGGAGATTCAGCAGCAGGGTCTGCAAAAATGGGAAGAGATCCTATAACTCAAGCAATCTTACCAATAAGAGGAAAAATTTTAAATGTAGAAAAAGCAAGGTTAGATAGAATTTTAAGTAATGAAGAAATAAGGACAATGATTACAGCTATTGGAACAGGCATTGGTGAAGATTTTGATATTTCTAAACTAAGATATAATAAAATTATAATAATGACTGATGCCGATGTTGATGGTGCACATATTAGAACATTGCTTTTAACACTGTTTTATAGGTATTTTAAGCCACTTATTGAAGGAGGACATATCTATGCTGCTCAACCACCTTTATATTCAATTAAACACGGTAAAACAATTAAATATGTATTGGATGAAAAGGAAAGAGATGAATATTTAGCAACTCTTCCTGAAAATACTAAGTATGAAATTGGTAGAATGAAAGGTTTGGGAGAAATGGATCCTCATGAATTAAGAGCTACTACAATGGGAATTGAAAGTAGAGTACTTAAACAAATTGATTTAGCAGATGCAATTCAAGTTGATGAAATTTTTCAAGTTTTAATGGGTGAAGAAGTAGAACCAAGAAGAAAATTTATAGAAGAAAACGCATTAAATGTTGTAAATCTTGATATATAGGAGTGTGAATTATGAACGAAAATGACAAAAAAGTAAGTATTAACATTATAGATGAAATGAAAACATCATTTTTGGATTATTCTATGAGTGTTATTGTAGCAAGAGCTATACCAGATGTTAGAGATGGTTTAAAACCTGTTCATAGACGTATTTTGTATACTTTATACGAGGAAGGGATGACACCAGATAAAAAGCACCAAAAAAGTGCTAATGCAGTAGGAGCAGTAATGGGACATTATCATCCACATGGTGATGCAGCTATTTATGATACAATGGTAAGAATGGCTCAAGATTTTACTTATAGACATGCTTTAGTTGATGGACATGGTAATTTTGGTAGTATTGATGGAGATTCAGCTGCTGCATCTCGTTATACTGAGGCTAAACTTGCAAAAATATCAATGGAAATGTTGAGAGATTTAAATAAAGAAACTGTTGATTTTATGGAAAACTATGATGGTCAAAGAAAAGAACCCGTAGTTTTACCTAGTAGGTTTCCAAATATTTTAGTTAATGGTAATATGGGAATAGCAGTAGGTATGGCTACTAATATACCTCCTCATAATTTAGGGGAAGTGATAGATGGTTGTATTGCTTATATAGATAATCCTGACATTTCAGTACTTGATTTAATGGAAAAAATTAAAGGACCAGATTTTCCAACCGGAGGAATTATTTTAGGTAATAGTGGTATAAAAAGAGCTTACGAAACAGGAAGAGGTACAATAACTGTAAGAGCGAGAGTTAATATAGAAGAACATAATGGTAAAAATAAAATTATTATTACAGAATTGCCTTATCAGGTTAATAAAAAATCTTTAATAACAAGAATAGCAGAATTAGTTAGGGATAAAGTTTTAGATGGAATATCTAATTTAAGTGATGAATCAGCATTAGAAGGAATTAAAATAGTAATAGACGTAAAAAAAGAAGCAAATGCTAATGTAGTTTTAAACAATTTATATAAGCATACACAATTACAAATTTCCTATGGTATTAACTTTTTAATGTTGGTTGATGGTAGTCCTAGAATATTAGATATGAAGACAATTTTGGAAAAATACTTAGATCACCAAAAGCAAGTTATTTATCGTAGATGTCAATTTGATTTAAAAAAATATCAAGCAAGATTACATATATTAGAAGGATTACAAATTGCTTTAGATCATATAGATGAAGTAATAAAGATAATTAAAGCAGCAAAAACAGATGATGAAGCAAGTAAAGAATTAATAGCTAAATTTAATCTTTCTGAAGCTCAAACTCAAGCAATCTTAGAAATGAAGTTAAGAAGGCTTACAGGTTTAGAAAAAGAAAAAATAGAAAATGAAATAGCAGAATTAGAAAGATTAATAAAAGAATTAGAAGAAATTTTAAATAGTGAAGAAAAAATTCTTCAAGTAATAAAAAATGAATTAAACGAAATTAAATTAAAATATGCAAATGAAAGAAAAACATTTATAGATATGAGTGCTATAGATTATATAGATGATGAAGCATTAATACCTGAAGAAAATATAGTTATAACTTTAACAAATAAGGGTTATATAAAGAGAATGCCGGCTGATACTTATAAAGCACAACATCGAGGTGGAGTTGGTATTAAAGGTATGTCAATGAATGAAGAAGATTTCGTTGAAAATATTATAAACTTAACTACACATGATTATATCTTATTCTTTACTAATAATGGAAAAGTCTATAGAACTAAAGGATATGAAATTCCTGAATATAGTAGACAATCTAAAGGTTTGCCAATAATAAATTTATTATCTTTAGAGAAAAACGAAAAAATTACATCTTTATTAAAAATAGAACGAGAAGAAACTCACAAATATTTAGTTTTTGCTACTAAACAAGGTTTCATAAAGCGTACTGACATAAAAGAATTTGATAGTATTCGTGCAAATGGTAAAAAGTTTATTACATTGAGAGAAGACGATGAGTTAATTTCTGTTAAAAAGACAACTGGAGATAACGAAATTTTGATGGCTTCTTCAAATGGAAGAATGGTACGATTTACAGAAGATTCAATTAGAGTAATGGGAAGATCTGCTTCTGGAGTAAGAGGCATTAATTTAGAAGAAGGAACACTCGTAGGAATGGAAATAGCGGACAATAATCAAGAAGTATTAGTAGTAACAGAGAAAGGTTATGGAAAAAAGACACCTCTAGCAGAATACAGATTAACAAACAGAGGAGGTAAAGGTGTAAAAACTTTAAGCGTTACAGAGAAAAATGGCTCTATTATATCTTTCAAAACAGTAACAAATGATGAAGATATCATGATAATTACTAATACAGGAATGATTATAAGATTAAATGTAGAAAATATATCTTCAATGAGCAGAGTTACTCAAGGTGTTCGATTGATTAATTTAAAAGAAGGACAATTAGTTAGTTCAATAGCTATTATAAAAAGAGAATTAGAAGAAGAAATTTAGTTTTACTAAACTTCTTTTTTTATTAACTTAAGTTACAAAGTATTTCCCGGGAAATATTTCCTGGAAATATTTTATCTTTTACGCAAAGTAAACAGATGTTCGTGTTGTTTCACGTGAAACGTAGTATAATAAAAAAAATGAAGATTTTAATGTGTTTTAAAATATTTATATTTATATGTGCAAGGGAACAATTAATAAATTATTATAAAAAATCTTGCACATTATGTTTCACGTGAAACGTAATGTGGCATCTTAACATTTTGCAAGAAGAAAATTATAAAAATGTTTTATTAATAGCACAAACAAGGCGGAGCATCTACATTATTTTTATAATTTTGTCATTGCAATTTAAACTAAACATCTTTTTATTAATATTAAAAATAAAAATACCATAAAATAAAATAAGTTGTGAATTAAATTTGCGAACTAAAATTTGCTTCATTTCTTTGTGTAGATAAAAATATAATGCAACAAATATATAACAATTAAATATATAATATGGTAAAAAATAAATTAATTAAGAAAAAAAACAGTACTTAAAAACGTGTTAAAACGATTGGGATATAGAATTAAAATAAAAAAATGAAGCTTGACGAATTAATTGATGATTAATTTGATGGAAATTTATTCGTTTTATGAACGATTTTATAATTAAAAAAATAATTTAAACGAAAAATAATATGAATTTGATAGGAGTCTGATTAGAAACAACAAATAAATGACAATATAATTTTTACAAACATGTTTCACGTGAAACATGTTTGTGTCTTGTTTTTTTTAAATAAAAATATATAATAATAGTTAAAAATAAATTTGTTGTACAGCTCAAATAATAAAGAATAGATAAAGCACAACAGAAATATTAAATTTTATTTTATTGCTTTTTATAATAATTGTAATGAAAAAGGTTCCACGTGAAACATATTCTAAAAACATTTGTATAAATTACAAATAAATAGTATAATGATATTGCGCAACAATAATATTGGAAACGAGTCAGGATTGGAAAATAGCAGCTCTAACAAGAAAAATTGTGTGCGCTTATTTTTTTGTAAAAATAAAGAGGTAGATCGATATAATGCATAAATATATGGAAATAGCCATAAAAGAGGCAAGAAAAGCGTATAAAAAAGGTGAAGTTCCTGTTGGAGCTGTTATTGTTTGCAATGATAAAATATTGGCGAAAGCTCATAATAATAGAAAAAAAAGTAATTTAACAATAGGACATGCTGAAATGTTAGCGATAAATATAGCTAATCGAAAGAAAAAAACGTGGATTTTAGATGATTGTGAATTATATGTGACATTAGAACCATGTATGATGTGCGCAGGAGCAATTGTTGAAAGTAGAATAAAAAAAATATATTGTAACCTAACTAAAACAAACGATTGTTCGATAAAATGGTTGAAAGAGAACAACGTTCAAGTAATTAAGGATGAAACCAGTTCAGAAAACACCTTGTTATTACAAAGTTTTTTTCAAAAAAAAAGATAGAACATGGATTAAATTTTTTTTTTTATGTTATAATTATCTTATAAGAAGAGAGGTGAACAATGAGTTATTTAGCTTTATATAGAAAATACAGACCTCAAAATTTTGAAGATGTAGTTGGACAAGATAAAATAATTAAGGTCATAAATAATGCAATACTAAACGAAAAAATTTCACATGCATATTTGTTTTCAGGACCTAGAGGAACAGGGAAAACAACAACTGCTAAAATTATTGCTAAAATGGTCAATTGTCAAAATTTAACAGTTGATGGTCCTTGTAATAAATGTGAAAATTGTATTAATTTTCTCTCTAGTAATGATATAGTAGAAATTGATGCGGCTTCTAATAATGGAGTTGATGAAATACGTGAATTAAGAGATAAAGTTAATTTGGTTCCGAGTAATAGTAGATATAAAGTTTATATTATTGATGAAGTTCATATGTTAACAACTTCTGCATTCAATGCATTATTAAAAACTTTAGAAGAACCTCCACATCATGCAATATTCATTTTAGCAACTACTGAACCATATAAAATACCCTTAACCGTAGCTTCAAGATGTCAAAAATTTCAATTCAATAAAATTGATGACGATTCAATTGTTAAAAAATTAAAACAAATTTCAAATAATGAGGGAATTGATATAACTGAAGAAGCAATGTATGAAATTTCTCGTTTGGCAGACGGAGGACTTAGAGATGCTATCAATTTATTAGATCAATTAACTGCATATAAAAGTGAAAAAATAACTATAGAAGATGTCTATAAAGTAAATGGTTCCGTTTCGTATAGTGACTTATATGAATTGTTGATAAGTATTAAAAACAATGATAAAAAGAATATTATACAAATTGTAGAAAATATCGATAAAGAGGGTAAAAATATATCAAAATTTATTGAAGAATTATTAATTTTTTTAAAAGATATTTTAGTTTTTAAAAATGGTAATAAAAAAACTAAGATTGAAGATAAAAATAAAAAGATAGAGGAAATAATGATGAATTTTGATGATGATTTAATATATTTGATGATAAATAGATTAAATGATGTATTAAATTTATTAAAAACTAGTAGTCATCCATCTATTTTATTGCTAATAAATTTGTTAAAATTAACCGAAGATAAAACTCCTTCTGAACAAAATGATAATATTTCTATTCCGGATAATCAGTTGGAACAAAATAAAATTTTACCGGAACAAAATGTACCTAAAGAAAATAATTTCACTACTATTTCTACTGATAATTTAGATAAAATTAAAAAAATTAGAATTAACAATTCATTTGTTTCAGCTTCTAAGCAATTATTAAACTTAGTAAAAGAAAAGTGGCCTACTATATCAGAATATTTGTTAGATAAAAAGTATGAATTGGCAGTGGGATTATTAGCAGATGCTGTACCAACAGTGGTAGGAAATGATGATATCATTTTAGTTTCTAAATATATTTCGTCAGCCACAAGAATAAATGTTAATAAAGAAGAAGTGGAGAATTTATTAAATAAGGTATATAATAAAAAATATAATATTGTTGCTATATCAGAAGAAGAGTGGGATGTTGAAAAAAAACAATATATTGAAAATATAAAAAAAGGATACAAATATGAGTATATAACTGAAGACAAAAAAGAATCGGAGGAAGTTAATTCGAGCGAAAAAACGCAAGTAGATAAGTTAATAGAATTAGTTGGCGAAGAAATTATAGAATACAAATAAGGAAAGGTGATTTATTATGAATATGCAAGCACTAATGAAAGAAGCACAAAAAATGCAAAAGGAATTACAAAAAACACAAAAAGAATTAGAAAATACTGTTTATGAAGGAAGTTCATCACTAGTAAGTGTTAAAATGAACGGGAAAAAAGAATTATTATCTATAAATATAAAAGTAGATGAAGATATTAAATTAGATGAACTTGAATTATTTCAAGATATGATAGTAGTGGCTATTAATGATACTGTAAAGAAAATTGATAACGATAAAGAAAAGAAAATGAGTAAATTTGGTCAAGGATTAAGTGGGTTGTTATAATGTACCCGGAGAGTATTAGAAACTTAATAGAATCTTTTAAACGACTGCCAGGAATAGGGGAAAAAACTGCAGAACGCCTGACTTTTTCTATGATAAACTTTTCAAAAGAAGAGTTAACTAATTTTAGTAATTCTATACAGGAACTTAGAGATAAAATAGGTAAGTGCCAAATTTGTGGTAATATCTGCGAAGGTGATGTATGTAATATATGTGAAAATCAAAATAGAAATAAAAAAATGATTTTTGTAGTAGAGAAGGAAAAAGATGTATTTATATTTGAAAAATTGGGAATATTTAACGGAACATATCATGTATTAGGTTCTTTGATATCTCCATTAGAAGGAATAAATCCAGAAGATATAAATTTATCAAGTTTAAAAAGAAGAATATTAAATGAAGATGTAGAAGAAGTTATACTCGCATTAAAACCAAGCATAGAAGGCGAAACTACTATGCAGTATATTAAAAAGATTTTAGAAGATACTTCTGTTAAAGTTAGTAAAATTGCTACTGGAATACCACTAGGAGCAGATATGGAGTATATTGATACACTTACTTTAGAGTTAGCTTTGGAGGAAAGAAAAAACATATCATAATTTTAAAAACATATATTTTATTGGTGATTTATATGTTTAAAAAAATTATGAAATTTATAAAAAAAATAATAGTTTCTATGATAATAATTTTTGCATATAACAAAATATCTTTTTCTTTAAATGCAATGATTCCAATAAATTTAATAACTATTATTTTAGTAAGTTTTTTTGGAATACCTGCAATTGTAATGTTGGTGGTATTTTATTTATTAATCTTATAGTATGAGGTGATATAATTTGTTAGATGATTATAAGGAACAACAACCTTTATTATATAATTTATTAGTAAATTCATTAAAAAACAATAAATTATCACATGCTTACTTGTTTGATATAAATGATAATAGTAATGCTTATGATATTATAATTGCATTTGTAAAATTTATATTATGTCCAGAAAATTATACTAATTTAAATTCTTGCAAAAATTGTTCAATTTGTGAAAGAATTAATTCTAATAATCATACAGAATTTAGAATAATTGAACCAAATGGAATGTGGATAAAAAAAGAACAATTATTAGAAATACAAGAAGATTATGCTAAAATTGGGATAGAAGGAAAATATAGGGTTTATATAATTAAAGAATGCGAAAAAATGAATAAACAATCCGCAAATTCCATACTGAAATTTCTAGAAGAACCTTCTCCCAATGTAATAGCTATATTAGTTACTAATAACGTTAATAAAATGTTAGATACAATTGTTTCTAGATGTCAATATATTAAATTAGAAAAAAATGAATTATCAAACAATACAATAGCAAATATGTGTAATTTTTTATGTAAAACAGAAGAAGAAAAAGAAAAGTTTTTATTAATGGAAAAACAATTAAATTATGGAAATAGTTTGGTTAATTTTATATTATTTTATGAAAAAAATAAATATAATACGATAATTTATATAAAAGATAAATGGGATTTTTTGTTTAATTCTAAAGAAGTAATAGAGCAAACATTAAATTTGATGATAATATTTTATTTTGAAGTAATAAAATATAAGATTTCTAATAAAATTTCATTTTTTTTAGATTATAAAAATGAAATTGATACAGTTTCAAAATATAATGACTTAGAAAATTTAATAAAAAAAGTAGAAATATTGACTGAAAATGTAGAATATTTAAAATTTAATTTAAATACAAATTTGTTTATAAATATGATATTAATAGAATTAGGTGGTGAATATGTTGGAAATAGTTGCTGTTAAAATTAATGGAAAAGGAAAAATTTATTATTTTAAAAATGAGAACCTTAAATTACGAAAAAATTGTACTGTTATAGTGGACACAGATAAAGGATTGCAATATGGACAAGTTGTTGATTTCATAAAAGAAGAAAAAAATCTAGATATAAACGAATTAAAAAACGTTATTAGATTAACAACTAAAAAGGATTATATTCAACATCTAACTAACATTAAAGATGCAGAAAAAGCAATTGTAAAATGTAAAGAAATGATAAATAAAAATAATCTTAATATGTCATTAGTTGATGCGGAATATACATTTACTAGATCTCAGCTAATCTTTAAGTTTATTTCTGATGAGAGAGTTGATTTTAGACAATTAGCAAAAGAATTAGGTTCTTATTTCAAAACAAGAATTGAGCTAAGACAAGTTGGAATTAGGGATAAAGCTAAAGAAATAGGAGGAGTAGGTTTATGTGGTAGAAAACTTTGCTGTGCTTCTTTTTTGAAAGAGTTTGAAAGTGTATCTATAAATATGGCTAAAAATCAATCAATAGCTTTAAATCCTACAAAAATAAATGGAGTTTGTGGTAGATTATTATGCTGTTTAAAATACGAAAATGAAAACTATTCAGAATGTAGAAAGAAATTACCTGAAGTAGGAAAATTTGTTGATACGGATGAGGGAAGTAGTAAAGTAATATCACTTGATATATTGAATGAAAAATATACTGTTGTTACTCCCAAAAATAATATAAAAGAAGTCGATGTTAAAAATGGAAGTAAGGAATAGATTACTAAACTTTAAAAATGCTTACATATATCAAAACGATGATTGGTTTAAATTTTCTTTAGATTCAGTATTACTTGCTAATTTTGCAACTATTAATTTAAGAACTAAAAAGATTTTAGATTTAGCAACTGGTAATGCTCCAATTCCTATGTTACTTACGTATCGTACAAAAGCAAAAATATATGGTGTTGAGATTCAAAAAGAAATTTATGAATTGGGACAAAAATCTGTAATAGAAAATAACATGTTAAATCAAATTAATCTATTTAATTTTGATGTAAAAGATTTAAACAAACATTTGGGTTTTGAACAGTTTGATGTTGTAACGTGTAATCCTCCTTATTTTAAAACAAATGATAAAAAATTATTTAATGATAATAAGATTAAAGCAATTGCACGGCATGAAATTTTTCTTAACTTAGATGATGTTTGTAGTATAGCGTCAAAAAGTTTAAAAAATAAAGGAATCTTTGCTTTAGTGCATAGACCCGAAAGATTTTTGGAAATTTTAGATACAATGCGAAAATATAATATAGAGCCAAAAAGGATTCAATTTGTATATCCAAAAATTGAAAAAGAAGCTAATATGGTATTAATTGAAGGAATAAAAAATGGAAACAGTGGTATTAAATTATTAAATCCAATAATTGTATATGATGAAGAAAATAATTATAATAAAAGTATAAAAAAAATGTTTGAGGAGTGATTTTTATGTGGCAAAATAGTTATGATGGTTCTCCTACTTTATATATAATTCCTACGCCAATAGGAAATTTAGAAGATATTACGATAAGAGCAATAAATATATTAAAAGAAGTAGAAGTTGTGTTTTCAGAAGATACAAGGGTTACTTCTCTTTTATTAAAGCATTATGATATAAAGAAACATTTAATATCTTTACATGACCATAATGAGGATAAAGTCAAAGAAAATGTGTTAGAATATTTGATTAAGGGAAATGACGTTGCAATTGTAACAGATAGAGGTACTCCAATAATTAGCGATCCAGGCTATAAAACAGTAGAATATGTTGTGGAAAAAGGATTCAATGTTATATCACTACCTGGTGCTACTGCGTTTGTTCCGGCTTTAACATCTTCAGGAATTAATCCTAAACCATTTACATTTTACGGATTTTTAAATAGTAAAGAAAGTAAATGTAAAAAAGAATTAGAAGAATTAAAATTTTTAAAAAGTACAATTATTTTTTATGAAGCACCTCATCGTTTAGAAAAAACTTTGAAATTAATATTTAGTATTTTTGGAGAAAGAAAAATAAGTATATCAAGAGAAATATCTAAAAAATATGAAAGTGTTTTTAGAGGTAATTTATCTGAATTATTAAACAATTTAGGTACTATAAAAGGGGAATACGTGTTGGTAGTAGAAGGCTATAACGATACCTGTGAAAATGTTAATGATTTGACAATTATTGACAATGTAAATTTATATGTTAATAATGGAATGAAACTTATGGATGCAATAAAGTTAGTAGCAAAAGAAAGAAATATTCCCAAAAGCGAAGTATATAAAGAATATCATTTAAATTCAAGGAGGTAATAATGAAGCTAGTTGTAGGTTTAGGTAATCCAGGAATTGAGTATAAAAATACAAGACATAATGTAGGATTTGAATTTTTAGACTATCTTTGTAAAATGAAAAATATAAGTTTTGAAAAAGAAAAATTTAATGCTCAATATGTTTTTACAAAAGTTGATGGTGAAAGAGTATTATTAATAAAGCCACTTTCATATATGAATTTATCTGGAACAGTTGTTAAAAAATATGTTGATTATTTTAAGCTGTTACCTGAAGATATATTAGTAATACAAGATGATCTTGATATGCCTTTAGGAAGAACAAAAATTGTGTTTGATAGTAGAAGTGGTGGCCACAATGGAATAAAAGATATAGAGAAAAATTTAAAGACTAAAAAATATGTTAGATTAAAGATAGGTATTTCAAACAATAAGGATATAGAAACAAAAGATTATGTTTTAGGGAAGTTTACTGGTGATGATTTAAAATTACTTAACGAAACGTATGATAGATTATCAAATCTAATAGATGATTTTTGTTTAATTTCTATAGAGCGAATGATGAATAAGTATAATCGTAAGTCATAAAATTATTTCCCAGGAAATAATTTTGTAGTATTTTTACATTAAAGATGGTATAATAATAATGAATTTTTACAAAATGTAATCGTTATGATTACATATTTTTGATTATAAGGTGATAAAATGAAATTTTTTGAAGATTTATTTAAAATACCGGATAATAACTATTATGGAGTTTCTGGATTAACTCTTGAGTTAAATTGTATATATATATATGACACTTTCGTTAAACAAAATGGAAGTGTTTTAGTCGTTGCTAATTCATTATATGAAGCTAATAACTTTTATCAAAGATTATTAAATTATACTGATAAAGTATTATTTTTTCCAATGGATGATTTTATTACTAGTGAAGCAATTGCGATAAGCCCTGAATTCAAAGTTGAAAGAATAAATACTTTAAATAAACTAATTAACGATGGTAAGTATATTGTTATTTGTAATTTAATGGGAGTTCTTAGATATTTACCAACAAAAAAGACTTGGAAAAGTTCAATTTTAAATTTAAAAAAAGATCAAGAATATGATCGTGAAACTTTACTTAATAAATTATATAATTTAGGGTATGAAAATGAAACCATTGTAACTGAAACTGGTAAAGTTGGTGTAAGAGGATATGTAGTTGATATTTTTCCAACAGGAGAAGAAAATCCTGTTAGGATAGAATTTTGGGGAGATACAATTGATAGTATAAAATATTTTGATGTAGAAACACAGTTAACAACTAAAGAGGTTAAAGAAATTAATATTTTTCCTTATACAGAATTCATATTATCAGAAGAAAAAGATGATGTTGA
Organism: uncultured Bacilli bacterium; assembly: GCA_944358805.1. Taxonomy (GTDB): domain Bacteria; phylum Bacillota_I; class Bacilli_A; order RF39; family UBA660; genus CALVVX01. Next base: position 39,767 of record CALVSD010000001.1, read on the forward strand.
AAGAAAACAAAAATATTTAGAATACTATTCTGATAAAATATCTGGTATTTGGGATTATGTTAATAATAATATTTGTTTTTATTATGACTATGGACAACTTATTAATAGTTATTATCTTTTGCGTGAATCTATATTGGAATATGATAAAGAAAACATATCATCAATTAAAACAAATTACATGTATGATATTGAAAATATCAATTGTAATAATAAAATTTATTTAATGAATTTAGATAATTTATTAGAAAATTTAAAATTGCATAAGAATTATAAATTTTTATCATATAATATAGAAAATTATGAAGGTAATTATAATTTAGTTAAACAAGATATTGAAAAATATTATAGTAAAAAATATTCTATTATTATTTGCTTAAATTCAAAAAATTCTATTAATAGAATTTGTAAATATTTAGATTTTAATGATGTTTATATAACTGATGAAAATCATATTTTAGATAATAAAATTAATATTATTATAAAACCTATTGGTAGTGGATTTATTTATGAAAACTATTTTGTTGTAAGTGAAAATGATTTATTTAAAGTTCAGGAAAAAAGTAAAAAATATAAAAATAAATATAAAATAGGTACTAAAATAGGCAACATAAGTAATATTTCCAAGGGTGATTATATAGTACATGAACAGCATGGTATTGGGATTTATGATCAATTATGTACTATTACTAAAAATGGATTGAAAAAAGATTATATAAAATTAATTTATGCTGGTGGAGATGTACTATATATTCCAGTAGAAAAAATTGATAGGATAAGTAAATTTTCTGGAAAAGAGGGAGTAAATCCTAAAATTAATAAGCTAGGTACAGATGAGTGGAAAAGGAAAAAAGCGAGAGTCCGTGGAAGAATAGAAGAAATTGCTGGTAATTTATTAAAGGTATCTGCAGAAAGAGAAGCAATGAAGGGCTTTGCTTTTAGTGAAGATGATGAAAATCAAGTATTATTTGATAGTCAATTTGAGTATCAAGAAACTCCTGATCAATTAAAAGCTATTAATATCATAAAATCTGAAATGGAAAAAAGAACTCCAATGGATATGTTACTTTGTGGGGACGTTGGATATGGTAAAACAGAAGTTGCTTTTAGAGCAATATTTAAGGCAGTTAATGATGGAAAACAAGTAGCTTATTTGTGCCCAACTACTATTTTATCTAATCAACAATATAAAAACGCTATTGAAAGATTTAAAAATTTCCCAGTTAATATAGCACTTTTAAACAGATTTGTGGATAGAGCAAAACAAAAGAAAATAATAGAGAAATTAAAAAATGGAAAAATTGATATTTTATTTGGTACACATAGAATTTTAAGTAATGATATAGAATATAAAGATTTAGGATTACTTGTAATTGATGAAGAACAAAGATTTGGTGTTACACATAAAGAAAAGATAAAACAATATAAATCTAATATTGATGTTTTAACATTGTCAGCTACTCCTATCCCTAGAACTTTACAAATGTCTATGTCTGGTATTAGAAGTCTTGTATTGATCGAAACAGCACCTGCTCAAAGATTCCCAGTTCAGACATATGTACTTGCAGAAAATAAGAATGTAATAAAAGATGCTATATATAAAGAATTATCGAGAAATGGTCAAGCATTCATTTTATATAATAAAGTAGAAAGTATTGAATCAAAAGTTAGAGAAATAAATGAGTTAATTCCTGATGCTAAAATTAATTATGCTCATGGTCAAATGACTAAAACCGAATTAGAAAATATAATGTTAGATTTTATTGCACATAAATTTGATGTATTAGTATGCACTACTATTATAGAAACAGGAATAGATATACCTAATGTGAATACCCTAATTATTATTGATGCAGATAGATTTGGGTTATCTCAGTTATATCAAATAAGAGGTAGAATAGGTAGAAGTGATAAAATAGGTTATGCATATTTAATGTATGATAATAGAAAAGTATTAAACGATATAGCGGTAAAAAGATTAAATACAATAAAAGAATTTACGGAATTAGGTAGTGGATTTAAAATAGCTATGCGTGATTTATCAATAAGAGGAGCGGGAGATATACTAGGAAGTGAACAATCAGGATTTATTGATACAATTGGTATAGATTTATATTTAAAAATGTTAAATGAAGCTGTTTTAAAATTAAAAGGTCAAGAATTACCTGAAGAAGACGATATTAATGATAATAAGCCTTTAATAGAAATAGATACACATATTAGTGACTCTTATATTGCTAATGAGGATTTAAAAATTGAAATTCATAAAATGATTAACAAAGTAGATTCTTTAGAAAAAATGCAGTCTATAAAGGCTGAATTAGAGGATAGATTTGGTAAAATTACAAATGATATGGAAATTTATATGTATGAAGAATGGTTTGAGAAATTAGCTAAAAAACTAGAAATAGAAAACTCTAAACAGACTAAAACATTTATTGAATTAGAATTATCAGAAAATATAAGTAAAAAAATAGATGGAGAGAAACTATTTTTTATTGCATATGAAATATCAAAAATGTTTAGATTTAGTTTTAAAAATAATAAAATTCATATAATTTTAGATACTGTAAAATTAGATAATCATTTCTTAATATATTTAATTCAACTATTAGAAAAAATTAATACTGAACTAATTGTTAAAGATTAGTTCTTTTTTGTATAAATTTATATATATTTAACACAATAATATTAGAAATGGAGGAATATATGAAAACAACAGGAATAATAAGGAGAATTGATGAATTGGGTAGAATAGTAATTCCTAAGGAAATTAGAAAAAATATGCGAATTGATAATGGTGAGAGCCTTGAAATATTTATTGATGAAGATAATATAATTTTAAAAAAATATTCTCCGATTGAAAGTTTAAATTCTGTAGCAGAAAAATACGTTGATATATTTAATCAAGTTATTAAACATAATGTTATTGTAACGGATAGAAATAAGGTAATAGCAATAGCAGGGAATTTAAAGAAGCAATATTTAAATAAAGAAATAAGTGAATTTACTAGCCATTCAATTGATAGACGAGATAGTTTTGTTGAAAGACAAAAAAATTCTTTTGAAATAGTAAAGGGTATAAATGAGGTAGGCTATTATTCATTTAGTTCTATCGTTAATAACGGTGATGCAATTGGTTCAGTAATAATAGTTTCAACTGATTATCCAATATTAGAGGGAGATGAAAAAATGGCTGTAATACTATCAAAAATATTATCAAAGTACTTTATAAACTGACATCAAATTGTCTTTTTTTTATAATAAGTTGACAAAATGTAAATAAACATTATAATATTATGTACTTTGTTTTGGGGGAATAGGCATGAATTTTGTTAGTGATAATCAATTATACCAGTTTTTAAAGGAACCACAAATAAAACTTTTGGACTCTGGAAGTCAAGGACAGTGTTACCATGATAGGTCCAATAATAGAGTATATAAAATATTTAATGGTTTTTTTGATGTTGAAGATAAAATTGATTATAATAGTGAAGATATATTGAAATTTAGTAAAGTTTTAAATTCTACATACATATGGGCTAGTGACGTTATAACAGTTAATAATGAAGTAGTTGGTTATGTTACTCCATATATTAGGGGAGTAAATTTGTGTAGAATTAATCCTTTAAATATTGATATGGTTAAGTTAATTTATGATTTAGAAAATGTATATAAAGATAATGTAACTATTTCTAAAAATGGTATTGTCGCTTATGATGTGATGTATAATATTTTGTATGGGAAAAAGGGAATAAATATAATAGATACAGATGATTATAATTTTAATTATTTTGGTAGAAGTTATGAAGAAATTTTAAAGATTAATAATAGAAATATTAATTATGCTTTTAAAGTTTTTCTAGTTGATAACTATTTTGATGAGTTTGTTAATCGGTTTTACGAATTACGAGAAATGTATAATGATTTAGATTTAGAATCAACTATTTTTATATTAGAATTACAGAGAAAACTTAGTGAATATTTAGAATCGGAGATAGTTTGTTTAAAAGATGCATTACAATTAAAAAATAAGAAGAAAATAAGAGAAAAGGATTTGAAAATCAGAAGATTATTATGAATATTTTAGTATTGCATAAGTTATTTTAGTATGATATAATACGTATAGTTTTGAAAGATTATGAAGGAAAGAGTAATAATTACTTATAATAGAGATTCTATGTTGGTGGAAATTAGAAAAAAAGGATTATTATAGATGGTTCTGGAGTCGTTTAATTGATATTTAAATTAAAACGGTAGTGCGTTATAGCTTTAAGAGTATAATTATATTATATAAAATAAGGTGGTACCGCGGTAATTTATCGCCCTTAAGTACTACCTTATTTTCTTTTGAGGTGGTTAACTTGAAAAAAATAAAACACATTTTTGAAGAAAAAAGGGTAGAAGTCCCCTTACCCCAAATTGATATCAAAAAATCATGT
>CALVSD010000002.1 GCA_944358805.1 uncultured Bacilli bacterium
GTATCATTAATAAATAAAATGTAGGAAAACCGACATTTATTTTTACCGATTTCCTACATTTTATTTTACCATTTACATCTTTAACTATTAAAAATGTTAATCACAGATGATCTTTTTTGTTTGTTTAAAAAAATTAATTAATTATATAGATATAAATATAAGATAAGAATTTGAAAAAATATAAACAAAATTCAGTTAAATTCATTTCTTATAAGCAAAAAAAGAAACCGATATAATCAGTCTCTAGTAACTTTTTATTACCATTTGTAACCTTACACAAAAGCTTTTTATATTTTTAAAAAAATATATCTTATCTTTTATTTTATATTTTTTTCTTTATTAAAATTGGTAAAGCATTTAACATATATGAACATTGATCATTTTGCATTATATAATTTTGAATTTCATGTTCCGCATTCTGCTTACAAGAATCATAAATTTCAATCTTTGGCTTTCTAGAGATACCCATTATATTATCAATTTCATCATGTCTCATTTCACGCTCTTCTTTAGTTATATTTCTTAACGCTGAAATCCTTTTATGCAATTCATTAAATTGTTCAATTTGATTAATTGTATATTGCATTCTTTGTAATTGATCTTTAGAAAACTTATTATCACTATTTAAACAAAACTCATAAGTACGCAACAACTCAAAAATTTGTCTTTTTCCTAACAATCCATTTAAAACCATAAATTCCAATAAATCCATTTTTTTATCTATCATATCATATCTTTTGTAAAAATGATCCATGTCATCAAAATCCATCCTTTTAAAAGAACGATTCCAAACATCTAAAAAAGAATAAATACCATAACATTCAAATTTTAAATTAACAGGATAATTTTTAATAACATATTCCATTAATTCTAAAGCAAAGTTTTGTGGATTTAAAGATAAATTTCCAACAACATTCTCCTTTCGTTTATGTTCAATACCGGTTAATTCTTCCTTTAAATATATGTAAGTATTAGTAGCATTAATATCAAATGGCTTATTTAGTCTTTTAGTCTCGCTAGCTAATATTAATAATTTTAGAGTCTTTAATGCATTAATATCAGTTTGCCTAGATAAATAAATACCAAGATTATTTAAATTTTTCAAATCTTTTGTAATATCATTTAATATTGCTACACCACTTCTAACATAGTTTTGCATAATTTACACCCACCAATCTAAATAATTACTCAATATTATATCATATAATCAATAATTTTTCTAAAATATATAATAAAAAAAGATTACTTTTTATAAAACTTTCAAACGTGTCCACTATTACTCCAGGCAGATAGAAAACTTCAAGTCTTTTATGTTTAAATAATTATTTTATTATAGTTAAAAATAAATCTATTAAAAATATCGCAATAAATATATATGTAACTTTATTAGGTATTTTCTTTATAAATTTATTTATAAAAGGATGAATTATATAAATAAATAATATGCTAAAAATCCCCCATATTAGTGATAAATCCAAACTTATATATTTACCTATATTATATTTTTTATTATTATAATTCCATAACTCTATATTTAATAATTCCTTAAGAAGAAAACCTCCACTAAATTCAATTATAGTTAACAATATAGTAAAAATTAAAAATTGTAATAATACAGTAAAAAATTTATTAAAGTTCATTTTCTTTAGAATTTTTTTATTTGTTATTAATATAACTACTGCTCCTACTCCATATATTGGAGTAATAGGTCCATATAAAAAACCACTATGATTAGCAGAATCCATAAATTTATATACAAAAGATTCCATTAAAAATCCCAAAACAGAATACATAAAAAAACAATTTATATAGTACATATTAATAATCACCTATTAATATTTTGTATTATATAAATTATTTTATTCACAAGCTATCTTAATTCAGTTTTACCAGTTTGAGTATATCCTTCTAAACTTTTTTCTTTTGACCATTTAATATCATCATAATTATTTTTTAATTCAAATTTCCTATATAATGTTACGTTTTCATCACTTGTATTTATTGTTTTATATGATGAATATGATGAAGCATTATCAGTTAAATCTCTTACACACTCATTTGGATCAGTGTATTGTATAGTAAAATAAAACGGTATAAAATAAACAGATTTTTTACTAGTTCTATCATAATAAGGTTTAACATTATTAGCATTTTTTACACTAATATTTATATACGCATAATAATAATTACTTTCTTTTTTTATTGAATCAACAGAAAAACTAAAATTACTAGATTTAAGTGAAGAATCTCTATACACATAAATATTAGGAACAGTAACATTATAATTTGGTAGTCCACTAATAATAGATAAGTTTTTTTGAACTAAATAAGAACTATAATAATGAAGAGTATCATCAAAATATCCCTTATCTGATACTTTTGCATATATTTCTCCATTAGGTAGACCAAATAATTTTACTTTATATGTATATGATTTTTTTAAATTTAAATCAATGTAACTAGTAAAATAATAATTAGATGTTTTATTTTTACAAAATGAAGAAACTGATACTAATTCTTCTTTACTTTCAACATTTTCTCCTTCTATTTTTTCTAGTTGCCATGCACTATATTCTTTTTCTACTTTTACATATTCATAATAAATTTCTTTTTTTATATCTATTTTTTCATTTTTAGTATTATTATCACACTCTAAATTTATTACTAACTCATAATGGTCTTCTAGGCTAGTTATTTCAGCATAACTATTTTGTTCATCACATGATTTTCCTTTTTTATCTTTTAATTGTTCAATCAAATTATTTTTTATCATGTCTGATAAAGTCAATTTCACTTTTTCATCAACATTTTTAGGAAGTTTATCATCCTTAAAGTAATTTAGGGAAACTTCTTTCATTGTTTTAAAGTTTGTATTAAAAATATCATTATTGTTATTCTTAGATATAAATATCATTATTACAATAGCAACACAAAGAATCAAAAAAATAATTATTCCTAGTTTTATCATAAATGAAACTTTATCAAATTTAAAATCTACCTCTTCATACATAAAATCATCCTCCATAATGAGTATTTATTATTCTATCATAGTAATAAAGTCCTGTCAAATTAAACCTTATAACTGTCAAATTAAACCTTATATCAGTCCTGTCAAATTAAAACTTATAACAAAAAGATAATTAATCTAAATTGACTAATTATCTTTTTATTTCACATATTTCATATGCTTCTATTATATCTTTTTCTTTAATATCATTAAAGTTTTCTATGGTAATACCACATTCTAATCCTTGTTTTACTTCTTTAACTTGATCTTTTTCTCTTGCTATTGAATTAATATTACCATCATATACAATAACACCATCTCTAATTATTCTAGCTTTAGCATCTCTTTTAATAATTCCGTCAGTTACATAAGATCCTGCAATTGTACCTACTTTAGAGAACTTAAATAACTTTCTAACTTCTGCTGTACCTATAACTTTTTCTTCGTATTCAGGATCTAATTGACCTTTCATAGCATCTTCCATTTCTTCTACTACTTTGTAAATGATATTATATAATCTAATATCAACATTCTTTTCTTTTGCATATTCCATAGTTTTATTATTTGGTCTTATGTTAAATCCAATAATAATAGCATTAGAGGCTGAAGCTAATACTATATCACTTTCTGTTACAGTACCTATACCACTTCTGATAACATTAATTTTTACACCTTCAACATCTATTTTCAATAAAGAATTTTTAACTGCTTCTTCACTACCTTTAACGTCTGCTTTTAACACAACATTAATTTCTTTACATCCTGAATTTATTCTTGAAAATAAATCATCTAAACTAACTGAAGTAGTAGTTTTATTATTTCTTATTTTTTCATTTGCCTTTCTTTGCTCTGCTATACTTCTAGCCTTCTTTTCATTTTCAAATACCATGAATTTATCTCCAGCAGATGGACTTTCGTTTAATCCTGTAATAGTTACTGGCATTGAAGGATCCGCTTCTACTAAGTTTTCTCCTCTATCATTTTTTAATGTTCTAACTCTTCCATGTGCATTACCTACAACTATATTATCACCAAGTCTAAGTGTTCCATTTTGAATAAGTAAAGTAGCTACTACACCTAAACTTTTATCCATTTTTGATTCTATTACAGTTCCTTTAGCATAACGATTAGGATTTGCTTTTAATTCTTCTATTTCACTAATTAATAATATTCTTTCTAATAAGTCATCTATTCCCATACCAGTTTTAGCAGAGATATTAACAAACATTACATCTCCACCCCATTCTTCTGGTGTTATTCCATTTTGGGCCATCTCTGTAAGAACTCTTTCTGGATTAGCATCAGGTTTATCCATTTTATTTACAGCAACGATTATTGGAACATTAGCAGCCTTAGCATGATCGATTGCTTCTTTAGTTTGTGGCATTACACCATCATCCGCTGCTACAATAATTATTACAATATCTGTAACACTGGCTCCTCTTGCACGCATTTCTGTAAATGCAGCATGTCCTGGAGTATCAATAAAAGTTAATCTCTTACCATTATAGTTTATTTGATATGCACCAATTGCTTGTGTAATTCCTCCCGCTTCTCCACTAGCTACATTTGTTTTTCTAATAGTATCTAATAAAGTAGTTTTACCATGGTCTACATGTCCCATAATAGTTATAACTGGAGCTCTTTCTACTAAGTCTTCTTCTTTTTCTTCAATTTCTAAATCTTCAAAATTAACTTCATCTCTTGTAGTATCACTTTTTAAAGTTTTACCATAATCTGACACTATTATTTCAGCAGTATCAAAATCAATACTACTGTTAAGAGTTAGCATCATTCCAAGACCCATTATCTTTTTTAAAATTTCTCCAACTCCAACATTTAACGAATTTGCAAGTTCAGATACAGTCATACCTTCACTATAAACAACTATGTTTTCATCATCATTTACTGTATTTGACATCAATTTTTCTTTATGTTTATACATTTCTTTTCTTTGTTTACGAAAATCTTCTTTGTTTTCTTTTTTATTATTGATGTTATTTTTTTTCTTTTTTCTAACTATATTTTCTTTTGGTTGCTCTACTTCTTCTTCACCCATATTTGCAATCTCATTATCTAACATAATTATTGCATCATCATCTAACATATCATCTTCATTTGTTGCATTTATACTTAAAGTCTTACATAAATTTAATATTTCCTCAATACTTTTATTTACATCGATTGAATATTCTTTTACACTCATCATATAAATCACCTCCAAAGTTTATTTATTTATAATATCTCTTAACTCCTCATACACTTCATTTGGTATTTCTACTTCTAGTTTTCTTCCTAAAATATTACTTTTAATTGCTTTATCTAATACTTCATTATCTTTTTTAATATATGCACCATGTCCATTAACTTTTCCTGTTAAATCTACGACAACATTTTCTTTAGTTCTAACAATCCTAATTAACTCCTGTTTAGGCAATTGTTCTTTAGAAACAATACAAGTACGCATTGGTATTCTTCTTTGTTTCATTTATTATTCTACATCTCCAACTTTTTTTACATCTATTTTATAATGAGTAAGCCTAGATGCTAATTTAACATTTTGTCCTTTTTTACCAATAGCTAATGAGAAATTATCTTCATTAACAATAGCAAGTGCTTCTTTCTTCTTTTCATCTAAAATACGTACTTCTATATCTTTAGCAGGAGATAATGCATTGGCTATAAATGTAGCAGGATCTTTATCATATAATATAATATCTATTTTTTCTCCGTTTATTTGTTTTAAAACTCTATTAATTCTACTTCCTTTTTCCCCAATTATAGCTCCAAGTGGATCTATATTACTAAATTCTGAATATACAGCAATTTTACTTCTTGAACCAGCTTCTCTTGCTACAGAATATAAAATTACAGATCCATCACTTAATTCAGGTATTTCTAACTCTAGTAATCTCTTTAAGAAACCATAGTGCTTTCTAGATAATAATATAAATACTCCTTTAGTACCAATATCAAGTTTAGATACATATACCTTAACTGAAGAACCCATTTCTAATTTTTCTCCTGGAATTATTTCATCTTTAGGTAAAATACCATGAGTTCTTCCTAAATCTACATAATAGTTATTAGCATCTTCTCTAGATAAGATACCTACTAATAATTCATCTTGCTTATCTTTAAATTCTTCTGTTATATTATTTTTTTCTGCTTCTTTGATTCTTTGAACCACTACTTGTTTAGCAGTACCTGCTGCTACTCTACCAAAATCAGTTAATTCTTCATCTTTTTCGATTGTTTCTCCAATATTAATATCAGGTACTATTTTTCTAGCATCTTCTAAACTAATTTCAATTCTATCATCATTTACTTCTTCTACGACTGTTTTAAATGAACATAATCTAATTTCTCCAGTTTCAGGATTTACTGTACATTTTCCATTAGGGTTGCCAGTTTTCTTTTTAAAAGCTGCTACCATTGCTTGTTCCATTGCTTCAATTACAATAGATTTGTCTATTCCTTTTTCTTTAATAATACTATCTAATGCTGTTAAAAATTCTTTAATCTGTTTACTATTCATTTTATACTCCTCTTTCCTTTGAAGAAATATCTAATATATAACTTTCTTCAATAATATCATTTTCGTCTAATATTGGATTAATAATATTTGTTACTTCTACACAAGTATCAACATCAATAGGTACTTCTCTATCAATAGTTATTCTAAGAAAATTATTATTTCCTTCTTTTTCATAGATAACACTATCAATAGTTACACCAATTTCATTTACTTTCTCTTCTACTAAATCTCTTACTTTTTTTTCTATATCCATATATACCTCCAATAATAAAGAGTGGTACTTTTTGCGCCACTCTCCTTCCTCAAGTTATCTGTATTATATCATATATTATTAATAAAAACAAGCAAATTTTAATTAAACAGTTGAAATTTATTAATTTTTGTTATATACTATTAAATGTATTTATGAGATGCGCCCATAGCTCAATTGGATAGAGCGTTTGGCTACGGACCAAAAGGTTTGGGGTTCGAATCCCTATGGGCGCGCCATTATGTTTGTTAAGACACATATATGTGTCTTTTTTATATTGCCAAGACTCCTTCAAACACTGTTACAGCAGGTCCAGTCATATAAACGTGATTATTTTCGTCTGACCACTCTATTTCTAATATTCCTCCTAAAAGATGAACAAAAACTTTACGACTAGTATATTCATTTATAACCGATGCTACTACCGAAGCACAAGCACCTGTTCCACAAGCTAATGTTTCTCCTGCGCCTCTTTCCCATACTCTCATACTAACATTATTTTTATCTACTATATTTATAAATTCTACATTTGTTCTCTGAGGAAAAGCATCTAGATTTTCAATTATCTTACCGTATTTTTGCACATCAAAATTTTTAACTTCATCATTTATGAAAGTTACCGCATGTGGATTACCCATAGATACACAAGTGAAACTAAAATTTTTATCTAACACTTTAAGATTCAAATTATTTTTAATATTATCTTCACATATTACTGGTATTTTTTTATGTTCTAATATAGGTTCACCCATATCTACTTTTACTTTTATAACTTCATCATTTTCTACGATCAAATCTAACAATTTTATACCTGATAAAGTTTCAATTTTTAACTTTGTTTTTTTTGTTAAACCTTTATCATAAACAAACTTACCAACACACCTTATACCATTTCCGCACATTTCTGCTTCAGACCCATCACTATTAAACATTTGCATTTTAAAGTCTGCAATTTTACTTTTGCATATTAATATTAATCCATCTGAACCTACTCCAAAATGTCTATCACTTATATATTTTGCTAATTCTGATTTATTTTCTATTTTTTGATTTATTGCATCTATATATACATAATCATTTCCTAGTCCATGCATTTTAGTAAATTTTATCATTTTGTTCATTCCTTTCATATTAAGTTTATGTTTACATTATAACAATTTATATAATTTAAGGCAACAAAAAAATATACTAATTAAGTATATTTATTTTAGCATTTCTTTTAAAAATTGTCCTGTATAGCTTCCTTCTACTTTACATACTTCTTCAGGAGTTCCTGTACATACTATATTTCCTCCTAGATTACCTCCTTCAGGTCCTAAGTCAATAATATAGTCTGCTACTTTAATTATATCTAGATTGTGTTCAATAACTATAACAGTATCGCCATTATCTACTATTCTTTGTAAAATAGCAAGTAATTTTTTAATATCGTGAGAATGCAATCCTGTACTAGGTTCATCTAATATAAATAAACTCTTACCAGTAGGTTTCTTTTGTAATTCTTTAGCAAGTTTTACTCTTGCGGCTTCTCCTCCTGATAAAGTTGGAGCACTTTGTCCAAGTTTTACATATCCTAAACCTACATCTTGTAATACTTTTAATTTATTTAATACTTTAGGATGATTTTCAAAAAATGTAATTGCTTCATCTACTCGCATATCAAGTACTTCACTAATATTTTTATTTTTATATTTTATATCTAAGGTTTCTCTATTATATCTTGTACCGTGACACACTTCACAAGGAACATATACATCAGGTAAGAAATGCATTTCTATTTTCTTAACTCCATCTCCCCAACAAGCTTCACATCTTCCACCTTTAACATTAAAACTAAATCTTCCTTTATCATATCCTTTAATCTTAGCTTCTTTAGTTTCAGCGAATATATCTCTTATATCATCAAATACTCCAACATAAGTAGCAGGATTACTTCTAGGAGTTCTACCGATTGGGTTTTGAGTAATTTGCACTACCTTATCAATATTTTCAATACCTTTTATTTCTTTATGTTTTCCAGGTTTCTCTTTAAATACATACAAATTACTTGCAAGTGCTTTATATAAGATTTCATTTACTAAACTTGATTTACCACTTCCTGATACTCCTGTTACACAAATAAATGTACCAAGCGGAAATTTAACATTAATATTTTTTAAGTTATTTTCTTTTGCACCTTTTATTTCAAGATACTTCTTATTTCCTTTTCTTCTTTTAGTAGGGACCTCTATTTTTTCCTTACCTGTTAAATATTTACCTGTTAAACTATTCTCGTTTCGCATTACTTCTTCTGGAGTTCCTGCTGCCATAACTTGTCCACCATGATCTCCTGCAAAAGGACCTATATCTATTAAATAATCAGCCGCTAACATTGTATCAGTATCATGTTCTACTACTATTAGGGAATTACCTAAATCACGCATTTCTAATAATGAATTAATAAGTTTACGATTATCTCTTTGATGTAAACCAATACTAGGTTCATCTAATACATATAAAACACCAGTTAATCTAGAACCTATTTGAGTAGCAAGTCTTATTCTTTGAGATTCTCCTCCTGATAAAGTTCCTGCACTTCTATTTAATGTTAAATAATCAAGTCCAACATTTATTAAGAAATCTAACCTTGACATAATTTCTTTAACAATAATACTTGCTATTTCTTCTTGTTCTTTATTTAACTTTAAATTACTAATAAAATCTCTTAATTCTCTAATAGACAAACAAGTTACTTCATGAATATTTTTCTTATTTATAAGAACTGATAACACACTATCTTGAAGTCTTGTTCCATTACAAGTAGGACAAGGAAGTTCTGTCATATATTGTTCAATCCAATCTCTTATCCATCCACTTTTTGTTTCAATATATCTTCTTTCTAAGTTAGTTATTATTCCTTCAAAGTAATTTTTACTCTTTCTTGTATTACCATTTTTAGCAACATAATTAAACTCTAACATATCAGGAGATCCGTATAATAATATATCTAATTTATCTTTTTCTAAGTCCTTTATTTTTTTATCTAAATCAATATCATAATATTTACTTAAAGTTACAAGTTCTGTATTCATTATACTACTCTTGTCATCTAAATTAATTACTACAATTGCCCCTTCATTTACTGATTTATTCTTATCAGGAATAATTAAATCTAAGTCTAATTTATATTTAATACCAAGTCCTTTACAATCAGGGCACGCCCCATATGGAGCATTAAATGAAAATATTCTAGGCTCAAGTTCATCTAATGAATAATCACAATAAGGGCAAGCAAAATTCTCACTTAAAAGTATTTCTTTATCTCCCACAACATCAATAATTACTTTCCCATGAGCAAGTTTTGTTGCAGTCTCTATTGAATCATATAAACGACTTCTTATATTATCTTTAATAACAAGTCTATCTATAATAACTGATATATTATGCTTTTTAGTCTTAGAAAGTTCTATATCTTCACTTAAATCTAATAGTTCTCCATCTACTTTAACTCTAATATATCCATCTTTTCTAAGACTTTCAAATAAATCTTTATGTGTTCCCTTTTCTCCTTTTACAACCGGAGCCATAACCATTATCTTTGTTCCATCTTCTAACTCTAATACCTTATTAACCATTTCTTCAATACTTTGAGAAGTAATTGGTATATTATGTTCTGGACAATAAGGAACACCAATTCTTGCAAATAATAATCTTAAATAATCATATATTTCTGTAACAGTACCAACAGTACTTCTAGGATTTTTATTAGTAGTCTTTTGATCAATACTAATTGATGGGCTTAACCCTTCAATACTATCAACATCAGGTTTCTCTGAACTTCCTAAAAACTGTCTAGCATAAGCACTTAAACTCTCAACATACCTTCTTTGTCCTTCTGCATATATTGTATCAAATGCTAAAGATGATTTACCACTTCCAGATACTCCAGTCATTACGACAAGTTTATTCTTAGGTATTTCTATATCAATATTCTTTAAATTATTTTCTCTAGCACCTTTTATTACTATTTTATCCATAACATCACACCCTTAAATATAAAAACATTATATAGCAAACATTTGTTTATGTCAACTTCTATTTATATCATTTCCTTTAATTTGCTTTTTATTCTATAAACAATATTATATACATATTTTATATCTTTATTTAACATATCTGCTATTTCACTATAACTATATCCATCTTTTATTAATTCAACTATTTCTCGTTCTTTTTCTTTTAAATTATCCAAATAATCTTGGTATGTATTACCCTTATCAAATATCATATATTCTGTAGTATCTTCTTCTTTATATAATTTATTTGAATAATCTATCTCATCATCTTCTAAAGGTACAGATTCATTTAATATTTTATTTTTCTTTTTATTAATAGATCTATTATAAGATTTTAATGCATTATTTAAATATGATATCAAGAAAGTAGAAAAAGAAGCTCCCCCATTTTGATCAAAATCACTTATTGCTTTTTCAAAATATATATTTAATTCAAGTAAGACATCATTAATTTCAATACCACTACTAGCATTTTTATAAATAAAACTTACAGCATTAGAATAAATTAAATTTTTATATTTTTGATATAATATTTCTTTTGCTTCTTCATTATTTTCTTGGGCTAAATATATAAGTTCATAATCATTATTCATTTTATCTATCCTTCATTATATGAGACAATATTATTGCACAAGAAACAGAAGCATTTAAACTATTAATCTTACCTTTCATCGGAATAGACGCAATTATATCAGAGTTTTCACTTACCATTCGAGATATTCCTTTGCCTTCATTTCCGATAACTATACAAACAGGCATATTATAATCTATTTTACTATAATCTTCTCCATCCATATCAGTAGCTATAATCCAGTACCCATCATCTTTAAGTTTTCTGATTGTATCATTTAAATTAACTACTCTTATAATAGGAATATATTCAATTGCTCCTACTGAAGTTTTAACAACTGTAGAATTTACTTTTACACTTCTATCAGTAGGAATTATAATAGCATCTACTCCTAGTGCTTCACTAGTTCTAATAATAGCTCCAAAGTTATGAGGATCTTCCAAATGATCTAACATTACAATAACAGGATTCTCTTTTTTTATATTAGGAATTATTTCATCATAACTATATGTTTTAACATCATCTATTTCCATTACTATTCCTTGATGAAGTCCTTCTCCTTTTTTATCAAGTTCATAGTTTTTCACAAAAGATACTTTAATATTATTTTTTCTAATTAAATCTAATATTTCTCTATCATTAAATTTTTCACTTAAATAAATTTTATTTATTTTACTATTATTATGTAATTTTTCTCTCGCTACATTTTTACCATATATATACATATTTATCCTCCCTTACACTTCTATTTGATTAAGTATTTCATTAAGTCTATCTTTATTAGTTAAATATAAATAACCAATTAATGTTTCAAAACCAGTTGCATATTTATAAGTTACAATATCAGTATTTTTAGGATGAGCACTTCTTTTATAGTTTCTTCCTCTTTTTACAATGTCAGATTCTTCTTCAGTAAGTATCCCTGTACTAATTAAATTATCAAGTATTTTAGCTTGTCCTTTTGCAGATACATACTTAACTGACTCTTCTTGTAATCTTTCTACTTTATTTATTCCTTTGTTTATTAAAGACTCTCTTATATACACTTCATATATTGCATCCCCTAAATAAGCAAGGACTATTACATTTATATTATTTATATCCATATCATCACCACTCGGTAGTATTCTATCATATTTTTATAAAGAAAAAAAGAGTTAAATCAAATTATCTCTTTCATAGACATTTATATTATTATTTGCATAAATTTTTACTTTAAGGCCTTTAACAAACTTAATAAAACATAAATCTGTAATAATAATATCTTTATCATTTTCTAAATTAAATTCCCTCTTAGGCAAATCTTTTAATCTAGGATTTGCTTCACCCACTCTTAATATATTAACACTATTGGCAATATATATTGTCATACTGTTATCATTAGTTTCATAATCAATTCTAACTAAGTCTTCAATAACTAAACTACCTTTCCCTTTTATTTGATAAGTTCTTGGTTTTACTTCTTTTTTAGGGGTAATCTTTTTTAACATTTTATAATCAATATAATTAATAACACTACCATTATCAATAATTCCTGGAGTATCAATAAACATAATATCATTAATCTTTACTTCAATAGTATCCAGTGTAGTTGAAGGATACATACTAGTAGTTATATCAATATCTGATTCTGAATAATTTTCAATTAGTTTATTTAATAAAGTACTTTTACCAGAATTAGTATTTCCAATTAAATATACTTTCTTTTTATTATATTTTTCTATTTTTGATATTAAATTATCTAAATTATAGTTTTTAATACTACTAATTACTTCTATATCTTTAAAATTATAATGATTTTTTACATAATCTATTATCTTATTATCTTTAACACTTTTAGGTAATATATCTCTTTTAGTTAAAACTACTATTACATTTTTAAACTTAGATAAATCCATTATCGTTAAATTAAGTAAACTAGTTACATATATTACTAAATCATTACTATCTATATTATTTATTATTTTTAAGTAATCACTATTATCTTTATTAGTTACATGATATTCTCCATAATGTTTAAGTCTAAAACATCTATTACATATATTATGTTCTAGTTCATCATCTTTAAGAATATTTCCACATCCCATACATTTTCTATTCATAATATTTCCCCTTTGTAAATATTCCCCTTTTATGCATTTTCTTCATTAATTTTCTTTCTATTAAGCGAGAAAATTTTGTCTGTATCATATCTTCTTTTGATACGGGATTTACTAAAATGGTTTTAATTCCTACTCTATTTCCTCCATATATATCTGTAAGTAATTGATCTCCGATTATAGCTACTTCTGATAAATCAAAGTTAAACATTTTCATAATTTTTAATAATTTATCTTTTCTTGGTTTCCTTGAATTAGCAGAACAGTCCACAAGTAACTTATTCTTGAATGGTTCTAATCTTTTCTTTGTATTATTGGAGTATATTATTACTTTAAAACCCATATCTTTTAGGTCTTCAAATAATTCTATTAACTTACTTGTAGGTTCTTTAACTGAATATGCTGCACAAGTATTATCCAAATCAAATAATAAACATTTTATACCATCTTCTTTTAATTTATCATAATTAATTGTATAAATACTTTTTTGATACATATCAGGAATAAACTTATCTAACATAATCCACCTCACTTACATCAAGTATATTAATTATATCATATATTTAAAAAAATAATGACAACTATTTTATATTGTCATTAATATTAAAGATATACAAATTATTATTATCGTAAGAAGGACTGCAATTAACTTATCTTTATCATTATTTAACATATATCTTCACCTTTCTTCTACTACATATAGTAATACATTTATATAATATCATTATTACTCATATAGTGTAAAGATATATTTATTAACTTTTAAAATTAGTTTGATTAAATATCAAACAATATCTTTTTAACAAGTTCCTTTTTTATAACCTTTTGAAATAGCAGCTTCCTTATTGTAAGCCCAATAAGTATAACTACCACTGGTTATCTTTTGAACACAATCATATGTATAATAATAATTTCCATAACCATTAATAACAAATACGATATTCTCATCTAAAAATTTTGCTTTATTTTCATTTTTTAATATATCTAATCTACTTTCTACTGATTGATTTTTCAAATCATTTATCTCTTTCTCTAATTCTTTTATTTTCTTTTCTGCATTAAATTTATCAATGTCTATTATAGTCATTTGGTAAAAATTAAAAACAATAAAAATCATTATAATAAAAGTTAATATAGATACTAAAATTTCTTTCTTTTTAAAAATTAATTTGATATTAAATTTCTTTTTTATTCTTTCTTCTTACAAAGATTCCTTCAATTATATATTCTAAAGATAACTGAGGAAATTTATTTAATAAACTAGGATTATTATAAATGGATTTATCAAATAATGTATCTAATTCACAAGGGATATTTTCCCAAATTCTAATAGTAACTCCATTAAAATTTTTATGATATTCATAATCTTTATCCATGTCATCTAATTCTTCTATACTAGGGGTTATTCCTAGCTTATCCATATAATCTAAAGTTTATTTTCCTTCATTCATAAATGCTTGATTTTCTATTGATAACAAAAAATAATTATCATCATAAAATTTTCTGCATGCATCACTTAAGATATAGTCTTTTAACAATATCATATCATATATTGATATATACTTATCCTTTCTTCTTTGATATTGTCTTACATGAATCATCTCATGAAAAAGTGTTCTTAACAAATAAGTTATTTTGCCTTCCATTAAAAAGTTTATTTCATTTTTACTTACATAAACATTTCCATATAAAGCAGAACCACAAGTTCTTTCATTATTATATTCAACAATCTTACAATGGGGATATTTTAATCCTATTACATTTTTTATTGCTTATTCCACAAATATTTTCACTATTTCCTCTAATAAATTTATATCAAAACTACATTCCTTTTTGGCTATTCCTTTAATTAATACATTTGTTACTCCTAATTTCACATCACCTTTAAATTGATTATTAATTAGAAAAAAACATAAAAAGTCATAATCTTCTTGGATTAATTTATTTCTAAAATTTATTTTTTGTGTAATAAATTGAATTTGTTCTTCTAATAATTTAGTATAATTCACATCTACTAACAATTGATTAACTGAAGAAATTTCAAACTCATGTATACTATATAAATGATTAAAAAGAGTATTAATACTAATAATATTTGATAAATTTGTTTGGCTCCTAAAAGCAATAATTAAATCATCTAATTTAGAAATAAGTTCTGTTAATTCGCTATTTTTAGTACCACAATAAATACAAGTATCTAACTTGTATGACCCGCCACAGGAATTACACTTAGATATATCTTTTATTTTTTTACAAATATTAATAATTTCTTCTTCCATAAGTGTTCCTCCATAAATATTATAACATTTATAAATATTTTTTTTTATAAACAAACATAAATTGACATTTTTTTTATAATATTAATTAGAGGTGCTTATATGTTATTTAATATATTTAATTTTATTGCTAATAATTTAACTTTCTTTATAGGATCTTATTCTAATAATGTTTTTCCTGATCCATTATCGAAAGAAGAAGAAGAAAAATACGTAATAAAGGCAATGAATGGTGATAAAGAAGCTAGAGCAAAACTAATTGAACATAATTTAAGATTAGTAGCTCATATTGTTAAAAAATTTGAATCTAATGTAAATGATGTTGATGATTTAATTGGAATTGGTACTGTTGGGTTAATAAAAGGTATAGATACTTATTCCCCTAATAAGAATGTTAGACTTACTACTTATGTTGCTAAATGTGCAGAAAATGAAATTCTTATGTTTTTTAGAGGGGATAAAAAAAATTCTAAAAACGTTAGTCTGAATGAAGGAATTAGTTTTGATAAAGAAGGAAACGAAATAACTATACTAGATGTTTTAAAAACACCTGATCCTGATTATGCTGAAGAAATCCAAAAAAATGATAATATTGCTTTACTAAAAAAATATATGAATGTCCTTACAAAAAGAGAAAGAGATATTTTAGAAGCTAGATATGGACTTAATAATACTGATGAATATACTCAAAAAGAAATTGCCAAAAAATTAGGTATTTCAAGAAGTTATGTATCAAGAATTGAAAAAAGAGCTACTACTAAAATCCTTAGAGAATTTATTAAAAATAATCAGCATATTAATTAAAATTGTTGACTATAACTATATTTTTTGATAAAATTATAATGCATTTTAATTTGAGGAGGGATAATCATGGCAATTAAAGTAACAAGTAAAAAAACAAAATCTGTAAATAATAGACCTAACTGTTTAAAAGTAACTAAAAGAACACAAAAAGTAAATTTACAAAATATTACAGTTAATGGTGTTAAAATTAAAACAAGTGCTAGAGAAGCAAGAACTCTAAAAAATGCTGCATAAAAGTGAGTATATCTCACTTTTTTTATTGTCAAAAAAGAACTATTACTAGTCCTTATTCATCTTTAAATAATTTTACTATAACTGGTTTTAATAATTCTATTATTATAAAAGAAATTAAATTAACAATAAATACAAATATAATTTGTGAAAAAGTTACTTGAACAAGTCCAAATAATTTACCAACTGGCGTTAAAAATACTATTAATTGTATAACCATTAGAAAAAGTATACCAGCATTTAAATATTTATTACTAAATATTCCCCTTTTATATATTTGTTCTTTTAAAGAACGACAGTTATAAGCAAAAACAAATTCATTTATGATTATACTAAATAACGCTAATGTTTGAGCAACTGATACTCCTAAATCTATATAATGATAATATATGTATAAACTAATTAAAGTCTCTAATATAACAGAAACAATTAGAAAAGCACTAAAGAAATTAGTAAATATTCTTTTATTTAATCCTTTAGGTTTCCTCTTCATAATATCTTTAGAAGCACCTTCAAATGCTAATGTTATTGAAGGTAAAGTATCAGCTACTAAATCAATATATAATACATGTATTGCAGATATTATTATATTACCTGTTAACATACCAAATAATATTATTGCTATTTCTGTAAAGTTACTAGATAAATTATATAATATATTAGTTATAACATTATCATAAATTCTTCTACCTTCTGATATAGCTACAGTTATAGTATTAAAACTATCATCAAGTAAGATAATATCAGCAGTATCTTTAGTAACATCAGTACCACTTTTACCCATTCCTACACCAACATTAGCAAGTTTTATCGCCGGAGCATCATTTACTCCATCTCCAGTCATTGCTACTACTTTACCTATTTTTTGAAAACATTTAACTATTTGTAATTTATTTTCTGGACTAACTCTTGCAAATACAGAGTATTTTTTTATATATTTAATTAATTCTTTTTGGCTAAGTCCCTCTAATTCAGTTGCATTAATACATTCTTCTTCACTTTTACATATTCCTACTTCTTTAGCAATAGAAGTTGCTGTAGTTAGGTTATCCCCAGTTAACATAATTGGTCTAATATTAGCACTTAAACATTCTTTAATAGATTCTTTAATATTATCACGAACAGGATCTTTTAAACCAATAACTCCTAATAATATTAAATTATTTTCTTCTTCATTATATTTTTCTTCACAAACATCTTTATTATCAATTACTTTATAAGCAAAGGCAATTACTTTAAGTCCTAAACTAGCCATTAAGCTTTCCATTTCAATATGTTTATCTTTAACTTCCTTATTGATTTTAGTAATTTTTCCATCAATCAAAACAAAATTACATCTATCTAATATAGAACCTAAACTACCTTTTGTGTATATTACTTTTTCATTATTTACTTCATAAATAGTACTCATCATCTTTCTATCTGAGTCAAAAGGTATTTCAAACAACTTTTTATCTTTACCATTTTTTATATTATTATCTTTTAAATAATTTTTTAAAGCAACATCTACAGAGTCCCCTGTATAAGTATTCTTTTCACTAACAACAGCAGAATTAGCATAATCAATAGTCTTAATAAATTCAATATTATTTTTAAGTTCACTTATAGGTGTTTCTTTTAAATTAGAAAATACTTTAATTACTTCCATTTTATTTTCAGTAAGAGTACCTGTTTTGTCAGTACATATAGCTTCAGTAGAACCTAGTGTTTCTATGGCTGCTAAATTTCTTACTATCGATTTTTTCTTTGCCATTTGACTAACACCAATTGATAAAGTTGCAGTTATTGCAATAGGTAAACATTCAGGAACACTAGCTACAATCATAGAAATACATAGCATTATAATATTCATAAAAGTATAACCATTAATTATTCCATAAATTAAAACAAACGCTATTAAAATAGAGGCTATTATTAATATAAATTTACTAGTTTTTTCAACTTTCATCTGAAGTGGTGTAAGAGGTTCTGCACTATCGCTCATAACTGAAGCAATTTTTCCAAGTTCTGTATTCATTCCTGTTGCTACTACTACTGCTTCTACTTTTCCTGTAACAAGAATTGTTCCAGAATATACCATATTATTTCTATTTGAAAGTAATACATCATCACTAATTACTTCATCATCTTTACTTACGCTTTCACTTTCCCCAGTTAAAATAGATTCATCAGTTTTAGCAAAATAACTTTTTACTATTCTAGCATCTGCTGGTATTTTATCCCCTGACTCTAGTATAATATAGTCTCCTACTACTAAATTTTTAGAATTAATTTCACTATGTTTATTATTTCTTTTAACAGTTACATAATTAGCAGAATATTTTTTTAATTTACCAATTGCATCTTCTGCTTTTGATTCTTGTAAAAATCCCATAAAACAATTTACTAAAGTCGTACCTAAAATAACTATTGGTTCTAAAAAATCTTCTTTATTAATTATTGCATATACTAAAGATAAAATACCTACTACTAAAAGAAGTATTATCATAACATTTTTAAATTGATCTAAAAATATTTGCAATTTACTTTTCTTATCTTTTTCTTCTAACACATTTTTACCATATACTTTTTGTAAACTTTTTACTTTAGATAGTGATAATCCTTTATCTGAAGTTTCTAATTCTTTGTATATTTCATCAATACTTTTCTTATATGCATCTTTCACTTATACCACCCAATTCTATATTATTTTCTATAACTATTATAACATTTTTTAGTAAAATGTAACAAAAAAAGAAGACTTTTTTATTTTTTATCATCAGTCTTCTCTTTATTATCTTCTACTTCTTTATAGTAATTAATTCCTTTTTTATACCCTTTTCTTATTTGATTCTTAATATTATCATTAATTACTTTTTGTTCTAATGCTTTTATTTCATCGTTATTAATATTAAATCACCTCATATATAGTATTTACAATATATATGAAGTTATACTAATCTTTTACTTCTATTCCAAGTAAACTAACTATAGAAACAGCTTGGTAACTATTTACAATTACTCCTTTAATACTATTTATATCTACTTTTATATTATCAATATTAGAATTAGATAAATCTACCTTATTCATACTTGTATTATAAATATCTGCTTTTGTTAAATTACAATTATCAAAATTTATATTTTCTACTTTTGTTTCTATTAAACTTAATTCTGTTAAATCAGAATTTATAAAACTTACATTTTTTAATTTAGCATAAGATAAATTGCCATACCTAAAAGTAGTATCAATAAACTCTATATTATTTAATGATGAAAAAGAAAAATCGCATCCAGTTAATTTACAATCCTTAAATATTACACGGTGAATACCACATTTATTAAATACTTTATTAGATAAATTACAATGTTCAAATATTACATCTACTAAACTTACGTCAGATAACTGGATATTACTAAAATCAACATTAGTAAATTTACAGCTATCAATAGTTACATTATTAAAACTTATATTACTAGTACTATTGTCTTTAATACAGACACCACATAAGTCTTCACTTTCAATATATTCTTCAAAAGTGCTATCAATTAAATTATTTATCTTAGGTTTTACTATTTTATTCATTATTGCTTCTTAATATATCTATTTTTTCTTGATAATTAGTACTATTAGTAATATAAGAACCTACAACTGCTATATCAATATTACTTATAAATTTTATAGTGTTGTTATTAATTCCACCATCGACTGCTATTTTTATCTTTCTGTTACCTATAAGATTTTTAATTTTGTTTATTCTATTTACAGTACCTTCTATAAATTTTTGTCCTCCCATTCCTGGTTCAACACTCATAACTAAAATTAAATCAATATCATCTAAATATTCTTTCAATACATTAATATTAGTATTTGGTTTAATAGATAATCCTACTTTATAATTATTCTCTTTAACTTTATTTATTATTTCTTTAACATCATTTAATTCAACATGAAAAGTAAAGTATTCTAAATTATATTCTTTTAACTCATTTAAATATTTAATCGGATCATTTACCATAAAATGTGCATCTATTTTTTTATTAGAGTTATTTATTATATATTTAATTTCTTCTATGTTATAAGAAGTATTTGATACAAACATTCCATCCATAACATCTAAATGTAAATAATCAGTATTTGTATTATTTGCTTTATTAATAGCTTCTTCAATACTACTACACGATAATATTGATAAAGATATTTCCATAGTATCACTTTCTTTCTATAAAACTTTTATAATTATTGTATCTACTTTGTAGTATTTCGCCTGTTTCTACTTTCTTTTTTACTGCACATCCGTCTTCCTTAATATGCATACAATCTCTGTATTTACAATCATCTAAATTATCATACATTTCTTTCATATTATCTCTAATACCAACATTAGGAATATCAGCTAAATCAATCGCCGAAAATCCTGGAGTATCCACAACTAAACCATCATATATATGATATAGTTCAACGTGTCTTGTTGTATGTTTTCCTCTTCCTAATGCTTTAGATATTTCATTAGTCTTTAATTCTAAATTCTTATCTAAGGTATTTAGTAAAGTAGATTTGCCTGCTCCTGATTGACCTGTTATTACTGTAACTTTATTTTTCAATATTTCTTTTAATTCATTTCTGTCAGTATTTAAAATGACTTTATATCCAATACTTTTATAGTATTCTATATATTTTTTTATTTCTTTTAATTCACTATCATTTAATAAATCTAATTTTGTTAAACATATAATTGGTTTTATATTATTATAGGTTATAACTACTAGTAATTTATCTAATAAGTTTGTACTAAAATCAGGTTCTTTAACACTAGTTGCTATTAAAGCTTGGTCAATATTAGCAACACTAGGTCTAATTAACATATTCTTTCTTGGTTTTATTTCTAATATATATTTGTTATCTGGATCTATTACTACATTGTCTCCTACTAAAGGAGTTATTTTATCGTTACGAAATTTTCCTCTAGGTTTACATGTATATTCTCCATTTTTACATAATACTACATAATCATTACTTATATTTTTAATAATTATTCCTTCCATTTAATCACCATCACTATAAATATTATAACATTTCCTTTTGATACACGCAATTGTATAACAAAAAGAGAATTATAAAATTCTCCTTAATTATTTTCTTTATCTTCATTACCTGGAATTAAATCATCAATAGGTTCTTCTTTACTTTTTTCTTTAGCTACTGTAACTTTAAGTGTTATTCCTTTTATAATAGTATCTCCTGCTGGTCTTCCTTGAGAAATAATTGTTCCTGGTTCTTCTTCACTTTCTTCTTCAGTAATATCTAATGTAAGGCCATATTCATCTGCAAATGCTTGAGCATCTTCTAAAGTCCATTTTTCTGCTACCATATCAGGATAAACGTCTACTATATTAGGAATATATAAAGTCATAGTATCTCCTTTTTCAAGTTTTAACTCTTCATCTTTATTATATTTAGGAGTTTGATCAATTATTTGATTTTCTTTTCCTTTATAATCTTCTGGATTATCAACATCTTTTTTCTCTACTAAAACATTTATTCCCATAAGTTCTAATTTAGCTTTTATTTCTACATAATTTTTCCCAGTTAAATCTTCTACTGTATAATATTCTCCTCCAATAGATTCAATTATTGTAATAACTGTTCCTTCTTTTCTAGTAGATCCCGCTTTAGGACTAGTACTAATTACATGTCCTTCTTCTACTTCACTACTATTTTCTTCTTTGGTAGTATATTTAAATCCATGTTTTTCTAATTCTTCTATTGCTTCTTCTACTGTCATATTAGTAACATCAGGCACTTTAACATCTTCTACCTTTTTACCCATTACAACAAAAGCAAAAATTAATGCAATAACAACAAACAAAACTAATATCGAAGACAAAATTATAATTATTTTATTTTTACTTTTTGATTCAATAACAACAGGTTCTTTATCTATCATTTTTTCTTCTTCTGTTGGTTTATCAACAACTTTTTTTGGTTTGCTTACAGTATTTGTTTTTGGTTCATCTAAATCGTTTTCTGGATATTCAAAAACAATTTTCTTTTCATTTTCCTTTTCCATTGCACTTACTATGTCATCATGCATTTCTTTTACTGTATCATATCTATTTCTTGGATTTTTAGCGCATGCCTTAATAACTATATTTTCAACACTTTGGGGGATTAATGGATTTTGTTTTCTAATACTAGGTAATTTTTCTTTCATATGCTTTAAAGCTATTTCTACAGCATTATCCCCTTTAAAAGGAACTGAACCAGTAAGCAGTTCATACATAAGAATACCTAAAGAATATATATCACTTTTTACCGTTGCACTTTTACCATTTGCCTGTTCTGGTGGCAAATAATGAACTGTACCCATTACCGAATTAGTTTGAGTAAATTGAGTTGCATTAACAGCCATAGCAATACCAAAATCAGTTATTTTAATCGTTCCATTATCTTCGATCATAATATTTTGTGGTTTTATATCTCTGTGAATAATATAAGCTTCATGAGCATGAGCAAGACCATCTGTAAGTTGTGTCATTATATCAATAACTTCAGGAAGTGTTAAAGCTCCTCTTTTATATAATAGTTGTTTTAATGTTTTACCTTCAATATACTCCATAACTATATAATATTGTCCATCCTCTTCTCCAACATCATATACTTCTACTATATTAGGATGAGATAAATTAGATACAGATAAAGCTTCTCTTTGAAATCTTCTAATAAATTTTTCATCTGTAGAAAGATCTCCTCTTAATACTTTAACAGCTACTTGTCTATCCAATATTGTATCTTTTGCTAAATATACATTAGCCATTCCACCTTCGCCAATTGATTTAATAATTTCATATCTATCATTAATCTTTTGCCCCTTTGATAGCATTAAAAATCACCACTTTCTTTTTTTAAATAAGCTATTGATATATTATCATTTCCCCCTCTTGAATTACTTTTTCTAATTAATTTAACAACTGCTTCTTCTATAGATAAATTACTATTTAATATTTTTTCTATTTGCTCGTCTGTTAACATATTTGTTAGTCCATCACTACATAAAAAGATTCCTTTAATATTAGTATCAACATCAAATATATCTATTTCAATTGGGTCATTTGCACCAAGAGCCCTCATAAGAACATTTCTTCTAGGATGATATTTAGCTTCTTCTTCAGTTAACTCTCCGGTAGATACTAAAAGATTTACTAATGTATGATCTTTAGTTACTTTATGTAATTTTTCATTTTTCATTACATAACCAGAACTATCTCCAATATTTCCATATAATATATAATCATTAGTTTTAATGGCTACTACTAATGTAGTGCCCATTCCTTTACTATCAGGATTCTTACTTGTATAATCAAATATCATATTATTAATTTCCACAACAATATTTCTAAGCCAATCAATAGCATTTTCTTTAGTACCAAATGTTTCTAATTTTTCAAATTCATCATGTAAATGATCTATAGCTATCTGTGATGCTACTTCTCCAGCTTTATGTCCACCCATACCATCTGCTACTGCTAACAGAAATTCATTGTTATTATTATTTAATATTATTACACTATCTTCATTATGCGTCCTTACTTTACCAGGATCTGTTAAATAAAACGTTTGCATACTTATTACTCCACCTTTACTTTATGTTATTTGCTCTTAACTGTCCACAAGCAGCATCAACTTTGCTTCCAAATTCTCTTCTTACAGTCACGTTTATACTACTTTTCTTAAGTATATCATAAAATTTCATAATTTGTTCATTTTTTGTTCTTTTAAACCCAATATTTTCCGTTTCATTGTAAGGTATCAAATTAACATAACATTTTATTCCCTTAAGTAATCTAGCTAAATCATATGCACACTCATTACTATCATTTACATTTTCTAATAAAATATATTCAAAAGTTACTCTTCTATTTGTCTTTTTTATATATTCACGAATAACTTCAATTAATTCTTTTATTTTATATACTCTATTTACTTTCATAATTTTATTTCTTATTTCATCAGTCGGAGCATGTAAACTAATAGCAAGATTAACTTGTCCTTCTTCATTCATAAATTTTTTTATTCCAGGGATTAATCCACAAGTTGATACTGTTATATGTCTAGATCCTATATCTATTCCTTTCCCTTCATTAATTATCTTAATAAACCTCATAACGTTATCATAATTATCAAAAGGTTCTCCAATTCCCATTACTACGACATGAGATATTCTTTTCTTTATATCCTCTTCTATTAAAAGTATTTGTTCTACTATTTCATAAGCTTCTAAATCTCTTACTTTTTTAAGCCTTCCACTTTCACAAAAAGCACATCCCATATTACAACCTATTTGAGAAGATACACATATACTAATACCATAATCATGATACATTAATACTGATTCTATTCTACCTCCATCAGAAAGTTCAAATAAATATTTAGATACATCTTTATCACTTTGCTTAAGAACAAGTTTAATTTTAAACATATCAAAATCTTGTTTTAATCTTTCCTTTATTTTATTTCCTATATTATTCATTTCATCAAAACTTTTAACTCGTTTTTTATATAAAAAATCATATACTTGTACTGCTCTAAATTTTTTATCACCAATACTTATAAAATAATCTTCTAGTTCTTTTAAAGTTAAATCATATATATTTCTCATAAATTCACCTACTAATTAATTATATCAAAAAGAACATATATTTTAAATATGTCCTTTGTAGTAATATATAAATTTATTTTTATCCTAGAATATAAGGAGCTGTTTGAGTTCCTATTCCACCAGTAATAAGTACTGAAGAATTTAAATAAAGTGTTGGAAAAACAAAAGAAATATCAATGTTTGAAAAACTACGAAAAATATTACCAGAAGGTTGAACAATAAAAATTAGATTTGAACGCGAAGAGTTTGTAGTAAGAGTTAATTGATATAAATCAGACTTATACAAATAATCATTAGTAGTACAATAAGGATACTTTCCCCAATCATACATTGCCCGTTCTAAACATGACGTTCTATAGGTTGTTGATCCTCCACTTGTTGCATATCCATAATCCGAAGGATACATTAATCCTATTTTACCTATCCAATATGTTGAATTTTCATCATATACGGTTATCCCTCTTTCTCTTGTATAAAACATACTCGCTGTTACATCATCATGTGTAGAACTACCCCCTAAATTCCAATAGGCATCTCCAATTAACTCTTTAGATTCAGTTGTTAAAAGATTATAATATTCGCTGTTTAAATATGTCTGTAAAGATGATCCTGACCAATCAGTGCTATTACTACTATCCCATGCCAAATTATCTATTGACTGATATCTTATTATCTTAACTCTTTTTTCAGCACTGCCACTTACACTTGATTTAACATCAAAAACTCCTATTATTCTCCACAATTCTCCATTAAATGATACATAATTATTAGGATTTTTTCCCATATATCTAGGATTTTTATCTGGATCATCATTATTCATTGTATCTGGATTAGAACTTACTAAAGAAGTAATATATTCTGCAGCATTAACAGGCTCAAACATTTCATATTCTTCTGTTATTAATGTTTGATTGCTAGGTACTATTAAATCTCCTCCATGTTCATAACCTGTAACAGGTACTAAAGTTAGACTAATATCACTACTACTATTATTTACTATTACTAAAGATATCTGTTTTTTTTCATTTTTATTTATAGTACCACTTACACTATCTTTAGAACCAGACATTTGAGCTATCGTTATATTATCATTTTTAACAGAAGACGGTGTATAAGCAATTCCATAACTAATAGTGCCATTATTATTATTTGTTAAAAAGATATCTAATACTTTTGTTGAACCAGCACCAACCTTTACTACTCTTCCAGTTTGATCTGTTATATCAAAAGTATAAGACATATCTACACTAGCAACATTAGTTTTATTCATTGTTACATCAGTAGCTAATGTTTGATATAAGCTTACTGTTATTAAACAAACTACCAATAAAGATAATAATACCATATCTCTTTTACTTATATTATTAAATATAGTCATATATCCACACCCTTTTATTATCTATAACAATTATATAATAAATATTAAAAATAAACAATAAAAAAAAGAAAATAAACCAATTACTTATTTATTTTCTTATAATAATAATTAATAAACATATATGGAATTGAAAAAACAACACATCTTAATAATAATATAATATTAGCAAGAAATGCTAATAAATAATAGTTATTTAAATCATTTATAAAATGTATATACATAATATATGTGATTAAACAAAATAAACAAGACACTACTGTAAACCATATAGATAAATATCTTAAATATTTTAATATTATTTTTTTGTTTTTCATCATATCACCACAAAACAATTATACACCATTATCGCTAGAATTAAAACCATTAAAATAATATTCTGGAACTTTTCCTTGTATTAATTTAACAACTATTGGTACCGTATTCTCAACTTTTATTTGTTCAGATGTAAAAGGCATATTTATTCTACAAGTAACTTCGATATTTACTCCTATTTCCAATAAAGCATTATTAATACCATACTCAGTTAAATTACTTCTAATTCCACTTGTAACGTCCCCTATTAAAGATAATTTAACAGGTATTTTAGGACCAACATTAGATAAAAAAGCTATATTAGTAATAGCACCAAAAGGCACTTCATATATAATTCCTTGTTTTAATTTATCTGTATTATAATTATCTGGTAATTCTAATAAATCAACATTACCCTCTTCAATAGCTTTTAAATTTAATTGTACCAAATTAGTAATAGAATTTAATATCTTTGTAACAACTACTGAATTATAACTAACAATATTAATTTCATTACTACTATTGGTCTCTATTTGATATAAATTATCAGGTTCCATATTTAAAGCAATTTGTTTAGTTACTGCTTTATTTATTACTAAAGTAGTTAATTTTCTAGATTCTGCTTCCGCATAAGAAAGAAGTATTGGTCTTACTCTTTTATCAAATATATTTATAACAAAATAAACACATAGAATTATTAATATAAATAAAACAATTAACTTATTTATTTTATTCTTTCTCTTTCTTCTTTTTAACCTCATCATTATATCACATTACATATTATTAAAAAAGTTGGAAAATCATTACTATAAAACAAATTATTAGAATGATTATTCCTAAAATAAATATTGATATACAAAAAGATAAAATATATCTATCAAACTCTTCTTTATCCATAATCCACCTCGTGTATCTATTATACATCATTATTACATTGTGTGGTAGTATTATTTTTACAAATTATAAGATAATATAAATAGGTGATGTAAATGAGAGTTGATAGAAAAAACGAAGAATACATATATAAAGTTGTAAGTAAAAATATAAAAAAATATAGAAAAGAAAAAGGTCTTACTCAAGAACAATTAGCAGACCTTATTCCTTATAGTTATTCTACTATTATATCTATTGAAGGAAATTATAGAAATAATTTTTCTTTAGCGGTTATTAATTCTATTGCTACAGCTCTAGGTATTAAAGTATATTTATTATTTATAGATGATGATGAAAAAAATTAGCAAATGCTAATTTTTATTTTTTATTACATATAATGATTTTTAATTCCATATGGTATTATTTCATTTCTTAATGCATCAGATAATATACTTCTATCATCATCTTTGCTTATCCATTTAAAATCTTCTATTTCTTCTGATAAAAATAATTTTCCTTCTAATATTCCTTCATATATAAATAAGTGCATATGTATTTTTTTATCAGGAAATGCTGTATTTACTTCAATAAAATCCATTACATATTTTATTTTATCTATATCAAATAATGCTTTATCTCCTAACTCTTCTCTACATTCTCTTATTATTGCTTGAATTGGACTCTCACCTTTTTCTATATAGCCTCCTACAATTTGATAAGTTGGTCTCAATCTTGGTTTATTAACAAGCAATTTTTTATCCTTAAAAAACATTATTCCTACAGTCTTTACTATTTCCATGATTACCTCGCAATAAAATATTCATCATACCATACTAGAAAAGAATATATTGTCCATATTTTACGACTATTATCTTTCTTTCCTTCTTTGTGTTCTTCTAAAAGTTTAGTAATTTCATCTACTTTAAAGAAATCAGAACTTCTAGAAAAACTATCTTTTATTTTATTATAAATATCTTCCTCTTTTATCCACTCACGAATTGGTACAGGAAAACCTAATTTCTTTTTATCCGCAAATTTACTTTCCAATACTTCATTAGCAACTTTTCTAAATGCAAATTTAGTTTGCCCATCTTTAATTTTATATTTTGTTGGTAATGTTCTAGCATAATCAATAAGTATTCTATCTAAATAAGGTACTCTTACTTCTAAAGAATTAGCCATACTCATTTTATCTGCTTTTAAAAGAATATCCCCGATTAACCAAAAATTAAAATCTATATATTGCATTTTAGTCACATCATCATAATTTTTACATTTATCATAAAATGGTTTAGTAAAATCTTTATATGTTTTTTTACCAGTTTTATAACTAAGTATTTTCTTTACTTCTACTGGTTCAAACATAAATGCATTACCAATATATCTATCTTCTAATTTTCTACTCCTTCTATATAAGAAATTAAAACCTCTATGATGTCTAAAAGGATAAACACATATACCTATAAATCTTCTTATAAAATATGGTATTTTATAATACCATGATACTGAATATGGTTCGTGATATATATTGTATCCTCCAAATATTTCATCAGATCCTTCACCTGATAAAGCTACTTTTACATGTTTACTAGCAGTATTAG
The DNA here is from genome assembly GCA_944358805.1 of uncultured Bacilli bacterium. Classification (GTDB taxonomy): domain Bacteria; phylum Bacillota_I; class Bacilli_A; order RF39; family UBA660; genus CALVVX01. The sequence continues at coordinate 29,614 of CALVSD010000002.1, forward strand.
CAACAAAATACAATGCTACTGCTGAAGGATCTGCTAAAGGTTCATCAAAATAATATTCTATCATAGGAAATTTTTCAAAATATTCTTCTTTTGTAATCTCTTTACTTATATTAGTAACATTAATTTTTTTAGATAAATCTTTAGCATAATCTATTTCACTATATTTTTTATTAGAATATCCTACTGTAAAAGTTTTATCAACATTAGATAATGTAGCAATTAATGAAGAATCTACTCCGCTAGATAAGAAACTACCTACCTCAACATCACTTACTTTATGAGCTTCTATACTGTCATCAATCACTTCTCTAATTCCTTTTTCCCATTCTTCTAATTTTTTTTTATTATCTGGTTCAAACTTAATTTCATAATATCTTTTTATATTTAATTTACCATTTTTATATTTAAAATAATGACCTGGGGTTAATTTATATACATTTTTAAAAAATGTATCTGTTCCTACACTATATTGAAATGTTAAATATTGTTCTAACATATCTCTATTTAATTCTTTTTTAAATTTTGGATGTGCTAAAAAACTTTTTATTTCACTACCAAACATAAAACTATCTTTCATCTTTGCATAATAAAGTGGCTTAATACCATAAAAGTCTCTTGCTCCAAATAATTCTTTTGTTTTTAAGTCATATATAACAAAAGCAAACATTCCTCTTAACATTAAAAGAAAATCTTCTTTATACTCTTCATATCCATGAAGTACTACTTCAGTATCTGTATTAGTACTAAACTTATGTCCCTTTTCTATTAAATCTTCTTTTAAATATTTATAATTATATATTTCTCCATTAAAAAATATTAATTTATCTTTTTCTTCATTGTATATTGGCTGAGTACCACCTTCTAAATCAATAATAGAAAGTCTTCTAAAACCTAAAGCTATATCTTCATCTGTATAATATCCATCAGAATCAGGTCCTCTATGTTTTATTAGATCAGCCATCTTTTTAATCGTTTTATCTTTATCTTTTGTTTTATCATAAAATCCAACAAATCCACACATATTTTACCTCCACATATTTAGTATAACACGAATAACATATATTTAATATAAAAAGAACATAATATATGTTCTTTTTTACATTCTCAATACTTTATTCTAGTACATACTACCATAATAACCAGTATCTAATTGATTATTGCTATCTAAAGTTAATAATAAATTAAATAAAACACTCTCACTTAATTTTTGTTGTAAATTTGTTTGTAATTCTAACGTTTGTTCTTCGCTTAAAGAATTAACATCAATAGCATTACTATAATCAAATTCATCTAATTTATCTACTACTTTAGTATTTAAAGTATATTTTAAAATACCCATAGATTTTCCAGCAGACATTATTCCTAATTCAAGATTTAATTTATTCTCTTTATCACTTACTTTTTCATATTTATATTTAATTGTGAAAACATCTCCAACTGCAGTATCATCTAAAACTATTGTATATTCACCATTATTTTCAGTAACTTTAATAGTTCCACGTTCTATATCATTATTAACTACATTTAGATTAATTGTATTATTTTCTTTGCTTCCCTCAATAACCATTTGAATATCTATACCATTATTTAATTCACATAAATAAGAATTATTTACATTAATATATTTAATTACAGCCTCAGTATATTTAGTAACTTCATTAATAGAAAATCCAACTATGTCAAATTTACCACTTACATATAAAGAAATATATAATTTTTCTTGTAAATCAGAGTCAACCTCTTCTTTAAAAGATTCTACTAAATTAACTTCTTCCATATTATATGTTTCTTTTAAAATTGTTGTAATTTCAGAATTTTTTTCCATTTCTGTTAATATACTAACAATAAAATTATATAATTTTTCATTTTCTAATTGATAACAATATTCAGTTAGTTTATGTTCTTTTTCATCAATAGTTATTGATATATCTTTTTTTACAATATCGTTTTTATTTAAATTTTTCTTTATAATTTCTTTAGTTAAATACATAAGTCTATCTGTATCTTTTATAGTCTTTTGACTATCTATCATACTATCAAACAATTCATTGATAGAATTATTAGTTTCTTCATCTAAACTTACTTTTAATACTTTAGAAAAAATATCTTTTAAATCAATATAACTATATTTATCATTATTATATAGTAAATCTGCATTAATAAATTCTTTATTATCTTCTAAATAAGATATACTATTTAGCATTTTTTTATTTTTATTATCAATCACCATATTATACTTTACTGATATAGTATCTAAATTTAAACCTGTTAACGTTTTTACATCTTCAGATGTGGTATAAGTAAGATTGTTTTCCATACTTACTATTTGATTTTCATAATTAATAGTATTACCATTAGATAATACACTATTACTTATAGAATATAACTTATCTAATCCTTTTTCAAATATCATTGTTGAAAAATTCATATTTAAATAAATACCAAAACCTATAAGCCCTGCCAGTAATATAATAAATATTACTAATAAACCAATTAAAACCTTCTTTTTCAAATTACTTCACACTCCTATTATAATAATATAACACATAAAGTATAAAATGCAAGTATTTAATAGCACTCTATTTATTTTCTTTTTTTATTAATTTAGCATGAACAACTGTTTTTTGAGTATCTGAATAACAAGTAGACAAAGTTAAAATTCTATCATCAATTGAAAGTTCGGTGTTAAAATCATATATACTTCTAGAACTTATTGTATTCAAAAACTCACTATACTCATTATCATTGATAAAATTAGTAGTTATATAATATGTTTCCGTGTCAATAACATATACACTAAAAATTTGCCAAAGTGTATTTTCTGTTTCTGTTGAAATTCTAATAATGTGATTATTTTTATCTTTATACCAACTTTCTTTTAAAACTTTGCTTAAACTTCCAAACATTGTTTTATCAAGTCTGCTATGTGCATAAATAATAGTATTTCTATCAGTAAAGTTTTTTTTATTTCTATAATCTAAATATACCCATCCTGCTTCATTATAAGTTTTATCAAAAGAATGATTTAAATAGAATTCATTATTATCAGTCTGAACAAAAGGATAATTGATATTAGTATTATTAACATTAATCCATCCAACTGTTTCCTCATTTTTTAATTTTAATTCTGAAAAATTAACATCTATTAATGGAAATTTAATATAATACCAATAGTCACTTAAAGGATCTTCTGGCTCATTTATATTTTCTGTTTTATCGTTATCCTCAATCTCTACTATATTTGTATCTTTATTAAGATCATCTAATATATTCTTTGTCTTACTAGAATCAACTTTCCAAAAAAACAAATTAATAACACAAAGGAGAAATAACAACAAAAATATAATTAATAAAACAATCCAAACCCATAATTTAAGAGTTCTTTTTTTTCTAACTACTTGTCTAGTAATATATCTTTTTTGTTCCATGCCTATCACCTTTTATTCTTAATAATTATAACTTTAAACTTTTTCAATAAATTCTTTAACTACTAAATAAACTTCATCATTTATATCTTCAACACTTCTAATTTGATTATTGCCAACACAATTAATTACATCATAATGATACAACTTAGAAAGTTCTAAATAAGTTTTTTCTGAGTTTTTTAAATACTCTGTATTGTTTTCTACATCATCTGGCAATTCTTGTCTATTTTTTTTAAGTTCATATGCATATTCATATGGTAAATATAATAATATTGTTTTATCAGGTCTAGGCAATTCATTAATTACATATTCTTTTAATTCCATTTTAGCATACATTTTTATTCTTTCTTTTTTATTTTTTATTAACCCACCCCGATGAGCCATATTAGAAGTCACGTATCTATCAATTATTACTATATATCCATCATTTAAATATTTTAGTATTTTAGGCAAATTATATCTCCTATCAGCAGCATATAAATCACAAGCTGCAAGAGCATCTATATTGCCTCCTCCTTCCGGAAAGAAACTGTGTTCGTCTTTTAATAATTCTTTACACATTTGTGGTTTCCCAAGGAGACATGCTCCTATTATTTTTCCTGTTGGAGTGTCATACATTGGAAAAGATAATCTTTTTACTTTTAATCCGTCATTAATTAATTTATCCACTAAAAGTCTTGTTTGTGTTTCTTTACCTGAGCAATCTGTTCCCTCAATCACAATTATTTTACCTATCATACTACTTCTTCCTTCTATATCTTACATGTTTATATTTTATACCATTATCACTATTTTCTTTTAATTCTTCTCTATTCCAATTATCACTATTAAAATTTGGAAAATACACATCTGCTTCACGATCAGTTGCATCTATTTCAGTCAAATACATAATATCTGCTTTATCTACAAAAACTTGATATATTGAAGCTCCTCCTATTATATATAAATCCTTATTTTTAAAATCGTTTAATAATTTGTCTAAATTATTATATACAATAATATCATTGTCATTTATTGCTTTACTAGTTAATACAACCATTATTCTACCAGGCAACTTTTTAGGAAGAGATTTATAAGTATTAAATCCCATTACTACAATTTTACCCATTGTTACTTCTTTAAAAAATTTTAAATCGTTAGGTAAATGCCATATTAAATCATTGTTTTTCCCTAATTCATTATTTTTTCCGATCGCTGCAACTATTGCTATCATTACTACCTCCTACTGTGCTATTGGCATTTTGATAAATGGAGCCGACCTATACCTTAATACTTTTATATCTTTATTACCAGTTACATTTTCTTTTAAATATTCTTTACTAGTGCAAAAAGTATTATCAAAAGCAAAAAAATCGTCTTTGTTCGCTAACTCTAATGTTGCCTTTTCTTTAATTAACATAAGTTCTAATAACATTATATTATCTTTTATTTCATTTAATAATTGAATAGCTCTCTCCGATTTATGTCGTTCTAACATTTTGGCATTTTTATTTAACTCTAAATACATTTTTTCTATTTGTTCACAACTATTATTTTTTATAAAGTTTTCCCATTTTAGCATATTTTCATATCTTTTTATTTGTTTTTTTATTCCTTCAATTTGATTTATATAAATATGAGCATCCATAATACTCCAATTAAGGTTTCCTACTTCTAATCCTGATACTTTTGCAAACATTGCCTGAAGAATTGCATATTGACTTATGTTAAAAGGTAATCCTAAAGGAACATCAGCACTCCTTTGATGAACAAAAGTATGTAATTTACCATTTGAAACTTTCCATTCACTACTCCATACACAAGAAGGTAAAACAGCGGTTCTTAGATATTCATCTTGCCACATACTAATAACCATTCTTCTATCATGCGGATTATTTTTCAATTGTTGCAAAACATATTGTGGCCTTTTAAATTTGTTATTAATCCATCCATATGCAGTTCCTATTGTGCCTGCATATTTTTTACCAAAAAATTTAGCACTTTTTATTGTTTTACCTTCTATTAATGATTTAGCAAGTATTCCTATTGGTTTACCATTTAAATCCATTACTTCTACTTCTTTTTCTGGATCATAATCACCTTTAGTTTCATAAGTTCTATAGATTCCATCATCATCTATTCTCCACTCATCCCATATTTTATTTCCACGTTCATGTAACCAACTTACTCTATTAGATTGAGCTTGATATATCCATAACATTTCTGATAAAGCATTATGAATTGCTACTTTTTTTGATTCTAATATTGGAAACTCTTTCCCAACATTAAGTTTAAAAGAAACCCCTTCAATACTTAAAGTATCAATACCCGTTCTATTTTCAAATAATTCTCCTTATTTAAGTATTTCCTTCAAAAGATTACAGTATATTTTATCCCATTCTCTCACTATAACATTTTCCCTATTTATTCTGTATTCTTGCCCATTTATTAACATAATTTACCTCCCTATCATTATAATAAGTATACATTGTTTAAAATTTTTATTCAATTATTTTGACATATTTTTTACTAAAATAATTGTTTATTTAAGTCAGTTATGATATACTTTACAGGTAGGTGAATTTATGGAGTTTTTTTTACATTGTTTTTTAGTTTTTATAATTTATTCTATTTTAGGATGGATAGTAGAGGTTATATTTAACTTTATAATAGAAAAAAAATTAATTAATAGAGGATTTCTAATTGGACCTGTATGTCCTATATATGGATTTGGGGCTATTATAATGATGTTGTATTTAACACAATATAAGGAAAACATTTTAACAGTCTTCATAATGGGCACTGTTTTATGTACAATACTAGAATATATAACTAGTTATATAATGGAAAAAATATTCAAAGCAAGATGGTGGGATTACACTGAATTAAAGTTTAATATTAATGGAAGAGTTTGTCTTTACTTTTCTTGTTTATTTGGACTAGGAGGAGTTGTAACAGTATGCTTTATTAATCCTATTATAATTAATTTAATTAATTTAATTCCTCATACTGTTATGTTAATTGTTAGTAGTATTTTATTTGTATTATTCTTATTAGATATAATTACTTCCTTTAACATTATTAATAAAGTTAAATTAACTGCACAAAATGTTGCAAAAGATTATACAGAAGAAATTAATAAAAAAGTAAGCGAAGTGCTTAAAAATAAAATCTTTCAAAGCAGAATTCTAAAAGCTTTCCCTAAATTTAATTTTAATTTTTTTAATCGTCAAAAAAACAAGAAATAATTATTCCTAGACTTAGTAATGCTAATCCTATTACTAGGTCTTTTATATTTATATAATGAGAAAATATTTCTAACAACAATGTTAATAAAGTAGATAGAATAACTCCTAATATAAATGAAAAAGTTAGTTTATTATACTTCTTAAATAAATAATTTATAATAATACTTGTTACTATTATTCCTATAAAAATTCCTAATCCATAAGGAATTAATATATTTAAATTATTTATAATATTTTCTAAATTAGATAAAGAATAAATTATGTTATTGTACGTTCCCAATACCATAAGAAGAGCTGTTGAACTTATACCAGGAACTACCATTCCAAACGCATCCATTAAACCAGAAATTAAATATATAATTATAGAATAATTTATTGTATTATTATTTATATTCATAATAGTCAATAAAGTTATAATAACAAATGTTGTTACTACTAATAATATTCCTTTTATGCTTTTATCAATCTTGCTAATTATTTTAGGAGTGCTTCCAAATATTAATCCTATAAAAAATAACATCGTAATTACATAATAATTGTTAAGTAAAAAATATACTATATTACTACCTAACATTATTGCAAAAATAATTCCTATTCCTATAAAAAATAAAAATTTAATATTTTCTTTTATATTATCAAAAAAACAAGTAATTGAACTTATTCCCTTATCGTATACTCCCATACTAATTGCAAGTATTGCCCCAGATACTCCTGGCATTACTTTAGCAAATCCTATTATTAATCCTTTTATAACAAGTATTATATTAGACATATAGCATCACCTAATAAAGTATATAAAAAAATTAAGTTATATATGTTTATAACTCTATTTTTTTAACTCTCTTATTTGCCTAGATAAACTTTCTTTAGTTGATCTAATAAGTTCACCCTTCATATTTTTATATTTTGCTGACATAGTACTTTTTAATTTTTCTCTTTCTTTTTCATTTAATATATATACATCATTGACGTAACAACCATCTAGCTTTCCTTTTCTTAATAATTCAAATAACATATATCCTTGAGCACAAATATCCTCATACCCCCTTATTTCACTTTCATATTGAGGTACTAACTTTCTCGCTCTCTTAATGTATTTACTTAATATTCCACTAAGTATTTTCAGATAATCTCTGTATTCAATATGTACACCAGTATCACAAAGATTTGTATTTATTATATGTATTTTAGAATTATTGCTTTCATAAAATACCAACATTGACAAAGTTATATTACTCAAATTTATTCCCTTTAAATTTGAAAAATAAATGTTCATTGACTCATTTATATCTATATTTAACTCAATATTAGTATTTTCTAAATCGCAACTTACTATATAACTTATAATATTTCCATTTGATTTTGACAAGTCAACATTTGTAAAATTGCAACTAGATATTTTAATTTTTTTATCAGGATAAGCTAAAGCATAGAAACTTTTCTTAAAATCTATTTGAATATTAGTATTAGATAAGTTTATATTACATGATTGATATTTCTCTTTTCCATATTTCGTCTTATATTCTTTTGCATAGCCTACCGATGAGTTCCATTCTACATTATCAAAAGAAACTTCACTTAAATCTATTTTACTTAAAAAAGGTCCACTCCAAACAATATATTTAACTTCTATTTGTCTTCCGTCAGGGAATATTGCTATATCTTTTTCAAAAATTAAGTCTTCTAATATGTTTTTGTCAATTTTAACTCTTTTATCGCCTTCATAATCTTTTAATTCTTTTTCAATAACTTCTCTTAATTCACTTTTACCAGATTGATTTAATTTCATTTATAATGCCTCCTCTTGATATGCCTACTACTATAACACATAAAATTTTAATGTTCAATAAAAAAATAGAATTATATTATTATAACTCTATTCTTTCACACTATTTTCTCCGTCACCTTTATCATTTGTACTTCCATCAGCTGGATTATTTTCATCTGTTGTATTATCACCCTCATCGGTATTGTTATTTCCAGTATTATCTTCTGTATTTCCTGTTCCTTCATCAGGTATTTTATCATCTTCGCTTGGAAGTAAGTCCTCAAGTGGATCATCTTTTGGTTCTTCATCTTTATTATTTTCTTCTTTTGCTTCTTCTTCCACTTTATTATCACTACTTTCAATATTACTATTGTTATTAGTAACAGGACTTTGTGTAACATAACTACCACTTTGTTCTTCACCATATGAACTATCTAATAATTTGCCCGCCTCAACTTTATCTATTAGTTCTTTAGCATTTAATATACTATCATCATCAGGTATCATAACGTATAATTTTTGAGTAGGGTAACTATAAGTATAATTATATTCAGCTTCACCACTTATATAATTTGAAGTTACAGTCCAATTATAATTACCATCAAGTTGCATTTTTATAAAATCCATTATCCTTGAAACAGGCATATTTGTAGCAAATTTACCATCTATTGAATCAAGAAGACTACTATATTTATTTATTATTGAAGGACTAATACACTTTCTAATTAAAGCCTCAATCATAGCTTGTTGATTTTTGCCTCTTTGAATATCACCCAACGAAAAAGCTTTTCTTTCTCTGACAAAAGACAATGCTTGTTCCCCATTTACATAATTATATCCTTTTTTATAATTATATCCATCCATTGAAGTAAAGCCATATTCTGAATATACATTAACTCCTCCAAGTGTATCTACTATATCAATAACACTTGTAAAATTAACTTTAAAATAATAATTTATTTCTATATCTAATAATTCTTCTATTGTTGATATTGATTTTTCTACTCCATATATTCCCGCATGAGTAAGCTTATCTTTGTATCCTGTTGTTCCTGATAACTGTACATATGTATCCCTTGGAATAGATGTTAATAAAACTTGATGTGTTTTAGGATTAACTGTTATTACAATATTAACGTCACTTCTAGATACAGAAGAAACTTCTCCAAAAGTATCAATACCACTTAAATATATATTAAATGGTTCAGAAGTAACATCAATATCTTTACTCACATCTTTAACTTCTATTTTTATTTTAAAATTATATATCGATTTTACTAGTGAAGAAAAATTATTTTCTTCATCCAACATTTTTATATAAGATTCTTCTAAAACAATCATTTCAACTTCTTTATTCATTAAAGCATCTACTGTTTCATCTAAATCACTATATAACACAGAATCTACGCTTATTTTTTCTTTTATTTTAAAAAGTATTTCTTTTGGTTCGTCTAATTTATTATCATAATATCCTAATTTTTTGCCATCTAACTCTGAAATATCTGAATATCCACTATCTTTTAATACCAATACTGAATAATTATGTGTCTTATAATTAAGATTCATATTCCCTAAAATGCTATTGGTCTTTAATATATTAAATGATATAAATAATAAAACTATTGATATAATTAAACTTATTATCATAGTTATAATTCTAACTATTTTTTTACCTTTTTTTATACACCATACTAGTGCAAAATCTATAATACCTAATAATAAAAATACCAAAAGCAAGTATTTAAAAGGAATAAAATTCATTATTGTTATAATCCCCATTAAAAATATTGATACAAACAGCAATATTCCTATTAATATTGTACTAATCAAATTTTTCTTTTTATTCTTATTTTTTATTTTTTTCATTACATCACCTGTATATAATATTATATCACGTATTTATAAATATATTTCCCTTCATTATTATACTTTACATAAAAAAAGTAATATATGTAAGTTATATATTACTTCAGACTGTTGACAAAGACGTAAGATTTTGAAAATAGTCTTTTTATTTTTTGAAAAATGTTATATAATAAGTATGTAAGGTTGCTTTATAATCTCTAAAAAAAGCTTACAAAACCTTACTTTTTTTATGTAATTTTGGTATAATTATATTAGAGATTATAAAGGAGTAAGTGATAAAAATGTCAATGACAAAAAGATTAAAAAGAAAATATGAAAGTGAAATAATAAATTTAGATGAAATGATACCACAAGATCATTTTTTAAGAGTAATAGATA
>CALVSD010000003.1 GCA_944358805.1 uncultured Bacilli bacterium
GCGCCATACATTTCCATTAATTTAATTCTTTCTACACTTACCCAATTTGGCATAAATATATATACTGGATGATTATAATAAGCACCAATAGCAGAAAATGATATACCTGTATTGCCACTAGTTGCCTCAATTATAGGCATACCATCTTTTAGTATACCTTCACTTTTATTTTTATTAACTATATATAAAGCTAATCTATCTTTAATACTTCCTGTCAGGTTATAAAATTCTATCTTTACATATATATAATCTATTTTACCTTTATACTTATATTTTATTTTTATATATGGAGTATTTCCAATTAATTTATCTATCATATATTATCCCTCATAATATAATATGATTAAAATTAATGATTTGTTATAAACTAAATTTCTATTATTTCATAATAATTATTAATATATTTATCACTAGTATAACTAAAACACATTTAATAAAGATAACAGAATGTATGTTTTTAAAATAAAATCACGGAATATAAAACATCAAATTCATTATTTATTTTATACATTTAATATTAAATAAATTAGCAAAAAACATTTAAAATTATTATTCATTTTAAAGTATATATTTAAATATACTGCAATTTTACTATTACCATAACAAAGACTCTTAATCTCTTTTAAGCGAGTCTTTAATTTATATATGTTATTTATTTTTCTTTTATTCGTTTCACCAAATAAAAGGGTAGCATAGGAAATAATATAATACCAACAAATACCATACTACATATAAATAATATTTCAGAAGTTACATATAATTTTTGTTCCCTTTTAATCTCAGTTGGATTATTTTTATTAACATAAATTGAAATATTAGAATTTATACCAGTATAATATGCATAATCTTTAACCTTTATTATATAATCTTTTTTATAATTATATTTTAATTCTATCAAGATGTCTTTTGAATTACTAATTTCATAATTAACAACAACAGCATTTGTTTTATACCAATTTTTTTCTACCAACAAATCTTTTATATAAAAAAATATAGAAAACAATCCAATAACCATGCTTATGATTGCTATAATTATCATTATTTTTTTTATTTGCTTTGAACTTCCATATTTTAACATTCTAAACATACTATAACCGCTCATAAAATCTTACTCCTCTATTTCAAGTTATTTTCTTATTAATTTAGAATCCTAAAAAATTCCCACTATCAATATCATTTTTACTTACAAATTAATTAATAATTATTTACTATATTTACTTATAATATATCATATTTAATATTAGCTTTCAATTATAATAAGATAATTAATAAAAAAGAAGTTAATCTATTTTATTAATAATATTAAGAATACTATTGATATCATTTATATTAACTTCTTTTTCACTAGATTCATTCATATTTTTTATCTTAATAATTTCAGTATTTATTTCTGTTTCTCCAATTACTGTTACAAATGGAACATTATTTTTATTTGCCCATTCAAAAGCTTTTTTTACTTTCTTATTATTCATTTCGATTATTACTTTAACACCGTTATCTCTTAACTTTTTAGCAAGTAATAATGATTCATATTTAGTATCCATTGGTATTATATATAAATCATAAACACTACTATTTTTCTTTTCTAAAGACATTATTTCATAAATTGGAACTAATCCAAAAGTCATACCTACGGCAGGATATACATTACCATCATCTATAAAATTGGTAATTATTTTATCATAACGACCACCTGCTCCTATACTAGAAGTAATTCTTTTTTGTCTATCAAATACTTCCCATATAGTGCCTGTATATATTTCAAGTCCTCTTGCTAAATATGGAGTAAATACACATTCATTTAAATTGAATTTATTTATATATGTTTGTAACTCTTCTATTTCACTAATTCCTTCTTTTAATATTTCATTAGTACTATCTTTAAAATTATTTATAAGAGTATCTATATCTAATTTAAAGTAACTAAATAATTTATCTAATTTATCTTTATTAATATTTAGCTCTTCTAATTCTTTTATTACACCATCTTCTCCTATTTTAGCAAGTTTATCTACTGATAATATAACTCTAGATATATATTCTTCTTCAATGTTACATTCTTTAATTAATCCTGATAAAACTTTACGATTATTCCATTCTATTTCAATATTTATACCTAAATCTTTATAGCATTTACTAGCCATTAATAACATTTCTATTTCTGGATATATTCCACTTATACCACATAAATCAACGTCACATTGATAAAATTCTCTGTTTCTTCCTAATTTAACAGGTCCATCTCTAAATACTTTACCTATTTCATATCTTCTAAAAGGTAAAGAAATTTCTTTATTAACATTAGCTGCAATTACTTTAGAAAAAGGCACAGTTAAATCATATCTAAGTCCTATATCCCTATTACCTTGATCTTTTAAAGTATATACTTCTTTTAATATTTCTGCTCCTCCTGCATATTTAGAAGCAAGTAAATCATAATTACATAATATAGAAGTTTCTAATGGTAAATAACCATATGCTTCAAAATTATTCTTTAATTTACTAATTATTTGATTTTTAACTATTTGTTCATTAGGTAAACTATCAAAAGTTCCTTTTATATTTTTAAGTATATTATTATTCATAGTTACACTTCCTTAACACTTTCTATATCTAATATTTGATCTAATTTAGTTATAGTTATATATTTACTTTTCTTACCATTATCGGAAAATTTAACAGCAATTCCGCCATGTTTATGCCATAAATCCAAATTTCCTAAGAAGTCATCAATTAATATTGCATCTTTAGGATTTACGATATCACATTTATTAATTTCTTTAGGGACTAATATTACTTCTAATTCTGGTACTCTAGACTTTAAATATCTTATTTTCCCTAAGCCCTCATTATAAGAAATAATATGAGTTAATACTTTTACTTCAAAAAGGTTACTTTTAATTATCTTTTTAATACAATTAATACTATCATTAATTTCAGGTGTCTGCTTTATTATATGATCCCAATCTAAATTATAGTAAAAATCAAGTGCTTCCTCATCTTTTGGACTTATATTTAATTTTTTTAACATAGGATAAGTTACTTTTATTGTATCTAAAATAACTCCATCAAAATCTATATATAATTTTTTCATAATATCCTACTCTAAACCACTAACTATTTCATCTTCTGTTTCATAGTAACTAACTACTTCATTATTTACTATTTTAATTAAAGTATTATCTACTACTTTAAGATCTTCTAATGTTTTAGCAGATTTATTTCCAGAACCTTGAGTAACATAATTTTGATTTAAAGCATCTTTTGTATTTACCCTATATATTTTAGATTCAGATAATTTACTAGTTAATGTTGATTCAATAGTGCTATTCATATTTTCAAAATCATAAAAATATACATAATATTCTTCTTCTTTTTGATTAAATATAGAACTAGCAAGTATTTTATTATTAACTAAATCAGCAACTTCATTATCTTTATTACTAAACCAATCTATTTCTTTAGTAACAAAGACTCCTACTACTATATATAATACTACAAATATAATAAGTAATATAATTGTTATTTTAGCAAACTTATATATTTGATTATCATTATCTGTATTCATATCATATAATTCTTTTTTTAAATTCTTTCCTTCTTTTTTAGCTTGTTTTCTTTTTAACTCTCTTCCCATATATATACACCTCATAGTAATTATAGCAAATATACGTTTTACAGTAAAGAAAAAAAAGCATTTTTATTATGCTTTATCATCAATATATATAATTATTTTGATACAGGAAGGACACTTATACTTCTTGCTACTTCTAACAGTTCATCAGTGGATAATTTTTCACTAACTACAAAGTATTCTACACCATTACTAAACCAATTTACAGAATTATCATTAACTACTCCTACAGTATCAGATAAATGTGTAAGTTCTCCGAAAGTTGGAATAATAAGATGTTCTTCTTCATAAGACACAGTTTCTTCTATTAGTGTAAACGGACTATCTCCACTAAAAGTTAATATAAGTCTTTGACCATCATCAGTATTTATTGTTTCTTGACTTTGTAAATACGTATTAGTAGGTAAATACATCGGATATATTATATCTTCAATTGTTGCAGTATTCTCTGTTGTTGAATTATTTTCAGTAGTTTCATTTTCGCTATTATTTGTTTGTTCTTTATTATCTTCATTTTCATTTGTATTTGTATTTTCGTTGGTATTAGTATTTTTATTAGTATTTTCGTTAGAGTTTGCGTTTGTATTAGTATTTGTGCTGCTATCTTCATTTCTATTCTCTTCCTTAATTAATTCATTTAACTTAAAATAATTATCATCAAACTCAGATTTTAAATCTATCTTATTAAATACCATCTTTATTTGAGTATTATCACTTTCATCTACTACTATTACTTCTTTTACTTCATAATTCTTATCTAATTTAATTTTTTGATTAACTAGTTTTTTATTATTTGGATAATTCACTTTTGAAGTAAGAGTATATCCATCATCAGTTTCTTCAACTTTTTTATTTTCATCATTACTTAAGTCTTCCACTAATGAACCTAATAAATATACTTGTGAATTGTTGTGTGGCCAATCACTTTGAAATTTAAAACTTTTATTTAAAGATGGTGTTACAACATAAACTCCATCACTATTTCTAAGTATCACTTGTTTATGATTATTAGAAATATTAGTAAGTTCTACTTTATAATTATTATCTTTTTGATAAGATACTTTAACATCGTAAGTATAAGTATCTTCATTATTAATTATATCCATAGAACCTTCAACATAATAACTACTTGCTTTTTCTATTTTTTTAGAAAATTCTTCACTAGCATCTTTCTTTCTAATACTACATCCTGTTATTAATAAAGAACCTAATATTAGAAATAAAAATATTTTTTTCATAATTCACCTCTCGTCTTTCAATTAAATTATACTCATATAAAATAGAGTTATGATGAATTATGTATATTTTTTTATTGATTATAAACAATTAAATTATGTTGACTTCTTGTACATGCTACATAGAATAAATATTTTTCATCTTTAGTATATTTATTATCTCTACTCGTATATACAATTACGGAATCAAATTCTAATCCTTTCGCGATATATGAAGGTACTATTACTAATTTTCTAGAAAATTTATCACTACCATTATCTATTTTAACAATATCTATTTTATCTTTTAAATAATCATATATTTTATCACATTCTATATTATCTTTAGTTATTATAGCCACTGATTTAGATATATTATTTAAATTATTTAAATCGTTTAATATATCATTATATTCTTCACTATTTCTTACAACTACGTCACTTGCATTATTATTTCTAATAGCACTTACATGTTCAAGTCCTAAAATATTATTTGTATATTCAATTATTTTACTAGTAGATCTATATGTTTTATTTAATTCTAAATATTTACTACTATCAAATATATCTTTTAATACTTCTAAAGAATCATATTTATAATATGGATTTATTGTTTGATTAATATCCCCTAAAATTGTATAATTAGCAGTCTTAAAAGTATTCTTTATAATTAAATACTGTAGTTTTGTATAATCTTGGGCTTCATCTATTACTACTTGTTTAATATAATGATTGGTATCAAATCCTTCAAGAACACTTTTTATATATAAAAACAAGCAAGCATCTTCATAGTTTATACATTTTCCATTATCAATATAACTATGATATTTACTATAATTAGATACATAGAAATCTTTATATATCTTTTTATAATCTTTAGATATATTAATTATTTTATATAATTCTTTTTCAATACTTTTACTCTTAGTAGTTCTTCCTTCATAATTCATTTCACTAATTTTAATAGACATTTGTTTAATTCTTTCAAATATTGGGAATCTTGAATATCTATTTTTTAACATATTATTAAGTTCTTCTTTAGTATAAAATACATATTTATCAAATATTAAATTATCAGTAAATGTTAGATTATTAATCAAATCATTTAGATAGCTATTAATATCTTCGATAATTTCATCTGATTGCTTATATTTAATTACATCTTTATCCAATACATTGCCTTTATAATATCTTTCAATAAATGATGTAAAATCTTCAATAATTTTATATTCTTTTATTTTATCTTTTAAGAAACTTGTAAAAGTAATCGAATAAGTATTATCTTCTCCTAATTCTGGTAAGACATTAGATATATACTCTGTAAATATATTATTAGGAGAAAATATAAGAATATTTTTAGAGTTTAAATTAGCAATACGATATAATAAGAAAGCTATTCTATGAAGGGCTACTGAAGTTTTACCACTACCTGCAATACCTTGGACTATTAAATTCTTGTCATCAGTATTTCTAATAATAGCATTTTGCTCTTTTTGAATAGTATTAACAATATTTTTCATTTTATCTGATGATTCAGTAGCAAGTACTTGTTGTAATAATTCATCTGATATATTAATACTATTATCAAAAATATTTAATAATTTACCATCTTCAATTATATATTGTCTTTTCCTAGAAAGATTTCCTTCAATAATTCCATCTGGTGCTAAATATTTAGCTTCTCCTACTTCATAATCATAATATAAATTACATATAGGACTTCTCCAGTCATGAACTAAATAATTTAAATTATCTTCAACATGAGTAATTCCCATATAAATTAATTCATCATTAAATATAATTGATGCAAAATATGGTTTATTTTGAGAACGATATAGTTTTTGTAAATACTGACCCTTATTCATCATTATTCTTACTTGCAAATCGTTTTCAACCATCATATTCTTCATTTCTCCAGGATCCATACTTGCTTTAGAATCCCACATAAATTTTTTAAATTCTAAAATTTTTTCATCATCATCATATAGTTCTTGGCCTAATTCTGATATTTTCTTTCTAATTAAAGTAACTGTGTCATCAAGATATTTTCTTTCTTTTTGCATTTCACTTTCACTTATTTTCATAAATCCTCCTTTTATACAACGCAAAAAACTACAATATTTCATGTAGTAAAAAATGTATGTATAATATCTTAACTTTGCAAATGTCTTTTTAATTATATATTACATTTATTTATTAAGTCAATATATTTTTTTATTTAATGTATATTATTACATTTTTTGGAAACTATATAATTAGAAAAAGGAGGAAATTTATGAATATGTTACTTAAAACTACATTAGTTCTTTGTATAATTGGTGGTATCAATTGGGGACTAGTAGGAATATTTGATTTTAACTTAGTAGAATATTTATTTGGAGCAGGTAGTCTTCTTACTAGATTAGTATATATTTTAGTAGCTATATCTGCTTTAGTAGATTTATATATTCTAACAAAAGATTTAGATAGATAAAAGAGTAATTCATTAACGAACTACTCTTTTATTTCTACATAATCTCCAGAATCTAAGTATATTATACCTAATTTGCCTTCTAATTGGTCTTTTATACTGTTATATTTATTTATTTTATTTATTTTAGTTAAAGTAATATATACATAATTTCCATCATTCATAGTAAGTAAAAATCTTTGTTTATCTACTTCATTTGGTACGTATTCTATTTCTGATATTTTAGTTATTATGTTAGTATCTATTTTAGAAAAATAATTTATAAAATCTTTATATACACTACTTACATCATTTAATAATATAGGTAAATTTAAGTCATATATATTTTCTACTTTGTTACCACTTTCTAATATTATTTCATTATTATATAAACACAAAGTTCTATATTCTTCTATATCAATATATACTTTACTACCTATTTTTTTAGTAACAGATACTTCTTTTATATAATCATTTTTTAATATGTTATTTTTTATTTCTCTACTTGTAGTAAGCAAAAACGATGGATATTCTTCTAACTTTGCAGAATTTATTATATCTTTATCAGGTACTATATTATTATTTATTATATATATATTTTTAATTTTTATATGTAATATATAATTAATACCAAAATATAACAATATTAATAATAATAACAATATTAAAATATTCTTTATTTTTAACTTTCTTTTTTTTACTTTAACCCTTATTTTCTTTTTATTAGGCATAACATCACCTTAACTATATTATTTCTTGTTCTAAAATTAATTCAACCTTATATTTTTCATATACTTTTTCTTTAATTAATTTAATTAACTTAATAATATCTTCCCCTTTAGCTCCACCTTTATTAATAATAAAGTTAGCATGCTTCTCAGATACTTCTGCTCCATTGATATTAGTTCCTTTTAATCCGCATTTTTCAATTAATTCTCCAGCATATAATCCTTCAGGATTTCTAAATACACTCCCTGCACATGGATACTCTAAAGGTTGTGTTTCTATTCTTTTTGTTTGCCTTTTAGACATTAATTCATATATATCTTCAGTATTACCATTTTTTAGTTCTAAAGTTGCTTCTAAACATATATAATCCCTATGATGTTTTAAAAATGAATCACGATATTTAAACTCTAGTTCTTTATTAGTCATAGTTATCACTTCTAATTTATCATTAAGTACTTTTGCACTTACTAAGACATCGCTTATAGAACTTTTATACGCTCCAGCATTCATGGCAACTGAACTTCCCATATGCCCAGGAAGTGCGCACATAAATTCAAGACCACTAAGTCCTAACTTAGCACAGTCTAGTGATAACTTTATTAAAGATACTCCTGGTTCTACAGTGACAGTAGTACCTTCTACTTTATAATTATTTAACTTATCTAACTTAATAAATATTAAATCATAATATTCTTTAGATAGTATTATATTGGAACCATTTCCTAAAAATCTATAGTTAATATTATTTTCTTTTAAATATCTAATTATTTTTACTAACTCATCTATACTACCAGGGAATACCATTCCTAACGCTTTTGAATTTACATGATATGTATTATAATCTCCAAGATTAACATTACTTATAAATTCAATATTATTCTCTTTAAAAAAATCTTTTATCATCTAATATCAAATCCTTTAATAGCTCATAAATTTTACCGGAACTATTTTTTATTCCTAATTTACTTACGTTATTTTTTAAGGTTTCATAATTTTTTTCATTCTTTAAAACTCTATCTATTTGTTTAAATAAAACCTCTTTTGTTAAATCTTTTTCTTCAATTATTAATGCTGCTTTTCTATTTACTAAATCCATTGCATTTTTATATTGATGATTATTTGTTACATATGGGCTTGGTATAAATATAGTAGGAATACCTACTGCAGTTATTTCACTAATAGTGGATGCTCCTGAACGAGAAACCATTACATCTACTGACTTCATAAGGCCTGGCAAATTATCAATATATGATACTAATTTTACATTACTTGGCAATATTTGTTTTTTGTTTTGTTCTAAATATTTTTTACCTACCACAAAAATCACTTGGTAATCTTTATTTCTAAAATTATCAATAAAACTCATTATCTTTTCATTAATAGTTCTACTACCCAAAGACCCCATAACTATTAAAACTGTTTTTTTATCTTTAGATAATCCATAATCTTCAACATTTACTTTTTTAGCATTAATAGCTTTATCGCTACATGGATTACCAGTTAAATAAACTTTCTCCTTAGGGAAGCTATTTTTAGCAGACTCAAAACATACTCCAATTTTATCAGCATATCTACTTAAATATTTGTTAGCAAGACCTACTACAGAATTTTGTTCATGAATAAATGTTTTCTTTTTTAATTTTTTAGCAGCCCAAATAACTGGTCCTGTTACATAACCACCAGTTCCTATTACTACATCTGGTTTAAACTTTTCAATAATTTTTAAACATTCTTTTCTTGCTTTTAAATAACTTGTAATTGTTTTAATATTATCAAGTGTTAATTTTCTTTTAAATCCACTTACTTCTATTCCTTTATATTTAATTCCGTAAGTTGGTACAATATCTTTTTCCATTCTATTTTTTGTACCTATATATAAAAACTCACTATCTGGTTCTTCTTCTTTAATTTTATTTATAATGGCTAAAGCAGGATATATATGTCCTCCAGTTCCTCCAGCACTAACTATTACTCTCACTTTTTCACCTCTTTTTGTCTATATATAATTATAACAAATAATTATTAATTTGTAATTATATTATAACAAAAAAGCACGACTTTTTACACCATATTTCTTTTATCAGATAATTAACTATTCTAATTATGTATTTTGATAAATTGTTAAATCAATTATTTTTCCTACCTTTTTATAGTTATCATTAATATAGTTTATGATTTTCCTATTTGTTTGTGTTAAAGTATCATCATAAATTTCATCTTCTCGCATTAAAAAAGTGCAAACTTTTTCTCTACATTTATATTCTATTTCTTTAATTAATCTTATGTCACCATCTTTTCCTAAATTACCATCATTTAATAAATCAAATTTATTTATAGGTATATCAGATTCTAATTTGTAGACATAAGCTTTATCATTAATTATATAAACATCTTTATTCTCTTTTAAATAATTAGAAACCTCCTTAATATTAGATATTGTATTATCATCAAGGATTCGCATTTTACATACATTAGTATCATTAGGGAATCTATTATTACCATTTAATATATTATTAATATTATATGCAAAAACGATACCTATAAATATAATAAATGCAACTTGAGTTACTTTTACTACTAAATTTAACTTTGAAAGGAAATATCCTAAAACAGGTATAAAAGGTATAAGTACATGATATGTATCAAATATAGGATAAGCTATAATTTGAAAAAATAATAAATACAGAACTTTTATATCTTTAGTTATCATATATTGATAAATTAAATATATAATTGCAATAATTGTTAAAGTTCCCCACATACTAAAAAGAATATTATTTTCAGCAAAACTAGATAAACCTAAAAAAGCATAATCAATAAAAGATAATAAACTATCTGTAATAATTAAATATAAAAAGAAAATAATATTTGGAATGATAAAACCTATCGTTCTATTTTTAATTTTTTTAAACTTTTTTGTTAATATACTTGGTAAGATAAACATAATTCCTATATTTTGTTTAGTTAAAAATGTTAATCCTATAAATATTCCTATCAAAAAATCATTCTTTTTATTATCTTCTAAATAAAGAATTATATATAACAACAAAATTGAAAAGAGACTATAATTAGGTAGAGAAACTAATAATAAAATTGAATAAACAATGTAGTAACTTTTATTCAATGTAATTTTCATAAAATAAAAAATACCAGTACAAATTAAAGCATTAAAAATATGATAAACCAATAAGCTTTTACCAAATATTATAAGAAATAATGCTCCTAAAAAAGGATAAAAAGGGGTTATAACCATATTGAAATCTTTATAAGGTATTAATCCATTAGCAATATTATAAGTAAAACCATAATTCCATATTTCATCTAAAATTACAGGATTACAAAATAAATTATATAATAATGTTACTATAAATATACACAATAATTCTATAGCTATATACTTTTTAGACTTCATAAAAATCACCAATATATATTATAAACAAAAAAGAAACAGTAGTAAATACTATTTCTTTTCGTTTAACATTTCACTTAATACAACACCCGCATTAGCAATATTTTGAAGTTCTGATGGAATAATTATTTTTGTTGATTGGCCATTAGCAACTTTCTCTAAAGCTTCAAAACTTT
The DNA here is from genome assembly GCA_944358805.1 of uncultured Bacilli bacterium. Classification (GTDB taxonomy): domain Bacteria; phylum Bacillota_I; class Bacilli_A; order RF39; family UBA660; genus CALVVX01. The sequence goes on from CALVSD010000003.1 coordinate 11,612, forward strand.
TAATTGCAAGTACTGACTTATCAGCTTTAGCATCTTTTAATAATTTAATACCTTCTGCTTCTGCTTGTTTAATCTTAAGTAAAGCTTCTGCTTCACCTTCAGCAATTTTAATTTGAGCTTGTTTTTTAGCTTCTGCTCTTAAAATAGCACTTTCTTTTTCCCCTTCTGCAATTAAGATAGACGATTTCTTTTCTCCTTCAGCTTGAAGAATTTTTTCTCTTCTTTCACGTTCTGCACGCATTTGTTTTTCCATTGCTTCTTGAATATCTCTTGGGGGTATAATATTTTTAACTTCTACCCTATTTATTTTAATTCCCCATGGATCTGTTGCTTCATCTAAGATAGCACGCATTTTCGAATTAATAATATCTCTTGAAGTTAATGTTTGATCAAGCTCTAATTCTCCAATTAAATTTCTAAGTGTTGTAGCAGTTAAATTTTCAATTGCATTAACAGGATTCTCTACCCCATAAGTATATAATTTTGCATCTGTAATTTGATAATATACTACTGTATCTATTTGCATAGTAACGTTATCTTTAGTAATTACAGGTTGTGGAGCAAAATCTTTAACTATTTCTTTTAAACTAACTTTATTAGCAATTCTATCTATATAAGGTAGTTTAAAATGAAGCCCATTTCCCCATGTTTGATAGTAAGAGCCAATTCTCTCTATTACATAGTTTTTAGCCTGTGGTACTATTGTTATACAAGGTATTGCAAAAATAGCCACCAAAATAAGTAAAATTATTAAAATATCCATACTAATCTTTCCACTCCTCTACTTTTAATTTTACACTATTTATTGAAAGTACTTTTATAGTACTACCAACCTTTATTTCTTTATCACTATAAGCTGACCATAATTTACCATCAACTTTAACTTCCCCAATTCCATTCTTTTCAATTGTTTCAGTTACTTTTCCTTTCATACCAATAATTCTATCAATATTAGTCCTTTCATTATGTTTAACTTTCTTAATAAAAGGTTTAGTTAATAACATAAATAATATCCCTAATATTACAAAACTTGCAAACTGAATAAAGACATTATCAGTAACAAAAGATAAAAGCATCGCAATAATACCACTTATTATAAACCAAATAGTCACTAAATCAACAGTTATTGCTTCAATAAAACCTAAAATAATTACTATAATTAACCACATATAAAACATAAATATCTCTCCTACTTAAATTATACTAAATAAACTTTAAAAATACAACAAAAAAACTAATGGAATTAATCCAAAAGTTTCTTATTCAACACTCTTTAAAGAATCTATCATATCTATTTTCTTTAAAATAAAATATGTCATTATTTCTACTATTATTGTAAATACAATCATTATTATAAATGTAAGTATATAACTTAGTAGATGAATATCTTTTATAAATAATAATTCTTCTGTTTCCGCAATCATAAGTACAAATAAGTTTAAAGTTACTCCTAAAAATAATCCTAATATTATTCCTATAATTGTAAGTATTAATGTTTCTCTGTATACATAATTAGATACTTCCTTATCATGGAATCCTAATACTTTTAAAGTTGCTATTTCTCTTGTTCTTTCATTTATATTAATAGTAGTTAAATTATATAAAACAATAATTGCAAGTAAGCTAGACGATACAATTATTAAATACACTATATTATTCATACCATCAATTATATCTTCTAAAATACTAATATTATCTTTAGTATATTGAATGCTACTAAAATAATTACTATCTATTAATTCCTCTGATAATTTATCATAATCATTATCACCTACATTAGTAATAATTGTATTATAAGTAATATCTCCAAATACTTTAGTATAATAATTTGCATTCATATAAATATAACTATTTACATAATTCTCGCATATACCTTCTACTTTTAATATAAATAATTCATTATTACTATTTCTAATTTGAATAGTATTTCCTACTTTAACATTTAGAAGTTCTGCCATCTTCTTTGTAATAATTACACCATTATCAGATAAAGTTAATTTATTTCCTTCTAAATCATTTATCTTAATATATTTATCTAATAAAGATGTATCTTCAAATGCAAGAACATAAGTATCTATTTTTTTATCATCAGCACTAAAAGTATAATTTTCCATATGTGTATATAATAAGTTACTGATACCTTTACTTTCTAACAAATTATTTATATCTTCATTAGTAGTACTCTGTTCATCTTTTAATATTAACATAGAATCATATACATGAATTTTATTATATTGGATATCGATTAAAGAACTAACGCTATCTCTTATTCCAAAACCAGTAAGAAGTAATGCTGTACAACCAGATATTCCGAGAATAGTCATTACAATTCTTTTTTTGTATCTAAATAAATTTCTAACAGTAACTTTCCAAATAAATGATAATCTATTCCATATTATTTTTACTCTTTCAAGTAATACTTTTTTACCATTTTTAGGTGCTTCCGGTCTAAGCAATGTGGCAGGCATATATTTAAAGTTTTTATTAATAGTAATTAAAGTTACTGATATCATAAGAATAAGTGTAATTACAATAATTGATACACAAGGAATTACTTCTGCATATGTAATTAGTTTAGGTATTATAAAATTAGCTTTATAAACACTATATAAGATATGTGGTACATAAGCATATCCTATGGAAAGTCCTATAATAAGTCCTAAAGAAGTAGCAATTAATACATAAAATAAATAACTACTAAATATTTTTATCTTACTTATACCTAAAGATACATAAAGACCTATTTCACTTCTTTCTTCTTCAATCATTCTTGTCATAGTATTTAAACTCATTAAAAATACTACTAACATAAAGAATATAGGAAATACTGCTGCAATTGAATCTATTTTAGTAGCACTCTCATAAAAATTAGTATAACCACTATTATCTTCTCTTGATAATAAATACCAATTAGGTTTTTCTATTTCATCAAGTTCTTTACGGGCATCTTCTATTTCTTTTTCCGCTTTTTCTATTTCACTTATATATTTATCATAATTTTCTTGGTATTCTTTGTATCCTTCATCTAATTGTTGTTCACTATCACTTATTTTTTGATAATTACTTTCTAATTCTTTTAAAGCCTTGTTATATTCACTATTCCATAATTCTTCTTTTTCAATAAGCAATTTTTCATTATTTTCTAATTCTTTCTTAGTATTTATAAGAAGTTCTAAATTACTTTTATTCTTATTTAATTCTTCTAACATAGCACTATATTTAATATATTCTGGTGTATTTGGTTCTAAACTACTTAATATATTTTCAATATTAGTTATATTATTATTTATTTCTTCTAACTTACTATCTAGTTCCTCTTCTTTTAATCCATAATTATTTAATGCATTATTATATTCTTCTTTTCCCTGTTTTAACTTCTCTTTAGCACTTGTAAGTTCACTTTCAGTACTTTCTTTAGTTTGTTCTAATTCATTTTTACCTTGTAACCACTTTACTTTAGAGTCTTCAATTAATTTTTTATTATCATCAAGTTCTTTTTTAGCGTCTTCTAACTTTTTACCATTTTCATTTTTTTCTTTTATTAATTTATCTTCTGCTTCATTTATCTTATCAGTAGCTTCTTTTAATATTTCTTCATATCTAATTGTTTCTCTAATAGGTTTTAAATCTTTTAATTTATTTTCTAATTTATTTATATTATCTAGATATTGTTCTTCATATGCTACATAATTGATACTATTTTTATCCCTTAAATATATTTCCGTATAATATTCCATATCAAAATTATCTTTTGGTATATAAATATAAGTATCTAATTTACCATCTCCAACACTAGATATTCCTTTATTTTTATATGTATATAAAGAACTTGTAATAGTACCTACTACTGTAAATTCATTATTATTGATATAGTCATTATCTTCAATTCTTATTTTATCACCAATAGCATATTTACCATCTTCGACTAAACATTCATTTTTACTATTAGGCATTCTTCCTGATATAAGATTTACTTTATTTACATCTTCTTCAATAGCATGAATTCTTGCTACATTTCCATCTACTAAAATATCAAATGAATAAGTAGGTATTACAATTAAATCATCTGATAATTCTTTAATTGATAAAACATCATCGTCAGTAAGACCCATTGTACTTACTATTTTATAATCCATTAAAAGAGTATCATCATAATATTTATCCATAGTTTTTATCATATCACTAGAAGCTTCTCTTATCCCTGAGAAAAAAGCACTTCCTAAGGCTACTATTAGTATTAGTGATATAAATCTACCTAAAGACTTTTTTATTTTTTTAAAACTATTTTTATATATTAACATTACCAGTCTATCTCCTCAACTAGTTTTGGATTTTTATTAATGACAATATCTTCTACTTTACCATTTTTAATTTTAATCACTTTATCAGCCATTTCTGATATTATGGCATTATGCGTTATTATAATAGTAGTCATTCCAGAACTATGACAAGTTTTTTGAAGTACCGATAAGACTTTTTTACCGGTTTTAGAGTCAAGGGCTCCAGTTGGTTCATCACAAAGAAGCAATTTAGGATTCTTAGCAAGGGCTCTAGCAATACTTACTCTTTGTTGTTCCCCTCCAGAAAGTTGAGCAGGAAAATGATTAATTCTATCAAGTAGTCCTACACTTTTTAAAGTTTCTTTACTATCCTTGGGATTCTTACATATTTGACTAGCAAGTGATACATTTTCAAGAGCAGTAAGATTACCTACTAGATTATAAAATTGAAAAACAAAACCTATATCATATCTACGATAATTAGTAAGTTCTTTCTTTTTATATTTAGATATATCTACTCCATCAATAATTATCTTACCTTTATCTGCTGTATCCATTCCTCCTAGTATATTTAATACTGTTGTTTTACCAGCTCCTGAAGGCCCTAGTATTACTACTAATTCTCCTTTTTCAATATCAAATGAAATATTTTCTATTGCTTTAATAGTAACTTCTCCCATTGTATATGATTTACAAATATTTTTAACTTCTATATATGCCACATTATCACCATTCTTTCACTTAAATTATAACTTATTTTATTAATTAAAACAACACAAAAAGAAAAAAAGAACAACTTGTTCTTATTTATTAACGATAACATTTATAATATCTGTTACTGTAATTCCTGATATTAATATCAAAATTGCAGCCATACTTAAAAATGGTCCAAACGGAATCATATTGTCTTTCCTTGAAAACAATATAAATAACGCTATTGGAAAAGCAATAAAAGTTGCTGCAAATATTGTAACTACAGACAAATCTAATCCTAATACCAATCCAAAGAAAAACATTAATTTAATGTCTCCCCCTCCAAGGGATTCTTTTTTAAACATAAAATCTCCTAATAGTTTTAAAGCATACATTGCTACAAATGCTAATGCTGCATCAAGTACATGATATACTGTTATATCAAGTCCATATAAAATTAAATAAGATATTATTGTAATAACACTACCAAATACTAGTACCTCATCTAATATTATCATATACTCTATATCACTAATAATTACTATTATTAAAATTGATACAAATATAAGGCTTATAATTAGCTCATTAGTAAACCCATATTCATGATAACATACAACATATAATATTCCTGTAACAACTTCTATTATCAAATAACTAAGAGGTAATGTTTCTTTACATTTACGACACTTACCTCCTTGTATCAAATATGATACTATTGGTATTAATTCATACCATTTTAATTTATGATCACATATATGACAATGCGAACTAGGAGTTACAATAGATTCTTCATTACTCATTCTAGTAGCTACTACATGGAAAAAGGACCCCATTATACTTCCCAATATAAAAAATATAACATAAAACATAACTAATCCTTTCTATTATAATATACCCTCATACATTGAAAACATTGGAATAATTACTGCTAATAAAATTATACCTACAATTATTGCTAAAGTTACAATCATAATAGGTTCTATTAAACTTTTTAGTTGACTAACTAATGTTTTTTGTTCACTTTGATAGTATTCAGATACTGATTGCATCATTGGTCCTAATCTTCCTGTATTTTCTCCTGTTAAAAGCATTTCATATGCAACACCTGGAAAAGCCCAATGTCCTTTAAAAGATGAAGATAAAGATTCTCCAGAACTTAAATTATTAATAGATTTTTTTATAATTTTTTTATAGATTTCATTATTAGTAACTTTTTTTAATATTTCCATACTATTAGTAATAAACACTTCATGATTTAAAAGAGAAGCAAAAGTGCCAGTGAACATTATTATTTCTTTATATATAATAATATTTTTAATAACTGGAATATGCATTAATACATATTGAACTAAAGTTCTAAAAGCAGTAACTTTTCTATATAAAAATATTATACTAAACACAATTATTAATATAGTCATAATAATAATTGGATAATTTATTCTTACAAAATCACTAATATTAATAATAAATAATGTTATTTTAGGAAGTTCCATTCCTGATTCATCATACATTGAAACAAAATCAGGAACAATATATATTAATATAAAAGATAGAATACACATAGCAAAAACAAATATAATACTAGGATAAGTCATTGCACTAACAACTTGTTTTCTAGTTTCATCTACATTTTTATAATAAATAGCCATATCATCTAATACTTCAGTTACATCTCCAGTAAGTTCAGATGTTTTAATCATATTAATAAGTAATCTTGGAAATACTTCTCCTTGTTTTTCTAATGCTTCACTAAAAGAAACACCTGAATTAAGTTCAAAAACAATTCGTTGATACAAATACCTATCTTTAGATTTCTTTGACTGTCTACTTAATATTCCCATGGCATCAGATAATGGTATTCCTGTTTTAATATATGTAGATAATTGAGTTAAAAAGAAAGTTAATTCCTTAGCCTTCATTTTAGATCTAGGCGATAATTGAGATAAACCAATAATTGTAGATAATTTATCTTCTTTAATACTAATTATTTCATATCCTTGACTAGATAAAAACAAATGTACATCAACTTTAGTAAAAGCATCAAAATATCCTTTTATTTTTTTGCCTTCAGAATCTTTTACAAGATAAATATATCTATTTTTTTTATTACTTTTATTTTTTGTCTTTTCATTCATATTAGGATTCTTCTCTTTTAGTCTATTATTGGTCATAAACTCTCTCTCCTTATCTTATATCATTGTAACATAAAATCTATATTTTTTCACCATTTTTAATATTTTTCATATATTATTTTAGAAAGGGTGTTAATTATGTATGGAAACAATTATTTTATGCCGTATACTATGCCAATAAGAGCCTTTAATAGAACTTTACCTATAGCTAAGACTGGATTTCTAGGAAAATTAGGAGGTGCGACAAGCGCCATAAGAGGAATTAATTGGGGAGGGTTATTAAATAATGCTTCAAGAACTTTAGGTGTCATAAATCAAGCAATACCAGTAGTTAAACAAGCAGGACCAATGCTTAATAATATGAAGTCTATGATACGTTTAGCAAATGCTTTTAAGAATGAAACATCACCTTCTAAAATTAATAACAACCAAAATAATAACATTAATAATATTAATAATGTTAATTCTACCAATGTAATAACAGAAGAAAAAAAAGAAATAGTAAGTCAAGAAGACTATTTACCTAATTTCTTTATAAATTAAAATTATAGACTTATATTAATTAATTTGTTAAAATAAAAACTGGTGATTGAAATGAAAGAAAAATTTCCGTATTTTTATAAATTAATATGTATAAATAAACTATATTTTAAAGGAGACAATCTAAGAATCAAGAATTATAATGATTTAGAAGAAATTAATAATCTAATTTATATTTTATATCAAAGTATAAAGGATTTAGATGATATAAATTCTTTAATAGAAGTTGTATTAAATGTAACTGGAAAAATATTATATATGCAACCATTTTATGATGGCAATAGTAGAACTTTAAAAGATTTCATTAAATCAATCTTTAAATCATTAAAATATGATATTGAGATAAATGAAAATGACTATATTATTCCAATTCTTTTTGAAGAAGAACAATGTACAGAAGAAGAATTAAACTTTTTCAAAAAGAAAGTATTCCTAAAAAAAGAAGTATAAACTTCTATAAATTGATTTTTTTATACATTCTTATTTTTAAATATGTTTTAATTCTATGATGATAATGATTTTTAGGAATTAATTTATACAATATCTTTAGTTTGTTTAATTCATCACCATATTTTTCTTTAAAAAGTTTATCTTGATTATTTAAAAGAATAGGACCAAAATAAATCTTTCTTCTATTATAATAACGCCTTCCTTTACTAAAACATATAATTGTATATATAATTCCAGCATCTTTAACTAATTTTTCATCTTTTATGTAGTACCCTATTTTCGTTATTTTATATCTTAAAAAATCAATATGATTATTACTTTGTACTATAATATTGTTAACATTCTTAAGTTTTGCTAAATTTTTATATAATATTCCAACAATAGTATGAGACCCCATTCCTGAAAGCACAACAGTATCTATTTCTTCTGCATTAATATTATCTAGACCATTACTAATTCTATAACTAATAATATTTTCTAGTTTATGTTTTTTTATATTACATATTGCATTATCTAATGCATTCTTATTAATATCACTAGCTATTATAGTGATATTTTTTCTATTTTGTGCTAAATATATATCAAGAAGTCCATGATCACATCCAATATCAACTAATTTTGCATTATCATCAACATAACTAGCCACTGTTTCTAATCTTTTTGAAAGTTTAATCATTTAAGAAATCCTTTAATTTTCTACTTCTTGAAGGATGGCGTAACTTTCTTAAAGCTTTAGCTTCTATTTGTCTAATTCTTTCTCTTGTAACTCCAAACATTTGGCCTACTTCTTCTAATGTTTTACATGATCCATCATCAAGTCCAAATCTAAGTCTTAATACTTGTTCTTCTCTTTCTGTTAAAGTAAGTAAAACATCGGAAATTTCATCTTTTAAAAGTTCATGAATAGTAAATTCTTCTGGAGACATGCTTCTTTCATCCTTAACAAAATCTCCTAAATGAGAATCATCTTCTTCTCCTATTGGAGTTTCTAAGCTTACTGGTTCTTGAGCAATTTTTACTACTTCTCTGATTTTATCAACTGAAAGTCCCATCTTTTTAGCAAGTTCTTCATCTGTAGGTTCTCTGTTTAATTCAAGAGTTAGTTGTCTTTGACATCTAGATAATTTATTTATTGTTTCAACCATATGAACTGGAACTCTTATAGTTCTTGCTTGGTCTGCTATTGCTCTTGTTATTGCTTGTCTAATCCACCATGTTGCGTAAGTAGAAAATTTATATCCTTTATCTGCATCAAATTTTTCTACTGCTTTCATAAGTCCAATATTACCTTCTTGAATTAAATCTAAAAATAACATTCCTCTACCTACATATCTTTTAGCAATAGATACTACTAAACGTAAATTAGATTCTGCTAATTTGTTTTTAGCTTCTTCATCACCTTCGGCAACTCTTGCTGATAATGCTGTTTCTTCTTCAAGAGATAACAAACTAATTTTACCAATTTCTTTTAAATACATTCTAACTGGATCATTAATAGTTAATTCTTTAGCTATATTACTATCTTGTAATATAAGTTCTAAATCCTCTCCTCCATTTGCTTCTTCATTATCATCCATATCTTCTTCAGTTACTATTTGGACATTATTTTCAATTAAACTATTGTATAAATCATCAAGAGCATCACTATCTAATTCTAATCCTTTAAGTTCACTTGCTAATTGTTCATAAGTAATAAAACCTGTTTCTTTACCTTTCTTAATTAACGCTTCTTTTCTTGCTTCAAAACTTTTAATTTCTTCTATCATTATTTCACTCCCTTTACAGCCATTATTTCACTAAGTATTTCAGCTTGTTTTAATGGATCATTTTCTTCTTTAAGACTTTTTTCAAGTTTACTAATTTTACTCTTTTTAAAATATTTCTTGATTACTGTTATATAATCCTCTATTTCTAAATTAGTATACTCATCTTTCAAATTCATATTTAATATTTCATATAAAACTTTTAACAATTCTTCTTTAGATGATATAAAACTAATAAAGTCCGCAACATCTATTTTACCATATTTATGATAAAAGCAAATAATTTCATTAGATAAAAATCTAATTTCCATAGTAGGGAAATAACTTATATTATTCTCTACTTGTTTAACTACATCGTCACTTTTTAACATATAATAGATTAAACTTCTTTCTGCTTTTTCATAAACAGTAAGTCCTTTTTTATTTATTTTTACTACTTTTATTTCCTTTTTATCATCTTTATTATTATAAGTTTCATATTTCTTTTTTAACAATTCATAATCTATATTATATTCAATTGATAATTTTTTTAAAGTAAGTTCTACTAATATTTCATCATTTACTTTAGTAAGTTCTCTTATTGAATTATCAATATAATTTGATATATCTTCTAAATTATTAAAGTTTTTATTTTTCTTTAATAATTCTAATTTGTATTCTACTACATTTATAGCTTTTTCTATTTTGCTAACAAATGCTTCTTTACCATTTTTTATTATATATTCATCAGGATCTAAATCATTTTCTAATCTAATTATTTTTGGATTTATACCAATTGCTTCTAAAACATTAATTGCAGATATTGTTGCATCTTCTCCAGCTTTATCACCATCAAAACATAAAATTACATTATCTGTCATTTTTCTTACAATAGTTGCTTGTTCTTTAGTAAAAGCAGTTCCCATAGTAGCAACACAGTTATTAATTCCTACAGTAGACGCTCTAATAACGTCCATAAATCCTTCCATAATTATAACATAATCATTTTTCTTTAAGTGTTCTCTCGCATTATGATAATTATATAGTAAATTTCCTTTTTTGAAAATAGGAGTTTCTTTAGTGTTTATATATTTACTGCTATCTTTCATATTATATATACGGCCTGAAAAAGCCACTACATTACCACTTAAATCAAATAAAGGAAACATTATTCTATTTAAAAACAAATCATTAGATAAAGTATTAGATAATCCTAATTCTATTAATTTATCTAGTTTTATACCTTTATTTATAAGTAAATTAGTAAGAGTACTTTTATTTAATGAAAGACCTATACCAAATTTCTTAACAATTTCTCTACTTAATCCTCTTTTTTCTAAATATTCTATTGCATTCTTACCTAAACTACTATTTAAATTATTTTGATAAAATTTACTTGCTATTTCATATATCTTATAATCCACACTTCTAGTATCTACTTTTTCATTTGTAGTTAAATTATATCCTAATTTATTACCTAAGAGTTTTACTGCTTCAATAAAACTTATATGTTCATATTCTGAAACAAAAGTAAATACATTACCAGTAGCTCCACAAGAAAAACATGTATATATTTGTTTTTCAGGGCTAACACTCATACTAGGAGAATGATCATCATGAAATGGGCATACTCCAAAATAGTTTTTGCCTCTCTTAGTAAGGGGTACATAATTTGATATTACACTTATAATATCACTTTTATTTCTAATTTCATTAATAATATCATTATTAATCACGAGACCACCCCACTATATAATAATTACTTAATAAACATAGAATCTCCAAAAGAGAAAAAACGATATTTTTCTTTAACAGCTTCTTTATAAGCATTTAAAATAATGTCTTTACTAGCTAAAGCACTAACTAACATAATTAATGTAGACTTAGGTAAATGAAAATTTGTTATTAAACTATCTACTGCTTTAAATTTATATCCAGGATATATGAATATATCAGTCCATCCATTACATTTACAAAATTTATTATATTTATTCATTACTGTTTCTAAAACTCTAACTGATGTTGTACCAACACTAATAATTTTTCTTCCTTCTTCTTTAGCTTTGTTTAGTGTATTAGCAACTTCTTCATCCATTTCGTAATATTCTGAATGCATCTTATGATTAGTTACATCTTCTACCGTTACTGGCCTAAAAGTTCCAAGACCAACATGTAGAGTTACATAACAAATTTTAACACCTTTATTTTTAATATTTTCAAGAAGTTCTTTAGTAAAATGTAGACCTGCAGTTGGAGCAGCAGCACTACCAATATTTTTAGCATATACAGTTTGATATCTATCTTTATCTTCTAATTTTTCCTTAATATAAGGTGGTAGAGGCATTGTTCCTAGTTTATCTAATAATTCATAAAATATTCCATCATAGATAAATTGAAATTCTCTTATTCCATCTTCTTTCACACTTATACATTTAGCTTTTAATAAACCATCTCCAAAAGATATTACAGTTCCTTCTTTTACCCTTTTACCAGGTCTTACTAAACATGACCAAATATCATCTTTAATATTTTTTAAAAGTAATACTTCTATATGTGCTAAAGTATCTTCCTTTACTCCAAAAAGTCTTGCAGGCATTACTTTGGTATCATTAAGTACAAGGACATCCCCTGGATTTAACAAATCAACTATATCACTAAATATATGATGTGATAATTCTCCCGTTTGTTTATCTACTACCATTAACCTTGAACTATCCCTTTTAACAATTGGTGTTTGTGCAATTAACTCTTCTGGTAATTCAAAATCAAAATCATCTGTTTTCATATAAAATCACCCGTAACTTCGTATATTATACCACAAAAAAAGAAAATATTTATATTTTTCTTTAAAAATTTAATATATTTAATTAATTAATCAATAAACAAACTATTATTTTTAGTTTTTATATTTTATATTATAAACGGAAGGGCCAAACAAAACATTTCCATCAATATCAAATCTTGACCCATGACATGGACAATCCCAAGTCTTATCTACATTATTAAAAACTAAATTACATTTAAGATGAGGACATTTTATATATACCATGTGCTTAATATTTTTCTTATCTGTGTATATTCCAACTTTTTGACCATTAATAACCTTTATTTCTACATTTTTAGGATAAAAAACATAATTACTTTTTATCTTTGTAAGTATATAAGATTTAGCATTTAAATAATTATAAATAATTAAATTTTTTACTTTATCTTTAGTAATATTTCTATGTAGACTAAACAATTCAATATATTGATTATCTTTATTTAATATAATATCTGATAAAATTTTACCAGCAATTGTACCATTAGTCATTCCCCATTTATTAAATCCTGTTGCAATTAATAAACTATTATCATTTTTATAAACACTTCCTATATAAGGAAGATGATCAGGAGTCATTATATCATGATTTAAAAAATAATATTTAATATCTTTATCTATATATTTTTTATAATCATTAATTAATTCTTTATATCTTTTTTCTGCATCATAATGATTAGAAGTAAAATGAGAATTTCCCGCATAAATAATATAATCTTTATCTGAATTAGTATAATATCTTATTGAATATATAGGATTTTCATTAGATATAGCAATAAACTTTTTATTAGTTTTAGTAATTCCTGATAATACATAAGATTTTTCTATACTACTTTTTAATGGTATCATGCCAGGTATTACAAAAAATGGATAATGCGTACATACAATTACTTTTTTCGCAAGTATTACACCATTATCAGTATTTACTTCATAGTAGTTATCTTTTTTTGTTAATTTAATTGCTCTAGTATTTTCATATATACATACTTTAGATTCTAACAATATTTTTCTAATTCCCATTAAATATTTTATGGGATGAAATACACATCCATAGTTAATTTTTATTCCATATTTAACTGATAAATTATTAGGAAGTTTACTTACTACTTTATATTTAATATTATTCTTATTATAAAATTCTTCTTCTTTTTTAAAATTCTCTATTTTATTTATATCATTAGTAAAAACATATGAACTTACATTTTCTAAATTACACTCTATGTTATTTCTAGATATTATATTTTTAACTATTCTAACAGCATCTTTACAAGAATTCAAATATTTAAGTGCTACTTCATCATTAAAATTACTAGATAATTTACTATATATTAAATCTTGCATAAACGTAAGCTTTCCTGTAGTATTCGCACTAACACCATGGCCACATATATCTTTATCTATTAAAGTTACTTTATATTTACTATTTCTTAAGAAATATGCTGTAGTAAGTCCCGCAATACCTCCTCCAATTATTAATATATCAGTAGTTATATTTTTATCTAATTTATTTAACACTCTTTTTCTAATATTACATTCCCAAATACTCTTATTTTCCATATTATTCACCATTATTATTATGTAAAATAATAATATTATTATAATAAAAAAGTTATCCCAACTAAGATAACTTCTTTTCAAATAATATAAAACTTTCATCTTCATATAATTTTATATAATCATCACTATATAAAAATACTGTATATAAAGAATTCTCTTTATTTAATATAATATGTGTTATATCATAAAATTCTATTATTTCATTATAATTAACACCATGTTTCATATAGTCATCAAATATATCATAAGATAGTCCACTAAACTCTCTTGTATATAAATCAGCTCTTGAATCTATAAATACAGGAATTCCTCTAAATAATAAATAACTTCCATAATTATATTCATTAAATAATCTTATATTTTTATAATCTAAGTTATTAATTATATAATCTGATGCTTTAATTGGATAATTTTCATTACTAAAATATTCTTTATCTTTATTGTTATTTATTGTAAATGCTAATAGTGATATTAATATAATAGATACAATACATATAGATATTTTACCAGTTATATATTTTATTAATTTATCTACATTTAATTTTGTATTATCTAAAAAATTATTTATTTCATCTATGAAACAAGGTGCAAACAATATAACAAATAAAGCTACATGTCTATTTGAAGTAAAACTCATTATAGATAAACCAATTACTAAAAATAAATATCTAAGTTTTGTATGCGATAAGATTCCTAATAGTAAATATTCTGCTAAAAAGATTATTAGATATACTTGTCCTAATACATCTGTACTTTGATGTTCTTTTATATAATTTTGAGAATTACCAATCATTGTATTATATAAATAAGTATACGGAGTATCTCCAATTGGAGTAATTAATCCCGTTAATACACTGCATAGCATTATTATTACTAAATATTTAACATTATCATTTTTTTCTATCCTTATTCTTCCCCAAAGTATACTTTTCTTTTTAAACAATTTAGCTATAATATATTCTACTATAAAAGGTAGATATAAAATAAAGTAAAATGGCCATACAGCAACGTGAATATTACATAAAATCAAAGATATTAATATTAAAAATATTGGATATTTCTTTTCTTTAGTTTGTAAAAACTTCTCTATGAAATAAAATTCTAATGCAAACAATATATAACTAACAAGTTGTGCTCTTGCTGTAGCAAAATTAGAAAGTCCCATAATACTTATTATTGATATGAATGCTACACTTAATTCTTTTTTATATAATTTTAAATTAGTATAATATATCGTTAACATAAGTATAATAAATAATATTATTGTAGATATATAAATACCTGTAAAAGAAAAGAAATGATAAATTATATATATAAATACATCATAGAACCAATGAGGATAAGTATAAGGAAGTGTATGAATGGAAAAATGATCTAACATATCTATTCCATTATTTAATATAAGTTCTCCTAATTTAATTGTATAAAATGTATCATTTTGAAATATTTTAGTTGTAAGAGCAATACATAAAACAACTATAATACTTATTATTAATATTCTAAACTTTTTCATAATACCTCTTTTCTATATACATTATAACACAACATATAAAAATATGTTTAAGTTAATTAAAACTTAAACACATTATTCAATATTAATTTATAGATACTTTGTATGGATCTTCTTCTGTTCCAGTGCCTGAAGAATAAAGAACATCAGACGACAGATTGACAACGGGACGAAGTCCTAAAGAAGTAGATAGATAAAGTCCATTAGGCGCAAGTCCTGCAAAGGCAACCCTAGGAACAATATCATTTGAAAAGCTATAAGGTGACATTGTCCAAAAACTTTTATCTATGTGCAAATAATACTTATAATTATTTGTTCTAATTTTACCGCCTGCCAATATTGTTTCATCCAAAGTTATAAGAGCTACAGGATAATCCAAATTTCCATTTCCTAAACTGTTGTTTACTGTAAAACTATCATTCTTATTTTGACATATTAATGATGGATTTTTTTTAGAATCATTTCTAAAATCAGCTCCATATATGTTATTACCCATGTCAAAGTTATAACCATTACCACTAGTTATCGTTCTATCATTACAAAATATTTCATCACTTAAATAATTGGATAATAAATTACCTTGGGAATCTTTTTTATTCAATATATTTTTTTCATACCAATAATCCACTTCATATTTAGCGTTACTATCTAATAAGTTTGAAGTGGAGCTTTCATAACTCGAGGAAAACAAACCATGTTGTCTTCTAACCGATCCCGTTGTAGAAATAGATGTTCCTACCTTTGTTACCCCTAACATTTCTGTTACAATGGGACAATTTACAATTAAATTATTATCTTCTGTCCTTATAGTTGTATTGTTTAAACATGCATACTTATAATCACCAGTGTACTTATACATAGTTGAAGTAGATCCAATTCCATTAACATCATAGTTATTAGGATCAGTTGCTAAACTTTCCCACATACTATAAATGCAATTATCTCCTACTCCTGTACTACTATCATAATTATTACAAGTCATTGTACACGTTTCATCTTCTAAACTACAATTACTATTTAAGTTAAATGAATTAAAAAAATAATATTTAGTTGGATTGGTATAAGAATATTGAAATTTATTTAAATTATTAACCGAATCTAAACTTACAGAAGGCGTTGTAACTAAATTCATTTCAGAATTGTACATATAACCTACATGAGCAGAAGCAAAATTATATGGAGTATTTGTTTTTTGCGACACTGCCGTATATAGCGATGAATAACTTCCTTTTGAATTTTTTATCGTTGCATATTTTCCTGTGTGCGACGCTCCTTCTTCTGCAGAACCTGAATATATCATTCTAATACTACCATTTCCGTTTATTCTTACTATTCTCCATAAACTACCAGCATATTCTACCCAATTGTTTTCAACATCTCCCCTGTAGAAATAAGTAAAATTACTATCTATTTCTCCATCATTATTGGTATCTTTACTATAATCATCTACTGTTTTAAACAAACCAGTTCTAACTGAGGTACCCCCTATATTTTTATTTGAATATTTATATCCCTTATTAAATTCATATCTATCATTTGCATATCTATATTCATACATTAGATATAAAAATTCACAATTACCATTACTTGTGGTATTTAAACAAGTATACTTATATTTACCATTTTTTATATCTTCTTCTGTAGTTATTATATCTTCTATTCCCCCAGTTTTGGCATTTTTAAAAGTATATGTATATGTAGTATTATTAAAAGATATATTTTGAGGAGAGCCATTCTCACTATTATAAATTACACTTGATTCTTCTACATAAGTAAATGTTGTATTTGTAGTAGTAGCCATACTACTATTAGAATTAATATCATATTTATATTCAGTTATTAATGGTTCATAATAGTTGGTTGGTTCTACAGTATCTAAATTAGTTAAATCCAACTTACTAGTCTTACTATCAATATTTAAAAGTGCTGTATCATAATCAGTGTATGAATCACTTCTAATTAAGCATTCACTAAAACTTGTTATATTATTATATTTACAATAATTAGAATATATTGTTGTTATTTCTGTTGCTTCTGCTCTTACTTTGGTTGATAAAGTTTCTCCTTCTATATTTTGATTTATATCCATAGATTCATCTAACCATATGTATATTTTAAATAATTGCTTTTCTACTCTAAGCGGTATATTAATTTTTAAACTTACTGTATCACCTGTTTTTTGTCCTACAAAATCTCCAAAATTTAATAGTTCACCCTCTGATGTTATTGCCCATTTTAATGCAGGTTCATTTGCTAAATTAGTTCCAATTGTGGTTATATCTAAATATATATGACCATATATATTCATTGTTTCTGCAATTGGAGATTTCCATAATTCTATTTCTGTTGAAATACCTCCTGTATAATCTGTACTAGGCAAAAGTGTTCCTGTTAGTACATCTGTTCCTTTATTATAGTTAATATAAGCATCAAGTCCATTTAAACTTAGTGCTACATCTATATCTTGATTAGATTTACTATTCCATACAAAGAACGCTAACGTAGATGATATTACTAATATAAATAATATTGCGGTTAATATAATTGTCTTTTTCATTCTATTTCTACTCCTTTATTTTACACAAAAAAACTATAGTAAAACTTTCTAGTCTCCTAGAATTCTACTATAGTTTTTAATTTATATTTAACATTTGTTAACAAATAAGTAAGTTTATACCCCCCCCCTAATTTACAAATAGTTAATTTCTCTTTGTTTATTTTCATGCTTTATTACCTCCTACTTGTAAATTAGTTAAGGATTTACTTACTATCTACATCTATAATATATCATAAATTTTAATAGTTAGCAATAAATTATACAAAAAAAACAGTTTCAAAAATTCAAAACTGTTATTTTCTAGATACATATTTACCATCTTTTGTAGATACAATTATTTCTTCTCCTTGTTCTATAAATAATGGTACTCTAACTGTCATTCCAGTTTCTAATGTTGCATCTTTTGTTGCATTAGTAGCAGTGTTTCCTTTTACTGCAGGTTCTGTTTCTGTAATAACATAATCTACTTTTTCAGGAAGTTCTATTCCTAATAATTCACTTTCAAAGAAAATTATTATAACTTCTAATCCTTCTTTTAAGAATTTTGCTTCATTTTCTATTTGCTTGATGTCAACATCTATTTGCTCATAAGTTTCCATATTCATGAAACTATAACTGTCTCCAGTTGAATATAAGAATTGCATTTTTGTTTTACTTATATGAGCAGTAGGAACTTTAATACCTGAATTAAATGTTTGTTCTACAATTGAACCAGTTCTTAAGTTTTTTAACTTAGTTTTTACTATTGCAGCACCTTTACCTGGTTTTACATGTTGGAATTCTAATACTTGATAAAGATTTCCTTCATACATGATGGTTACGCCTACTTTAAAATCATTTACGTTAATCATCGTTTCACTTCCTTACTATTTCTTTTCTTTATGTGTAGTTACTTTACGACATTTATTACAAAATTTTCTTAATTCTAAACGTTCTGTCGTATTTTTTTTATTTTTACTTACATTGTAGTTTGGAGTTTTACATTCTTCACAAACTAAAGACACTAATGTTCTATTTTCAGTTTTTTTTGCCATAATATACCTCCTTCAAAACATATCTGTGTATAATTATAACACATTATTTATAAATTTCAAAGAATTTATTAGTAATTTGTGCAGATATTCGTTTAGTTACAGCACTTTGATATGTACTACTACCATAAGAATGACTAATATCAGGGCTTACTACAACAACACTCATTTTAGGATTTTCACTTGGAGCATATCCTACGAATGATGAAGTTATTGTCTCTGTGTCTACAACACCATCACCATTTGTGTCAATAAAGCTTTGACTAGTACCAGTTTTTCCTGATGCATCATAATAATATCCCATATATCCATATCCTAGTCCACTTGTTACAACTGCATTAAATCCTTCTCTTACTCTATCCATATATTTCTTTTCTACATCCACTGTACCTTGCACTTCTGTTTCTGCTTTATATATCATAGTACCAAATGTTTCTTCATTATCAACACTTGGAGTATATACTTCTTTTAATAAGTATGGCTTTAATCTTGATCCACCATTAGCTATTGTATTTATATATTGTGATAATTGTATTGGTGTATAAGTATCATACTGTCCAATAGAAAAATCAAGTAAATGTCCCGGCAATGTAGAAGAACCCATATATCCTAAACTTTCTACTGGTAAATCTATTCCAGTTTTTACTCCTAATCCAAATTGTGCATACATATCACGATATTTATCAAAAGCACTCTTATCTACACTTAAAGCTTCATTATAAACGTAATTTCCTCCACCTACTTTAATAGCTATTTTGTATTGATAAACATTTGATGAATATTGTAGAGCATAAATATCGTCTATATATCCCATCGTTCTCCAAGAACATTTTTCAGGAGTATCTTTTATCTTAATACATTCATCTAATTGTACTTCTCCAATATTTATAGCGCCATATTTATATCCAACTAACATAGAAGCACCTTTAACTACACTTCCGGGAGTTACTGGTAAAGTTACCACACCAGGCGTATAATCAATTACATACCTACTTCCATTCTTATTAGTTTTAACTTGTTTCCCGGCCATTGCCAATATTTCGCCATTATTTGGATCACTTACAATTGCAAAAGAACGATCGTAATAGTCTGTATTAGGTTCATTTTTAGCATTTAAGATTTCATCAGCCAGCATTTCTTCTAAATACTTTTGCAAATCAATATCAATAGTTAATACTATATCATTACCTCTTGTTCCTTCACTAATAAGTTCATAAGTATTATCACTTAAAACTTTATAAGTAGCCTTTGTACCCTTTAAATAATTCTCGTATTGATATTCTAAATAACTAATTCCTACTCTATCATCTAAACTATAACCATTGTTTAAATAATATTCTGCAAGTTCTGCTGGAATACCTTGAGTATTAGATGATACTGTTCCAAGTATACTTTTAAATGTATCACCATATAAATATATTCGATCCCAATCTAACTTAGTATTAAAACCTTTTAATGTATCAATATTTTCTGATATTATTGCATATTCTTCTTCAGTTACATCAACATTCTTTATAATTTTTTCTGCATAAGAATAACCTTTATTCATAAGATAATATAAATATGCGGCTTCTTTATCTTCTTCATTATATACACTAAGTTCTTCTTCAGTTATTCTCTCCATTATAAGTTTTTCAATATCATCACTAGATAATTTTCTTTCAGACTTTTGTTGCCACTCTTCTTCTGTTATCTTCTTTTGAGCGAGTTCCTTATTATTAACGTACCAAAAATTTTTAAGCATTGTTTCATTTAATTTACTATAATCTAAATTAATTAATCCACTAACAGTATAAGCTAGTTCTATTTCTTCTTTAGTAGTAATATCATTTTGCTTTTTATAATAAATAGTTTTTATTGCCACATTATCTACGAGTAACTTATGATTTCTGTCATATATTCTCCCTCTTGGAGAAGAAGTGCTTTCCACATTTTTTTCTGTCGCCATGACTAATTTTTCATTATATTCTTCTTCTTCTAAAACTTGTAATTGGAATAATCTAACTACTATAATAGAAAATAATATCAAAACAAATACTGTAATAAAAGCATATCTTTTTTCAATCATATCTTTTAGATATCTTGTTTGTTTTTTTCTACTTCTATTTATTTTTTTTCTATATATTTGTACCATATTATTCCACCTTTCATTATTTATTATAGCATATTTATAAATATTATACATAGACTTAATTGGTGATATACATGAATAATTTTTTAATTAGTGAATATGTAAAAAGGATAACTAAAGATGATATAAATAAATTTTCTTTAAAACAGGGCGTTAACTTAACAAAAGACGAATTAGATATAATTTACAATTATGTAAAAAAAGATTATAAAACAGTTATATACGGAAATCCTAGAGTTATTTTAGATGAATTAAAAACTAAAGTTAGAACCCTTACTTATAATAAGATAGAAAGTTTATATGAACAATTTAAAGGATATTTAAATTAAAAGAAACTACTTATAGTAATTTCTAATGTCTGTTATTAAATTTTCATTAAACTTTTTAGTTCTTATCATTTCTATTTCAAATAAATATGGAGGATATACTCTTTCTTTAGAATCATCAGTTTTAGTTACATATGGTGTTTCTAATATTTTAGGGATATTCTCTATTTTTTTATTATAAATAATATTTATTAGATTATCAAACCCTAAATATCCATATCCTATGTTTTCATGTCTATCTTTATGTGATGCTATATCATTCTTACTATCATTTACATGAATACATTTTAATTTATCTAATCCAATTATATTGTCAAATTCATCAAGTACTTTATCAAAATCACTAATATCATATCCGGCATCATTTATATGACAAGTATCTAAGCATACACCAATTTTATCTTTAAATTTAACTCCTTCAATTATTCTATTTATTTCTTCAAAAGTTTTACCTATTTCATTACCTTTACCTGCCATTGTTTCTAAACATATTGTAACATCATAATCATTATCTAAAATAAGATTTAATCCTTTTATAATATTAGTAATAGCAATATCTCTATTTCCTTCAACTGCAGATCCTGGATGCAATACCATTTTATTTATTCCAAGTAAACTACATCTTTCTACTTCACTTGTTAAAAATGATACTGAAAAATCAAAATTTTTACTATTAGCTAAATTAACTATATAAGGTGCATGTACTATAACATTGTTTAAATCAATATTATTTTCTTTCATTAATTTATATGCTTCTAAAGTTAATTCATCTTTTATTCCAAGTCTATTTGTATTTTGTGGTGCTCCTGTATAAAACATAAATGTATTTGCTTTATAACTAAGTGCTTCTTGCACACACCCTAATAATTGTTTATCATTTTTAAAAGAGACATGCGCCCCTATTATTAAATTCATTTTATCACTTCCCTATATAATTATATAATATTTTAAGAAAAAGAAAAAGCGATTACTCGCTTTTTGGTGCCATATTTCCTCCAGTAGCAGTACTAAATCCATAAGTTACCATACCTGCAGTGTAATTTTTACCGCCTTCTTTTGCTACTAATAGTACTTCTAATTCATTATCACTTGTATACTTAATTGCAGAACAAGTGCTTTCGTCTACTTTGTAATCTACTGGTACATTACCATCCATTTTATATTCTACTTCACTTAATCCAACAGTCTTTGCAAATCCTTCAACAGATCCCATGCATACCCATTGATCTTTGTTTTCACTATTATAAACTTCTGATTTTAATTCACTACTTATTTGCCAGTTTTCTTCAGGTTGCATTCCATCCTCAACAATCATCTGAGACCAAGAACTTACTATTGTTTTAGATTGAGAATGAACTGCACTTACCTTACTACTATTCATAACACTAGATACTTGTGGAAACACCAAAGCTATAATAATTGCTAATATTACAATAACCGCTAATAATTCTACTAAAGTAAAACCTTTTCTATTTAACTTACCCATCAATTATCCTCCTATTTCTATATATTAAATATATCACGAATAATATTTATAGTCAATTATTTTTATAAATATAAACATATTTATATCCATATTTTTTACTTTTCACTAATGTCAAATTATTATATTTTTCTTTCAATTTATCACTTTCAAATTCTAAAACAATTATTCCTTGTTTTTTTAGTAAATCATATTCTAATATCTTATTAATTACTTCATCAATTATTTCATACTTATATGGAGGATCTACAAAAATAATATCAAATTTAATACCACTATTATTAAAATAATTAAGTGCTTTATTATAATCATTATGTAATATAGTAGCTTTATCATTAATATTAAACGATTCAACATTCTTTTTTATTACCTTTATTGCTTCAATACTATTATCTACAAAAAAACATTTAGAAGCACCATTACTAATTGCTTCAATTCCTAAATTACCACTACCTGCAAATAGATCTAAAACAATACTGTCCTTAATATAATTTTGAATAGTGCCAAATACCGATTCTTTTACTCTATCCATTGTAGGTCTTGTTCCATCAATATTATATCCTAATATATTTCTTCCCTTTAATGTACCACTTATAACTCTCACATAATCACCTTTTCTATTAATAAATTACTATATAATATTTTTTTAGTCAAGAAAAAAAGATAGAAATCTATCTTAATACATCTAAAAAAGTTTGTAACATATTTATATTATCTAACATTTTATTTAACTTATCAGTAGGTTTTAATTTATATTTATCTTTCATGTCTTCAACAAATTCTTTAAAATTTGCAGGATTTCTGTTTAATAATTTATACCAATAAGAATATTCTCTTAAAAATTTTATATAGTTTGGATTAGTTTTTAATTGATATTGAAGCTCTAATGTCATTAATCTTCAAAGTGTTTATATAATGGTCTAGGTTTATATTCTGATGTTTTATTAGAATTATCTTTTACAAACAAATCACTTACTAATCCAATTGCTTTTTGTAATGACACTATTCCTTCTTGTACTTTATTAACATCCATATTTTTTGCCATATTAATTATTTCTGTTAATGAACTACCAGTACTTTTAGTATTTTTTTTGTTATTATTATTTTCTACGTTATTACTTCTTATATAGTTATTCCATATATTTTTGTCTTCTCCATATAAATCGTAAAATTCATAAAATTGTTGCCAAGTCATTTTATTATCTTTTACTTGTGATATTAAACTAGGATTTTTTCTAACAAACTCTTTAAATTCGTCAATTTTAGACATAGACTATCACCTAATAAATTATATGCAAAACTTATTAAATGTTGAACAAAAGTCAAAATAAATTTTGACTAACTTACCTCACGGTAAGTTTTTTCTACTTCATAGGAATTTATATTCCTC
>CALVSD010000004.1 GCA_944358805.1 uncultured Bacilli bacterium
GATGATACTCTATTTTTTAATGACTTTTATTTTGTTCTTTGGTATAATATATATACTTTTATATGGGGGAATATATTATGGAAACTATATATATAACAAAGAAAATAAATGAAAATGAGTATATGTTTGATAATTTAATAAAAAAGTTTGAGTACTTTCTAGATGAAAATAATTATGTAGTTGCTGAGTATCCAATTAAATTAGTTTTTGAAGAAGGAATAACAGAAGTAAATGAAAAAATTATAAATAAAGATTTATTAAAATGTTCTGTTGTGGAAATTGTTTATCCTAGTACACTAATTGAATTGCCATGTATTTCTTTTGTAAATTTGGAAAAAATTACTCTTCCCAATAATTTAAAAGAAATTTTTAGTTGGAACTTATGCGGGCATTTGTGTGATATTAATTTACATAATGTAGAAGTTATTAATGCTGGTGCTTTTCATTTTAGAAGTAATTTAAATACGATTTGTATATATCCTTGTATGAAAAAAATAGAGTTGTGTGCTTTTGAAGACGCAAACATAAAACGATTAATTTTTTTTAATACAAATGCTGAGATTAATCAATCTGCTTTTCGTGGAACAAAAATAGACAAATTATATTGTTTAAATAAAAATTTATTAAATCTACTATATAGTGATTTTTCTAAAATAATGGCTGATTTAATTAATATAAAAGATGAAGAATCCATAAATTATACTTTAGAAAATTTGTTTTTTCCTGTAAAAGAACTAACAATTTCTCAAGATTTAGTATCTGATTTTGTCAACATATTAATGCCATTAAATAATTATTTTTCTAAAAAACTTGTAAACAAATTAATTATAGATTGCACAAATGATTTTTATCATAATTTATTATATAAAGAAAAAATCGAAACATTAAAAGAAAAACTTTGTTGTGAAGTTATATTAAGTCATGATTATGTAGTGGAAAATTTTGAAGAAGTAAAAGGCGTATATGAGGAACCTACTTTAGATAATTACAGTAAAAAAATTAATGATAAATGTAATATGATATTAGATAGCTGTTCTAATGAAAAGTTAAAAGAAAAAGTATTAAATTATTTAATAAGAGTTGTTAAAAAAAACAATGAAACCATTGTAACTGAAGAAAATTATAGGTATAGTGATTATAATAATATTTGTTTATCTACTAATAGTAGTTATTATGGTAATAATACTTTTATTAATAAATTAGATAGTATATTAATTAAAATTAATTTATTAAATCATAATATATTAATAAATAATGAAATTTTATCACTTCTTGATGATATAGAAGAATTAATGAGTGAAGTAAATATAACTAATGAAGAATTAAGATATTTAGATGGATCGTTATATTCAGATATTTATAAATATTTATATGTATTGGAATTAGTTGATTTTGACTTAAGACAAAAATATAGAGCTAAGTTATTAAAGATAATATCTAAATATAAAACTTTAATTTATGAAAATATAGACAATAACATAAATGATTTTCTTAATATAAATGTGCTTTATAAAGATACTGATAAATTTGAACATGAATTTAGAAATCACTTTTTTAAAGAATTATTATCTTTTTATAAAGAATATTTTGAAAGTAAAGGTATGAATGCTTCAGATGTTGCTAATGGAATAGCTAGTATTTATGATAATGCTAAAGATAGACGAAGGAATATTTATTATAAAGTAATTACTGAGTTAATAGAAGAAATTAAAATGTTAAATTACGGAAAAGATAAAAGTATTATAGAAAAATTAGATAATATAATTAGTGTTAATTTAAATGAATTAGATGAATGTAAACTATATAACATTATAAAAGAATTAAGTGAGATAAAATACTTTTTACAATATAAAGAAAATAAACTAAAAGAAAAAGGTTGGTTAAAATTAGCTAAGGAAAAAACTAAATAAAAATTTATTATTATCAAATATTATTTAAGAATACTAATATATGTGTAAATGTTTTTTGTTCATTTACATCTAAAAGTATAGGTGATATAATGAAGCTAACAAGGAGGAAAAGAAATGTATTTGGAAAAACCAGAATTTTCTATGGTATATTTATATTTACAAGAACTGGAAAATTTATTGAATGAAGAAAAGGAATTATTTACTGAATTTAGATCATATGATATACAAAAAGGTAACATTGTTTATTTTAAATGTAATGATTTTTTGCCAAATATAAAGTGCAATTCATTATTTATAAAAGAATTAAAATATTATGGTACATTAGAATTTGAATTTAATAAATCTGTTAATGAGGTATATATTTCCAAAGTTCCGTATATTTTAGTAAAAAATAACAAAGTTCCTATATTTACAAGTGATTTAGCCAAAATTATTGTAGATTTATTACATAAATATATTTCAAGTAGTGAAATACAAATTAAATTTGCTAATCCGTATACTCTTTTAGCTATAAATAAAGAATCAATAAAGGTTATTCCTAATATTATGGAAACAACTAATTATCAAAACTTACAAATAATTTTAGAAAAAATAAAAACAGAAATAGCTTATATTGAAAAAGATTTAGAAAGACAACATAATAAACAAATTAGAGATGATAATAAGAAAGAACGAAATATGGCAAAGAAAAGAAGAATATGTGGTTTGGATATAGAAGAATATGAAAATAAGGAAGACTTTTATCAAGAGGTAAACAAAAAAATAATTGCTGTTTGGAATCAAAAACTAAAAAAATTTAAATTTCATTTAGAGGCAACTAAAAAGAAATATAAAGAATTAATAAGATCTAGTGATAAATGGGTTTTAGAAAAAGATATTATTGAATTATTAGGCAATACAGATGAACTTGATGAATTTGACAAATATCATTTCCATTTTAATTTAGAAGATGTTACTGATGATGAGTGGGAAGAATACTTAGAAAAACGTTTACAGTTAGATACAAGTTTTGATGGTATATTTAAAAAAATACGTGAATTGAAGGAATTGTATTCCGTTGAATATAAAAGTGCGTTATCTTTACGTTCGGAAGAGTATGAGGACATTGCTTATTTACGAAAATATAAATACCATGAGTGGTTTGCTGAGTGGTTGGTTAAAAATCCGCATCCTGTATTTAATTGCGAATACAATAACGTTTTAAAAAAATATGTATATGATAAAAAAAGATTTGATTATGCAGTAGATTTATTAGAACAAATTTCTGCATTGAATGAAAAAATATTATATTATAATGCTCGTGTTATAAATCCTGATAAGGCTATTTTATATTTTATAAATGACGAAATTAGTTGGAATGCTATTATGCAACTACCATATTGGTTAAAATTATATAGAGATAAAAATGTTTGTCATGAAAATATATTTCTTTTAATGATTAAACCAGGAGTTAAGAATATTGATTTAGACAATCTAAAAAAATTTTATAGTGATAAAGATAAAAAAAAGAAGTTTTTGGTAAATGATAACTTTTTATGTGAACGATTAATTGTTACAGTACCAAAATCATTAAATTATTTAGAAATGAAAAAAATAATTGAATATAGCTTTAATCATGCTCAGCAAATTAATTTTATTTGTGAGAATATTTCTACAGCTGTTATTATAAAGACAATTTCTACAGGGATTTATTTAAAACTTCCTACTCCAGTTTTATTACCATATAAAAATTATCAATATTATATTGAAGAATCTCTTAAATATAATTTGCGTACAAAAAAGGAAATTTTAGTTAATGTAGAACCTGATTATTATCGTAATTATTTTTTAAATATTCCAAATAATGAAAATTATTGGCATTTATATGATTATTCTTCTGTTTATAAGTTTCGTCGAAAAAGTATAATTAATTTTAATGGTCAAATAGATTGTGCAATAAAAGCTTTTAATATACATGGTATAACAAATCCAACAGAAGACATGGTTCTAACAATAATTTTAGGAAGTTATT
The DNA here is from genome assembly GCA_944358805.1 of uncultured Bacilli bacterium. Classification (GTDB taxonomy): domain Bacteria; phylum Bacillota_I; class Bacilli_A; order RF39; family UBA660; genus CALVVX01. Next base: position 3,922 of record CALVSD010000004.1, read on the forward strand.
TTGAAGATGATAGATTTCCAGAAATTAGAATAACGTATAACGATTTGATAGAACAAATAGAAAATGGCGTACAAAAAGAGTTTAGCTTAGCAAAATCATACAGTAAGATAAAGTAATATAATTTAGGAAATTAATGATTGGTATTATTTATATAAAATAATTTATTATAAAAAGTAAACATTTAAATTGACGAAATGAGATGAATTAGTATGTTAGATGGTTGTAATTTGTGTCCAAGGAATTGTAATGTTAATAGAAATAATAATGAAATAGGTTATTGTGGTGCCTCTAACCAGATGGTTATTGCTAAAGCATATTTACATATGTGGGAAGAACCTTGCATATCAGGTAGTGTTGGTTCAGGTACAATATTCTTTTCATATTGTAATTTAAGATGTATATTTTGCCAAAATTATGATATTAGTACACTTCATAAAGGAAATATAGTATCAATAAATAGGCTTAAAGAAATATGCTTAGAATTACAAGAAAAAGGAGCACTAAATATTAATTTAGTGACTCCTACTCACTATGTACCATTAATAGTGGAAGCTTTAAAACTAGCTAAAAAAGAGGGATTAACTATACCTATAATATATAATACTAGTTCTTATGAAAATATAAGTACTATTAAACAATTAGAGGGCATAGTAGATGTTTATCTGCCAGATTTAAAATATTATAATGATGAGTATGGAATTAAATATTCTAATTGTAATAATTATTTTAAATATGCGAGTAGTGCAATTGAAGAGATGTATAAACAAGTAGGTAAGTGTGTATTTGATAATAATGGTATTATTAAAAAAGGAGTAATAGTAAGACACTTAATGTTACCAGATAACATAGAAGATAGTAAAAATATAATTAACTATTTATATGATAAATATAAAGATAATATATGTATTAGTATTATGAATCAATATACACCACTTAGAAAATTAGAATATGGTAATTTAAATAGAAAAGTAAGTAATGATGAATATGATGATTTAATTGATTATGCATATGATTTAGGGATAAGAAATGCTTATATACAAGAAGGGGAGACTCAAAAAGAAAGTTTTATACCAGATTTTGATAATGAGGGAATATAAAAAAAGTATCTACTAAAATACTATCTAGCAGATACTTGTTGACGACATCTTATATTAGGTTTAGAGTTTAATTGTCTTTCTGAATATAATGATTGTATATCGCTAAGAATATTTATTATTGTATCATATTTTTCATTTTCAAGTTGAAAAATACGATTTGATACATAATCATTTTTACTCATAGTTATGTATAAATATGAAAGATAATATCTAACTGATATATTGGAATCTAATAAATTTATTAATTTACTATAATCTTTATTTAATAAAAGACTACTAACTTCATTATTTCCTACTTCTTTATTACCAAATAAATGTAAAACATAATTTTTTAATAAATAAAAATTTAATTCATCATTAGTTAAATTAGTTTTTCCAAGTAACAATGAATTTTTAAAAGTTAATATATCAGCAAGTGCTTTATCATTACCTTCGTTTATATTATTTAATAAGCATTTTAATTTTTGTTCACCTTCGTTAGGACAACAAACTGCTAATATTTGACTTCTTGTCATACATTTCCCCTCCTTTTTTTGTGCGAGGTCTTTATAATATCATTTTTTTATTAAATTGTCAACTATTTTTTTAATTTTATTAAATATATTTACAAATATATCAAAATATTATATAATTACAATATGTAAATAGGGAGGGTAATATGCAAAAAATCTTAAATAACATAAAAAGGAATTATTTACTTAGTATAGTAGTAATGGGATTAATAGTAGTTTCTTTATATTCGACATTTGCAATGTTTACAGCGAGTGTTAATACTAATGATATAGTTGATTTAACAGCATCAACTCTTCCTACTGATACAGAGATAGTAGAGTATGAAAGAGTAACTTTAAAAAGTGGAGATAAAAAGACAGTAGAATTTACTGTAAAAAATAGTACATCAAAAAGTTTATATTATGGTGCTTGGTATGAGATGGTAAATCCTACTTCAATTAACGATAAAATACAAATAGCTAAAAAGGAAGATACTGCAAATAATACTTTAGGGCAACTTACTGCGGGTAGTACTGCTAAAGTATCTTTAGTATTAGAAAATAAAACAGATTCATCTATTATAGTAAATATAGGAGTGGCATATTCGTTAACATCAAGCTTGAATTTGCCTACTAATAGATATTTGATAACTAGTGTTTATTTTCCACCTGATATTACTATTAATACAAATAATATGAGTTTATTTAATACTAAAGGTAACTATGACGTTAGCCTTGATTGTACTAATGCTAAAGTAAGATGGGACTATACTAATTGGAAATTAATAGTGTCTAGTCTACATGGTAGTACTTGTGATATTAACATTACAGCTAGAAAAGATAATTTATCACAGTATATTATAGATAATGTAGGTACAAATCAAGGAACAGGACAAATAGTAAATGAAAATGGATATCGATATGAAGGTAAGGATCCTAATAATTATATTTTATTTAATAATGAGTTATGGAGAATAATAGGAGTATTTGATTCTTCTACACATGGACAATCTAATCAAAAATTAACTAAAATAATTAGAAATGATTCAATAGGAAGTTATGCATGGCATAAGAGTAATACTAATGATTGGGGGGCAGCATCACTTAATACAATATTAAATACATATTATTATAATAGCCAAAATGGAACAGGACAAGCAGCGTGTTATTTTTATAGTACTACTGTTCCTGGTAACTGTGATTTTAGAGTAACAGGGTTGAATACAACAGCAAGAAGTATGATTCAGAGTGTAACTTGGAAGCTTGGATCTCGAAGTGATGAAAATGCTACCACTTCAGCATTTTATAGTGCAGAGAGAGGAACAAATGTTTATAGTGGGAGACCAACTACTACAACGGGATATGTAGGGCTTATGTATCCATCTGATTATGGATATTCTGTTCTTTCTAATAGTTGTGCTAGAACTACTAATTTAGGTAGTTATAATAGTTCTTCTTGTGGAGTACAGTCTTGGATTTTAAAGTACGACAACGAATGGACTATTACACATAGTTTATCTTTTGAATTTTCTGTATTTTCTATATTTTCTGATGCCAAAATTAACAGTTTTTCCTTTACATACTCAGGTGCAGCAGTCCGCCCAGTTGTATATCTTAAGTCTTCTGTTTCCATCGTTGGAGGCGATGGAAGTCAAGCAAATCCATATATTTTAGCGAATTAAAGTGGTTACTTATTTTTGTAAAGACTTATTGATAAGGAGTATAAAAATAGAATAATTCTATTTTTATACTTAATATAATTAATTTATTTTAGTCGTATATAGGAGTAATTGAAAATACAAAATATTATATTATAATGTAGATGTATTAGGTAAAAAAATATTCATAACAAAGAATAGGAAGGTATAAAAGGAGGGAGTAACTAGTGAAGTATAAGAAAATATTGCTTTCAATGTTGTTGTTAGTATTTGGAAGTATGATTATATTTAATTGTAGTAATAATAAAACAAAATATTTTACAGTTGAAGGAGTTAAACTAGCTGTAGGAGTAAATGGGACAAAACAAAGTGAATTTCCTACAATGGGTGATTATAGTGTAAGTGTAAATTGTTCTGGTGTTACAGGTTCTTGGAATTACGGTAATTGGGAACTTGAATTATCTAACATGACTAGTAATAACGCAACGTGTGATGTCAATTTTACTAGTACTACTAGTAGTTATACCAAATTAAATGCTAAGATAATTAGTCTTTCTGGTACAACTCAAGGAATAGGTCAAGTCGTAAATGAAAATGGATATAGATATGAAGGAAAAAATCCTAATAATTATGTGTTGTTTAATAATGAATTATGGAGAATAATCGGAGTATTTGATTCTAATACTCATGGGCAATCAGGCCAAAATTTAACTAAGATAATAAGAAATGATTCTATAGGAAGTTATACATGGAATAAAAGTAATACAAATGATTGGAGTACCTCTTCTTTAAATACAATATTAAATACTTATTATTATAATAGTCAAAACGGAACAGGGCAAACATCGTGTTATTTTTATAACGATATTATTCCTGCTAATTGTGATTTCCGTGAAAGCGGTTTAAATCCTGTGGCAAGAAGTATGATTCAAAGTGTAATATGGAAATTGGGCGGTAAAAGTGACGAAAATGGCACGGCTGCAGCGTTTTATAGTGCAGAGAGAGGAACGACCGTTTATAGTGGAAGGTCTACCACCTATACTGGATATATAGGGCTTATGTATCCATCTGATTATGGCTATTCAGTATTGTCTAGTAGCTGCACAAGAACTACTAATTTAGGTGATTATGGTAAATCTGCTTGTGGTGGACAGTCATGGCTTTTGAAAGAAAGTTCTGAAGGGACACTTACACCATATTCTTCTTCTGATAAAAAGGTATTTCTTATAGATTATCAAGCAAATCTTAATGATATTAATGGTGCTTTTGATACTCGTAAAATTCGTCCAGTAGTGTATCTTAAATCTTCAGTCGTAGTTCTTTCGGGAACTGGAAGCGCAAGTGATCCATATATAATTAGAGGTTAATAAGCCGTGGTGGAATATCTGCCCGGCATTTTATATTGGAAATAAATAAAACTAATGATATAATATTAGTATGGAGGAAATAATATGGAAAGATTACAAAAAGTAATAGCCAATTTAGGATATTGTTCTAGAAGAAAAGCTGAGGAACTAATAAGTACTGGTAAAGTAAGTGTTAATGGGAAGATAGTTACTGAGTTAGGAACTAAAGTAAAAACAAGTGATACGATAGAAGTAGATGGTAACATCCTTGATAATAATAAAAATTATGAATATTATATATTAAATAAACCTAGAGGAGTTATTACTACTACTCATGATGAACATGATCGAAAAACAGTAGTTGATTTAATTGATACTAATACTAGAATATATCCAGTAGGAAGACTTGATTATGATACAACAGGATTACTTCTTTTAACTAACGATGGTGTTTTAGCCAATAAACTTATGCATCCATCTTCTAAGATAGATAAAACGTATATTGCTAAAATTGAAGGAATGATTAGCCCTATATCCATAAAGAAGTTAAGAAGTGGTGTTGTTATTGATAGTTATAAGACTAGACCTGCTAGAGTAAAAGTAAAAAGTGTTAATAAGAAAACAAACAAAAGTATTGTTGAAATAACTATAAGTGAAGGAAAAAATCATCAAGTAAAGAAAATGTTTGAAGCAGTAGGTCATCATGTTGAAAAATTAAAAAGAGAAAAATATGCTATATTTGATATAAGAGATTTAAAAGTGGGAGATTATAGAAAATTAACTTTTAAAGAAGTGAGTATATTATATAGTTTGTTTAAATAAGGAGATAATATGAACGAGACAATAAAAGTTTTAAAAGAAAGAAGAAGTATTAGAAAATATAAAGATATTCAAATAACTGAAGAAGAATTAAATACAATACTAGATTGTGGTATGTATGCTCCTAGTGGTAAAAATAAACAATCTGGTTTAATTGTAGTAATCCAAAATAAAGAATTAATTTCAAAGATTGCTAAGATAAATGCTAGTTTTGTTAATAAAGAAGGGCTTAATCCGTTTTATGATGCACCAACATTGATAATTGTATTTGCGGATAAAAATATATCAACATATATTCAAGATGGAAGTGCCATTATTACCAATATGTTAAATGCAGCTTATTCTATTGGTGTATCTTCTTGTTGGATACATCGTGCTAAAGAAACTTTTGAAACAGAAGAAGGTAAAAAATTATTACAAGAATGGGGAATATCTTCTAATTATGAAGGAATTGGTAATTGCGTTTTAGGATATGCTGATTGTGAAAATCCAAAACCATTTCCAAGAAAGGATAATTATGTAATAAGAGTATAATAGTAATTTAATTTTAAAATATTATTGTACTTTTTTTTTTATAATGTTATAATGTAGATAGAAAGTAGGGATAAGATGAAAAAAGTATATGGTATTATTTTGGCATTTTTACTTTGTATTGTAAACATTACAGATATTAGTGCTGCTACTATTAAGTCTTCTAATTTAATTATTGATGGTAAAACTTGTTATAAAAATTATCATAACGATGTAACTAATGAAGACATACATGGTAATCTTCCTAGTATATTTATTACAGTTGATGGGAAAGCAGCATATTGTGTTAATTTTGGTGTGGATTTACAAGAAGGTGATGCTACATATCAAGAACATTATTTAAAAATGTTAAATAATAATAAAGATTTATATAATAAGATAAGTTTAATTGGATTATATGGTTACTCATATTCGGGGCATAAAACTAATAATTATTATGGAGCTGCTCAATTGTTAATATGGGAAACTATTCTTGGAGCAGGTTTACAACCAGAATATAAAGTTAGGGATTTAAGTTTTTATTCATCTGGTGCTGGTTATCATGCTGGTGAATTAATTAATTTAGATGTTCAGAAAAAAGAAATTTTAAAATTGGTTGAAGATTATTATAAAAAACCAAGTTTTTGTGGACAAACTTATAAAATAAAAAAAGGACAAACTTTTACTATAAAAGATTCTAACTCTGTTTTAGGAAATTATAAAGTATCTGCAAATAATACTAATTATTTAACATATCAAGTAAGTGGTAATCAAATTACCTTTAAAGCTAATAAAGTTGGTACAGGAACTGTGTTAACCTTCTCTAAAGGAATTAATGATACAAACACTATGGTATATAGAGTTAACGATGGGCAAGAAGTAATAATACCTACAGATTATCCTGATATATCATGTGAACTTAAAGTAGAAGTATTAGAAGAAGATGCTGGTTATATTCAAATAAAAAAAGTAGACAAAGAAACAAAAGATCCTTTAAAAGGTGTAAAATTCTCTGTATATAACGAAAAAGATGAGGTAGTAGATACAGTAATTACAGATGATAAAGGTATTGCTATTTCTAAAAAATTACCTTATGGAAAATATTATATAAAAGAAGTAGAGTCTTTAGATGGTTATATTTTAAATGAAGAGAGAATTGATGTTACAATAGATAAAAATGAAACATTTGAAATAGAGTTTACTAACGAAAAAGATATTCCAGAATCTCCACCTACTGGAGATATATTAATTGGTGTTGTTTGGGCAATTGGAGCATTTTGTCTAGGATTTAGTATTTATTATTATACAAGAATGAGAAAAAAAGAATCTTAAAAAGTTCTTTTTTTTTATTATCATAATATACTTTAATGAAGAGAAAGAGGGATAAAAATGATTGATAAAAAGAATTTATGGTTTTTAACTTTATTTAGTTTAGTATTAGTATTAAGTATATATTATGTAACAATGCCCAATGAACTTTTGTTAACAAATAATAATACTGAAACTGTTAGTAACAATAATACTGAAAAAACTGATAATATTTCTGTATCAATTACAGAAAGCGATGTTATTTCAGCTTTGAAAGTAGAAGATGAAAATGATACTTTAGAAGAAATAAATACTTTGAAAGAAACTTTAACTAATTCTGAAGAAACAGTCGATAAAAAGAATGAAGCTTATGATAAAATAAAAGAATTAAATGAAAATAGTGGCAAAGAAGAAACTATAGAAAACATGTTAAAAGAAAAATATAAATATGATGTTTTTGTTAAAATTGATAAAGATCAAGTAAGAGTAGTAATAGGTACAAAAGAACATTCAACAGAACTTGCAAACGAAATAATGAGGTTAGTTCAAGAACAATTTACTAATAAGATGTATATATCAGTTCAATTTCAATCATAAATAGGTAAAATACTCTCACTTTAATTTATAAGTAACATAGAATATTATGAATAAGCATGACCACCCTATAAAGAAGTGAGGTATTTATGAATAAAAGTATATTAACAAAAAGAGAAAAAGAAGTGTTTTCTTTATTAATTCAAAATAAGTCAACTAGAGAAATTGCAGAAAAATTAAATATTAGTGAAAAAACTGTAAGAAATCATGTTTCAAATGCTATGCAAAAATTAGGTGTAAAAGGAAGAGCTCAAGCAGTAGTAGAATTAATTAGATTAGGAGAAATAACTTTATAAGCCATTTATTGGCTTTTTTTCATATTATATATTAATTTACATATATTTTATTAGGGTGATTCTAATGTTAAAGAAAATGTCAATAAGGTCAATAAGAAAGATAATGGTATCTACTTTAACTTTATTTATATTATTAATTATATATTTAATGCCTGATAGTATTAATGATAAAGAAATAAGCTTAACTAATGATAATGTTGAATATATATATTCTAATACACTTGAAACTATATATTTGCTTGATAGTAATGATTATGTTGCTAGAACAAAAATAGATAGTTGTAAATGTGAAGGAATAGATAAAGCAAGAGATTTAATAAATGGTCTTATAATTGATGGTACTAAGAGCAATATTATACCAAATGGTTTTAAATCAGTTATACCATCAGGAACTAGTATTAAAGATATTAGTTTAGATAATGGAATACTTACTATTGATTTTTCTAAAGAATTATTAGAAATTACAAAAGAATATGAAGAGAAGATGATAGAATCTATAGTATATACATTAACTTCTATTGAAGGAATAGATAAAGTAGTAATAAAAGTAGATGGTAAAGTATTAGATAAATTACCTATAAGTGGTAAACTATTACCAACATATTTAGATAGAAATTATGGTATTAATAAAATATATGATATTACTACTACAAACAATATTGATTCATATACACTATATTATGTTAATACTTATAATGATAATAGTTATTACGTTCCTGTAACAAAATATGTAAATAATAATTCTAAAGATAAAATAAAAGTTATAATAGAAGAATTGTATAGTGCTCCTATATATGAATCTACACTTATGAGTTTTTTAAATTCTAATACTAAACTTTTTGATTACAAATTAGATGGTAATAAATTAACTTTAAATTTTTCTGAAGATATTTTATCGGATATTACCAGTAACAATATTTTAGAAGAGGTAATATATACAATAAGTTTAACTATGAGTGATAATTATGGGGTTGAAGAAGTTGTTTTTTTAGTAGAAAATGAAGAAATTTACAAAAGTTTAATAAAAGATATTGAATAATTAAATTTTATGTGGTATAATCACTATTGTCTTGAGTGATTATGTCCTCATAGCTCAGCTGGATAGAGCACACGCCTTCTAAGCGTGCGGTCGAAGGTTCGAATCCTTCTGGGGACGCCACTTAGTTTAGTAAAGAGTCTTTTGGCTCTTTTTTTCTTTATCTAAATATGTTAAAATAAGAATAAGGATGATACTATGAAAAAAAGATATTATATTATAATAGGAGTGATTTTTTGTTTTATTTCTTTAGCGTCGTTTAAAATATCACATGCTTATAGTTATAAAAATAATTTGATATATGTTGAAGATAAAGAAATAATGCTTAAAGAATTAAGTAATTATATTGATAGTGTTGATAATATATTGATACCTACGACTAGTTATACTTATTCTAATATTTTAACTGAAAACTATGATTTTTTAGTAAGGTATGCAGTTAATTATATTATAGATAATAAATATATTTATAAAGATAATATTATAAAAAAGGAAGATAAAGAGTATATACCTAAAGAATATATTTATAAAGTAACAAATAAATATTTTAATATTACCAATTTTTATATAGAAGAAGAAAATATATTATTAGAAAAAGTAAATAAAAATTTTAAATTAAAAATAAAAAATATAGAATATGTAAAAGATGATTATATAAAGGTTAATGTATTATATGAAAATGATGTTGAATATTTATATGTATTTACCTATAATCAAGATAGTTACATGTATTTATATAATGTAGAGGTACAATATGAAAATAATAATTAGAAGTTTAGTACTGGTAATAGGATTAATAATATGTAGTATAATTTTAATCAATTGTTATAAAAAATATAATGAAGTGTTAGATAAAAATAAAGAATTGTATATAAAAGCTAATAATTTAAATATAATAGAAAAAAATGGTAATATAAATTTAAGAAATAAAATAGAAGAGAAAAATAATTTAATTGCAGAAATAAAAGAAAAATTACAAGTAGAAGAATATAATGCTGAAGAAATTGATAAATTAATAGATAATATAGAAAATAATAATTTAGAAATGGAAGAAGAAATAATAAATTTATCTAGTGAAAAAGAAAAGTTAATAAAAGAAAGGAATACTTTGAATAAACAATATGAAGTATTGTATGAAAAATATAAGTTAAAACAAGAAACTATAATTATAAATGATGTTGCTACTATAAATCAATTTCCTAAATATCCAACTGGGTGTGAGTCTGTGGCACTTACTATTTTTTTGAATTATTATGGGTATGATGTTAGTGTTGATGATGTTATTAGTAAATTAAAACTAGGAAAATTACCATATTTAAAAGACAAAATATGGTATGGTGGAAATCCTGAGATAGAGTTTATAGGAAACCCGTTAGATGAAGAAGGATTTGGAGTATATGAGAAACCAATATATGATGTTGCAGTTATGTATAGTGATAATGTAACTATGGGTACTGGTAAAAGTTTATCAAGCCTTCTAGAAATAGTTAAAGATGGAAATCCAGTTATGGTATGGATTAGTTATAATTTAACTGTTCCTTATATAAGCAAAACATGGATATATGAGCCTACAATGGAGAAAATAGAATGGAAAAGCGGGGAACATGCTGTTGTAATAATTGGATATAATTCTAAACAAATAATTGTGTCTGATCCATATACTGGTATGATTAGATATTTTGATAGGGCAACTTTTGAAGATAGATATAATTACTTTGGTAAAAAAAATATATATTTAGGAAGTGGTATTTGATGAAAAAAATAATTATTCCTATTATAACAATATTAATTATGTTTTTTATAATATTATCATCAATATATTTATATAAGATAAATGAGTTAAAAAAATATAATAAACAATTGGAAGATAACATATATAAATATAATGAATTAAAAGAAGAAATTAAAAAGTATAACTTGATCATTGATGATATTGATTTAATAAACCAAAACAAAGAAGTTGTTGAACAAAAAGCAAATGAATTAAATCAAGATATAATTGAATTAAAAGAAGAAATAAATATAATAAAAGAAAGGATAAAAAAAATATCATAAAATAGTACAAAAAAAATTATTTATGTGATAAAATAAATTATAGAGACTAGTCGAGGTGATTAAATGGATGGACTATTTATTGTATTAACAGTCGTAATTATATCTTTTCTATTTATTTTAATAACGTTGATTTTTACCAAGAGAAAGCAAACTAAGAAATATAAAAATGTAATAAATGAATTAGATGTAGAAAAGAATAAATTAATAGGGGTGACAGTTTTATCTGAATTTTCTAAAGTAAAAGAATTAGTAAAAACGGATAATTTAAAACAAAAATTGGAAGATTGGGATAATATATTTAAGGATATCAAGGATACTGAAGTTCCAAAATTAAACGATTTAATATTGGAAACAGAATTTTTAGTTGATAAAAAAGAATATAAACAAGCAATAAAGAAAATAGCTTATATAGAAATGCAAATTATGGAGTTAAGAAAAAAAAGTGAGAAATTAGTTGAAGAAATAAAATTAATTACTACGTCAGAAGAAAGAAACAGATCATTAATAACAAAATTAAAGATAAATTATAGAGAAATTGAAAGTAAATTTTCACGTACTAAAAAGGATTATGGAGAAGTAGCAGAATCTATAGAAACAGAATTTAAAAATATTGAAAAAGAGTTCCAAGATTTTGAGGATGCTATGGATATTAATGATTATGTTCTTGTAGAAAAAATTGTAACTTCACTAGAAGAAAAGATAAATAATATGAAGGTTATAATTGAAGAAGTTCCATCTATTGTTCTTACTGCTACTGTTTTATTACCAAATAGAATAGAAGAGATGACTACAATTTATTTTAGGATGCTCAGAGACGGTTATCCATTAGATTATCTAAATGTAGAATATAATTTTAAAGAAATAAAAGAAAAAATTGCTAAAATAATTGAAGAGTTAAAAAAATTAAACATTGGAGAATCTAAAATAGAATTAAGGACAATGCTTGAATACTTCGATACTCTATATAATGATTTTGATAAAGAAAAAGAATGTAAAGATTTATTTAAAGAAAATACAAAAGTATTAAAAAATAAATTAGATAAAATAAAGAAAATTGTTAAAGATATTTATTTGCAGATAGATGATATAAAAAGCACGTATGATTTAACTGATGAAGCAATAAATAAGTTTAGTATTTTAAATAAAAACTTAGAGCAAATAAGTGAAGACTATAAATCTTTGATATCGCATGGTAATGGTCATACTTTTGCTTATTCAAAATTAGTTGATGAACTTGATGGATTAAATATTAAATTATCTAGACTTCAAGATGATTTGGATTATCAATTAAGATCTATTACTAGTATGAAAGATGATGAAACGAGGGCAAAAGAACAACTTGATTCTATAAAAAAATTATTGAAACAATCAAAAAATAAATTGAATGAATACAAGATACCTATTATACCTAGTAGTTATTTTATAGAATTAAAAGAAGCACAGGATGCAATTAGAGAAGTAATGAAAGAACTTGATAAGAAACCGATTGTCATTAAGATACTAAATATAAGAGTAGACACTGCGAGGGATTTGGTCTTTAAAATATATAATAAAACAAATGATATGGTAAAATCCGTTAAAATGAGCGAAAAAATAATAATTTATGGTAATAGATATAGAAGTCAATATCCAGCGATTAGTGAAGCTTTAGATAAAGCTACAAGCTTATTTTATAAGGGACAGTATAAGTTGTCTTTTGAGTTAGCAGCTGAAGCCATATTAAAAATAGATAGTGATGCAATAGAAAAATTGTCTTTAAATTGATTTTTTTTCTAAAGTATGGTATTCTATATTATAGAATAAGAGGAGGTACAAAATGAACTTTATAGATTTTTTAATAAAATACTATGTATGGATTATAGTAGTATTAGTAATTTTAATAATTACTATAATAGGATTTTTAGCAGACAAAAAAATGAAAAATAAGAAAGACAAGAATAAGGAGAATGATGAAAAAATGATGAATAATGAAATTAATGAACCAACATCTTTACAACCACAAAATATATTAAATGGAAATGATATTCCTGTTCAACAACCATATAATAATGAAGTGGTAAATGATATGAATGTTGGTAGAGATAATAATTTTGCTCAAAATAATTATGCAACTAATTCAAATGGATTTGTTGCAAATTCAAATGCACAAGCATTAAATTCTTTGCAGGGGATTACCACTGAAAGTAGAAATGAATCACAGGCAGATAAGTGGGAAGTGCCAACATCCCCAGAGCCAACAGTACAACCAAGTCCTGTAATGCCAGGAGCAATTGCACCAACAGTAAATGCAGCACCAATTAATGCATGGGAAGTGCTAGCAGCACAAGAACCAACAGTGCAACCAAGTCCTGTAATGCCAGAAGCAGTTGCACCAACAGTAAATGCAGCACCAATTAATGCATGGGAAGTGCCAGCAGCACAAGAACCAACAGTACAACCAAGTCCTGTAATGCCAGAAGCAGTTGCACCAACAGTAAATGCAGCACCAATTAATGCATGGGAAGTGCCAGCAGCACAAGAACCAACAGTACAACCAAGTCCTGTAATGCCAGAAGCAGTTGCACCAACAGTAAATGCAGCACCAATTAATGCATGGGAAATGCCAGTGGCACAAGAACCAACAGTGCAACCAAGTCCTGTAATGCCAGAAGCAGTTGCACCAACAGTAAATCCAACACCGGTTAATGCATGGGAAATGCCAGCGGCATCAGAACCAACAGTGCAACCAAGTCCTGTGATGCCAGAACAAATAGCACCAACAGTAAATCCAACACCGGTTAATGCATGGGAAATGCCAGTGGCACAAGAACCAACAGTGCAACCAAGTCCTGTAATGCCAGAACAAATAGCACCAACAGTAAATCCAACACCGGTTAATGCATGGGAAATGCCAGCGGCACAAGAACCAACAGTACAACCAAGTCCTGTAATGCCAGAACAAATAGCGCCAACAGTAAATGCAGCACCAGTTGCTAATAATTCAACTACTCAATACACATCTTCTGTTGGGCAAGGTCAATTTTTTGATGTAAATGGATTTTCTAATAATAATATAGATAATAACTAGAACAATAAAAAGGAGGGGTATTATGAGTGATGAAGAAATAATGAAAAAATTTAATGAACAGTTTTCTAACAATGCAATTGATGGTAATAATAAAAAAGAAAATAACCCAACACCTTATAGAGTGGGAGAAAATTTAAATAACATGATAAATGAAAATACTATAAAAATGCCAAATTCAGTAAAAAGTGATCCTTCCTTAAATCCAGTTAATAATGTTGTTAATTACAATATGGTAAATAATAATATTCAACCAAGTAATATAAATGCTAATGTTAATAATAATAATTTAAATACATATAACAATAATGTTAATTATAATTATGTGCCAATAGATAATACTAAAAAAGCAAAAAAGCCAACGATAAAGTTGACTAGTGATGCATTAGCACTTCTTTTAATTGTTGTTATATTACTTGCGTTTATATTTATAACACCTAATATATATGATTTTATAAGACAAATTAAGATGAAATAGAAGATGAGAGTTTGATTATTATATCAAAATCATCATCAGTGGCAATAATATTTTTATGTAATTGCCCACATTTAGAACACTTATATATAATTTTATAAGTGTTTTTATATTTTTCTATTCCTATTGGTTTAAGAAGTCCTTGACATTTGTTACTCCTATCACCTGGGTTAATATCTACATGTTTAGAATACAAACAAAAAGGGCAGTGGTCCCTTGCTGTATAGTTTAATTTAGGAACATTTCTATTACAATTTTCACATATAAATTCTTCATCAATCATATTAAATTTTTTCATAAAAATCACCTAAAAATAGTATATCATAGTAGATTTTAAATGTAAATTATTGCTAAAGAAAACAAATAATGTTATACTTTTACTAGAAGAATGGGGAATGATTTTTCATGAATAACAAAGGATTTACATTAATAGAATTATTAGCTACGATAACTATTATTGCTATAATTGCTTCAATTATTACTTTTAGTATAGGATCAACATTGTCTCTAAGTGAAGAAAAATCATATGAGTTATTGAAAAATAATGTTATTAATATGGCTAATTTGTATATTACAGAATGTGAAGCTAATAGTATTGACTGTAATGGAGAATATAATTGGAATAATAATAGTACTAGTTTTTTTGCAAAAAATTTAATATTAAAAGGATACTTTAAAAGTAACGAGTTGAAAAATCCTATAAATGAACATGATTTAACAAATTGTTTAATTATAAATGTAAAAAAAGATATAAACAATTCTTATAATATAACTTTAGATGACTCAAAATGTAATTAAAATCTAACAAAAGTTAGATTTTATTATAAATTTAAAAAAATAGTTAATAATAAGGATATGGGTAAGGATATGGGTAAGGAGCAATAGGTCTTGGAGGTAATGGTCTAGGATAAAATGCAGGAGCTAGTAATCCTCCGGTTATTCCTCCTAATATAAATGGTCCTAAAAATCCTCCTCCTATAAATCTGTCATTTGCATGGTAAAAATTATTTTGATTTCTTCTATTATACATGTTGTTATACATAATAATTCCCCTTTCATAATATTATATAAAAAAAGTAATGGAGAGTGATTAAATATGATGAATAAATTAAAAATATTAGCAAATATTTTAGTAGATTATTCAATTAATGTTAAAAAAAATGAAAAAGTATTAATATCTGTTGATAATGGAGTAGATAAAAATTTAATAAGATATATCATGAAAAATATTATTGATAAAGAAGGATATCCATATTTAAAAATAAATGATGAAGAGATAAATAATTTAATTTATGAAAATTTGAATGACTTAATGATAGATAGTATTGCAAAAAGGAAAAAATTTGAAGTTGATAATTATGATGCATTTATTAGCATTTGCTATAATGCGAATGATTTTGAAAACAGAAATACTAATATTGTTAAATTAAAAGAATTGGGTAATTTAACTAAAGAGATAGATGATATAAGAATAAATAAAAGAAAATGGGTTCTTTTAAACTATCCTTCGTCTTTGGATGCTTATAAGTCTAAAATGACAACTAGTGAATTTTATGAATTTGCTCTTGACACTATGATATTTGATTATAGTAGTATGAATGAAGCTTTAAAACCTTTAAAAGAATTAATGGAAAAAACGGATAAAGTTCATATAAAAACTGATACAACAGATTTGACTTTCTCAATCAAAGGAATGCCTGCTATTATATGTGCGGGGAAATATAATATACCAGATGGAGAAATATATACAGCACCTATAAAAGATAGTGTAAACGGGTATATTACGTATAATACTCCTTCTCCTTATAGAAATAGTGTGTTTACCAAAGTTAAGTTAACTTTTGAAAATGGTAAAATAATTAAGTGTGAAAGTGAGCAAGATAACGATAAATTAGAGGAAATATTTAATACTGATGAAGGAAGCAGATATGTTGGAGAATTCGCACTTGGAGTAAATCCATTAATAAAAAATCCGATGGGGGATATTTTATATGATGAAAAAATAATTGGAAGTTTACATTTTACACCTGGTAATGCTTATGCAGATGCTTTTAATGGTAATATTTCTTCTATCCATTGGGATTTAGTACTTATTCAAAGAAAAGAATATGGCGGAGGGGAAATTTACTTTGATGATATTTTAATTAGAAAAGATGGTGAATTTGTTTTGCCAGAATTAGAAAAACTTAATTTTAAAAATTACTCATAAATTAATATGGGTAATTTTTTCTAAAATAATCAAAAACTATTTTCAATTATATTTTTTTTTGATATAATTAGATAAGAGTAGGTGACAATATGAAGAAATGTCTAATTTTACTACTTTTATTAATTTTTGTTTCAGGATGTACTAGAATAGATAACAAAACTGACTATGCAAATATTGCTAGTAATGTAATTAATTCTCCAATAGATTTAGTTAATGTTGCTACAAAAGGGTATAAATATTATCTTCCTAAAGGTGCAACATTAATGTATAATTTTGATTTTAATCAAAAGTTTAGAATCTTAGAAGAAGATGTATACATGTATGTAGATATAGTTAGTTATTATTATAAAAAAGATTTAAATGATTATGATAAAGATTTTAATTATTATTTTAGTAATATCAGTAGTAAGGATAAAGTTGGTTATATAGGTATAAATAAAGAGGATAATCAATATTTTGTTAAAATCGTATATAACTATAGTAAAATTGAATTTTACACAACGAAAGAAAAGATACCTAGCTTGATAAGTTATTCTATAATAATTATGGATAGTATTGAATATAATGATATTTTAATTCTTGAAATGATTGAAGATAATAGTGTTCGAAGTGAAGAATCTGAATATAAAATTTATAAACCTAATGATAATGAAAGTAAATTTAATGAGTATTTAGAGGAATATGTTCAAGATGATGAAAAAATTGAGGCTTTGCCAGATAAATAATAGAAGAAAGAGGTGCCATTATGGGGCTATTAGATAAATTAAAAAATTTGTTTACTGATGAAGAAGAAATTATTGAAACACAAGAAATTGAAGTAGAAGAGGAACCTAAAGTAGAAGAACCACCGAAATTACCAACATTTATGCGTGAAAAAATAGAAAAAGAAGAAAAACAGATTAATATATTAGAAGAAAAAGCAGTAGAAGAGGAAAATTTAAGTGATAGAAATTTAGTAAAAACTGATAATAGTTTTAAATTTCCTTTAGCTTTTGATGATAAAGATTTTGAGGTTCCAAGTTATAATTCACAAAATGTAATTCAAAAAGTAAAAGAAAAAGAAAAGGAAAATGAAAAAAAGAAAAGTGTTTCAGAATTATATGCAAAAAAAGCAGAAAAGAAGAAAGAAAAACATGTTTTTAGAGCAACACCAATAATATCTCCAGTTTATGGTATTTTAGATAAAAATTATAAAAAAGAAGAAGTAAAAGCAAAAAAAGAAAGTGACTATGAATTGAAAAGACCTTCTAAAAAGGTTGACTTTGAAAGTGTAAGAATGAAAGCTTTTGGTACTTTGGCAGATGAATTACAAGATAATCTTTTGGATGATCTTACGGATGTAAAAGAACCAAAAAATGTTGAAGTATATCATGATGAAGAACTGCTTAGTGACATAACAGAAGAGTCTAATAATAAAGATACAACAATAGGTGCAGCAGAAGAAAATTATTACGATTTTGGAGTTGAATATGAGGTTCCAAAAGAACAAGAATCTGATACTTCAAAAGAAGAAGTGAAAATAGTTAATCATAATGATGAGGAAGTAGTAGCAGAAAAAATAGAAGTTAAAGAAGAACCTAAGAAAAATGATAAAGTTTTAAGTAGTACCGATGATGAAGAATTAACAGATGATTTGTTTGATTTAATTGATTCAATGTATGAAGAAAGGGACGACTTATAATGGAAATTTTAGATATTTTACAAGTTATTTTATATATATTGGGTTCTATTTTACTTATCGTATTAATAATATTAGGTATAAAATTAATTATTACTATGAATAAAATAGAAAATGTTGTAGATGATATTAATGTTAAAGTTAATAAATTAAATGGAATATTTACTATTATTGATTTAACTACAGATAAATTAGCATTATTTAGTGATAAAATAATTGATGCTATTAGTACGGTTGTCAGAAAAATATTTTCTAAGAAAAAAAGAAAGGAAGAAGAAATTAATGAGTAAAGAAAAGAAAAATGGTTTAGGAAAATTTTTAGCTGGTGCTGCAATTGGAGCGGGCCTAGGATTATTATTTGCTCCTAAAAAAGGTAGTGAATTAAGAAAAGATTTAAAAAATAAATTAGACGAAATTGTTGGAAAAGCTAAAGAAATAGATGTTGAAGAAGTGAAAAATGAATTTTTTCAAAAAGTAGATGAAGTAAAAAAAGGATTAGAAGATTTAGATAAAGAAAAAGTATTAAAAATTGCAAAGAAAAAGGGTGAAGAGTTAAAAGAAAAAAGCGAAGAGTTACTAGCTCTTGCAAAAGAAAAAGGTACACCTGTTCTTGAAAAAGTAGCAAATGAAGTAAGAGATAAAGCAATACTTGTTGTTAAAGAAGTATTAGAAAAATTAGAATCTACAAAAAATTAAGATTCTTTTTTTATTGTTATGGTATAATTAATTTGGAGTTGATAAAAGTGATTTTCAAAAATAGGGATTTAACAGAGATATTTAATGATAGATGGAAAGCCAACCACAATAAAAATTTAGAGAAAAAAGTAAGAGATAATAAAATAAACACAATAAATAGAAGTTATGGATTAGGAAATAATCAAGTGAAAAAAGATAATAAAATAATTGGTTATAATAGATGGAATGGAAGTAAATAATATGTATGAATATGAACAAGAATTATATGAAAAAGGTATAGAGTTAATTGGTGGTATAGATGAAGTTGGAAGGGGACCTTTAATAGGACCGGTAGTTACTGCATGTGTAATATTACCAAAAAATTATATTTTAGAAGGGCTTACTGATTCTAAAAAATTATCAGAGAAAAAGAGAGAAAAATTTTATGATATTTTAATGAAGGATGCAATTAGTATAGGAATAGGAATAGTAGATGAGAAAGAAATAGATAAAGTTAATATTTATCAGGCTACAAAAGAAGCAATGGCACAAGCAGTAGATAATATGGAAATAAAGCCTGAACATATTTTAGTAGATGCAATGCCTCTTGAACTTGAAATACCAACTACCTCAATTATAAAGGGCGATGCTAAAAGTATAACAATTGCAGCAGCTTCTGTAATAGCTAAGGTAACGAGGGATAGAATGTTGGATGAATTAGATAAAATATATCCAATGTACGATTTAAAACATAATAAGGGGTATCCCACTAAAAAACATTTAGAAGCAATAGAAAAATATGGAATAACAAAGTATCATAGACTAAGTTATGGCCCTGTTGCTAAGTATAAAAATAAAATTAATGAAATAGACACTAAAATTTAAGTGTTTTTTTTGTATTATAATAATGTAAAATTATGGGAATTAAAAAAATAACATACAAAATTAGACAAAAATATGCTATAATGTTATAAGAATAAGTGGTGGTAAATAATGAATAAAAAAAATATATATATTTTTGTAACTCTAACATTGTTTTTTGCTTTAATTAATTTAACAGAAGCAGATGTTACTAGAGCTAAAGTTTATTGTCCTGATGATAATGAACCACTTAATATAAGGGAAAGTATCGGTGGTAATATAAAAACTGCTTTAGCGTGTAATACAGAGGTAAAAGTATTAGATCAAAATGCTGGTGTTGATGGTAGTGGTAGGACTTGGTATAAGATTGAATACGGAAGTGGAAGTGTAGGGTATGCAGTTTCTACTTATATAAAGATTATTGAAACAATCAAATTATCTGGTAGTGATAATATATACGTTAAAGAGAACTATGATAGTGCACTTGATGCTGATGGATTTATGGCTTGTTATGAAGATACAACAGATGTTAGTTTAAGAACTGAACCTAATGGTAACAAAACTGGTAAAAAAGTTAGTTGTGGAGAAAAAGTTAAAATTAATTCTGTTAGTGAAGGTAGCGGTAATTGTGGGTATTTTTATAATATAACTGATTCTAAAGGTAATAGTGGCTATGTGTGTGGATATTTTGTAAATACTACTAAATTAAGTTCTACTGCAATGAATTATTATAATACAAAAGAAAGCTTAGATAGCTATTATAATAGTTTAAGAAGTAAAGGATTTCCTGAAAGTTATTTACCATATTTGGCAGAAATACATGCAAGGCATCCAAATTGGGTATTTGAGGCAGAAAAAATTAATATAGATTTTAATGATGTAATTGAAGGGGAAAGTGCTTATGGTAGAAATTTACTTGAAGGTGCTTATTTTTCACAGAATTATCGTTCAATGGGAATTAATACTTACGATATTTTAAATGATACATTTTATCAATATCCAACAGAAGCTGGATGGTATGATGCTTCCACGGAAGCAATTGCGTATTATATGGATCCCCGAACATATTTAAATGAAAAATATATATTTGCATTTGAATCATTAAAATTTAATAGTGCCCATAATTCGGATATAATAAAAAAAGTATTATCATCTCAATCTTTTTGGCCTAAAGTATACCAGGGGTATGATGGAAATATTTATGAAGATATAGTCAAAGCTACTGAAGAAGTTGATATTAGTGCGGTTCATATAGCCAGTCGTATTAAACAAGAAATAACTGGAATTTCTGAGACAGATCCTAGACTTGGTGGAACATTTAACTATAATGGTCAAAGCTACAGTGGTTACTACAATTTCTTTAATATAGGAGTTTATGGTGATAATAAAATAGTAAATGGCATGGTATATGCAATGAATAATGGTTGGAATACGCCCTTTAATGCAGTATATGGTGGTTCTAAATTTATTGGAGAAGGTTATATTTCTATAAATCAAGATACAATGTATTATCAAAAGTTTGATGTATCTACTAATAACGGCCATTATACACATCAATATATGCAAAATTTAGCTGCTCCTATTCAGGAAACAAATACAACTTATAATACTTATGTTAATAATTTAAGTGATTATTTGAATACTGCAATAAAATTTACTATACCTGTATATGAAAATATGAGTAATTATGCAGTAGTTGCTCCTAGTATTGGAAATCCTAACAATTATTTGAAAAATATAACTATAGATGGCAGTACAATTTCTAATTTTAGTTATGATGATTTTAGTTATGATATAAAAGTTCCTGGTAAAGTAAATAGTATTAAAATTGGTGCGACAACTATAAATAGTAATGCTACTGTAAAAGGAACTGGTGATATCCCAATAAATGAAAAACAAACAACAATTACATTAAATGTAACTTCTGAAAGTGGTAGAAGTAGAGATTATGTTATTAATGTTACCAAGGACGAAGTAGAAGAAGGAGAGACTGTAGAATTAAGTTATATACTTGATAATATTGGAATAAAGTATAATGAAAATTATATGTATGGTATTTCTGAAGATACTGACGTGAAAAGTTTAATTAATAATGTGTCTAATGTTAATTCTTATGCTAGTGTAACTATAAAAGATAAAGACGGAAATAGTAAAACTAGTGGAGTGTTTAAAACGGGGGATAAAGTAACTATATCTAATTCTAAAGATGAAATAACTTTAACAATATTATTGTATGGTGATATTAACGGGGATGGTAGAATAGATAAAGATGATTGCTTAGCAATATTAAGACATTTAAATGGTTATACTTCGTTAACGGATGTTTATAAAGTGGCAGCTGATTCAAATAAAGATGGAAAAATAGACAAAGATGATTGTTTAGCAATATTAAGACATTTAAATGGTTATACGGATTTAAATAAATAGGAGGAATCTAATGAAATCAATAAAAAAATTATTAATATTTATGATTGCGTTTGTTGTATGTACAAACAGTGTAAGTGCAACAAGTTTAACGATAAAGAGTAGTGCTTCGTCAATAACCAAAGGAAGTACTGTAACTATTACTTCTTTAATATCAGCAGATAGTGGAATTTATACAACTTCAGGTACGGTTAAATGTACTGGCGCAGGTGTTAATTCAAGTGTTGATTTAGGGTTTGAAGATTTAAATACTGCTAATAGATCTAAATCATTTTCACTTACAA
The DNA here is from genome assembly GCA_944358805.1 of uncultured Bacilli bacterium. Classification (GTDB taxonomy): domain Bacteria; phylum Bacillota_I; class Bacilli_A; order RF39; family UBA660; genus CALVVX01. The sequence continues at coordinate 26,802 of CALVSD010000004.1, forward strand.
TAAAACCTACAACATCAGGAACTGTAACTTGTTCTTCATCTAATGTTAGAATAAGAGAATTAGCACAGGCTAGTGAATACTCTTTGTCCGATAAATCAATTACAATTACTGTAAGGGAACCTGCAGTTATTCCCCCTAAAGAATATTCTAGTAATAATTATTTAAAGTCACTTAATATTGAGGGGTATGAAATAAGTTTTGATAAAGAAACTTTAGAATATTCTATTGAGGTAGAAAATGGTGTTGAAAAAGTAAATATTAGTGCTTCTCCTGAAGATTCTAAAGCATCTGTTAGTGGAACAGGGGAAAGAGAAGTTACCGAGGGAAATAATAAATTAGAAGTAAAAGTAACTGCAGAAAATGGTAATGAAAGAACGTATGTTATAAATGTTAAGGTAAAAGAATTAGATCCTATTAATGTTAAAATTGATAATGAAGAATATACAGTAATAAGAAAAGAAGATGTGTTAGAAGTTCCTAAAAACTATGAAAAGACAACAGTTACTATTGATGGGGAAGAAGTCCTTGCGTATTATAATAAAAATACTAAATATACATTAGTAGGCCTTAAAGATAAAGATGGAAATGCTAATTATTACATTTATAAAGATGGAAAATACACATTATATAAGGAATATACATTTAATGGTATTACATTATATTTAACGGGTAAAAAAGTAGATCTTCCTAATTTTAAGAAAACTTCATTTAGTTATAATGATGATAAGATAGAAGCTTATCTATTATCAGAAGATAAATTAAGCGGTAGTTCGGAAAAATATTACTTATTCTATGCTGTTAATATAGAAACAGGTAAAGAAAATTTATATCAATATGATCCATCTGAAGGAACAGTTCAAAAATATAGTTCTTCAATGATGAATTTGCTTGAAGTATATAAAGAAGAAGCTAATAGAAATTTTATATTGTTTATAGCAATTAGTGTAGTTTTAGTGCTTTTAGTTGTAATTAAGATAATTACTGCAATTATAAAAAGAAAAAAAGATAATAATAGAATTAATAAAAAAGGAAAATTAAATGTTAAAGAAATCGATTTGTAGCATGCAGTATTAATTTTATTAGTACGTTTAAGTTAAGTACACAGTTATGTATTTAACTTTTTTATTAAATACTTATCTTTTGTTAAAAATATAATAATATTTCTTTATTTTTATTTTTATTTATTGTATAATATATTTGTATTATTTTAGGGAGAGTCGATAATGTGAGAAAAATTTACACAAGTATTGATATTGGTTCTGATACAATAAAGTTTGTTGTAGGAGAACTTTATAATAAAAATATAAATATTCTTTCTTCTAATACGATAAAAACTAAAGGTGTTAGAAAAGGATTAATATTTGATCCTAATTTAACTATTAATGCAATAAAAGATGGAATAAAAGAAGTAAACTCTGATTTAGGAGTTGAAATTAAAAAGGTTATCGTAAATGTTCCCAATTATAATGCTAAATTTATGTTTGTAACAGGTAGTGTTACTATTAATAATGAAGATGAATTAGTTACAACAGAAGATATAAATAAGGTAATAAAAAATTCAGTTTATAGTAAACTTGCTATAGATTATGAGTTAGTAACAGTTCTTCCTGTTGAATTTATATTAGATGGTGAAGTTGTTGATAAACCTGTTCAAAAAAAAGGAAAGAAATTAGAATTAAAAGGGATTATGGTATCTGTACCTAAAAAAAATATTTATTCTGTACTTAATGTAGTTGAAGGAGCAGGGCTTGAAGTAGTAGAAATTACTTTGTCTGGTCTTGCTGATTATTTTGAGGTAAAAAATGTTAATACTGATAAAAAAGTTGGAGCAATAATAAATTTAGGACATGAAACTACTACTGTATCAGTAATTAATAAGGGGAAACTTATGAATACTGAAACTATACAATTAGGTGGCTTAAATGTTGAAAAGGATTTATCTTATATATTTGGAATAAACATATTTGATGCTAGGGTTTTGAAAGAAAAATTTGCTTCATCTCATAAAAGATTTTGTCAACTAAATGATGTTTATGAGATAAAAAATACATTAGGTGAATTAATTAAGATAAATCAATTAGAGGCTTCTGAAGTAGTTATGAGTAGACTAAGAGAAATTTTAGAACTTGCTAAAAAACAAATTCTTTTACTTACAAAACAAAGTATTGGATATATAATTTTAACAGGTGGGCTTACAGAAATTAAAGCTTTTAAAAATTTAGCCTTTGAAATTTTTGGAAAAAGTGTTATAATATATTCAATGGATACATTAGGAGTCCGAGATAATAAATATGTTACGTCTTTAGGTATGATAAAATATTTTTGTGATAAAATGGATATGAGAGGTAGAGAATATTCAATGATGGATACTGCAGATGTTACGGCACTAGTTACACCTAGTAGTAAAACTAAAAAAGACAACATGATATTTACAAAGTTTATAGAGAACTTTATTACAAATAAGGAGGAAAAATAATGAATAATATGTTTGGTTTAGAAATGGATCAGTTAGCAAAAATAAAAGTAATAGGTGTCGGTGGTGGTGGTAATAACGCCGTTAACAGGATGATTGAATCTGGTCTTAAAGGGGTTGAATTCATTGTTGCCAATACTGATTTACAAGTTTTAAATAATTCTCTTGCTCCGGTTAAATTACAAATAGGAAGTGAGCTTACTGATGGCCTTGGAGCTGGTGCTAATCCAGAAATAGGTAGAGAAGCAGCACTTGAGAGCAAAGCAGAAATAGAAGAAGCTCTAAAAGGTGCAGATATGATTTTTGTAACTTGTGGTATGGGTGGTGGAACTGGAACAGGTGCAGCACCAGTAATTGCTGAAATTGCTCAAGATTTAGGGGCACTTACAGTAGGTATAGTTACTAAACCATTTAGTTTTGAAGGTAAAAAGAGAATGGAACAAGCTATAAGCGGACTTGATGAATTAAAGAAACATGTAGATACTTTAATTGTAATACCTAATGATAGATTAAGAGAATTAATAGATAAATCTACTCCAATGTTAGAAGCATTTAGAGAAGTTGACAATGTTCTTCATCGTGGTGTTCAATCAATATCAGACTTAATTGCTGTAGCAGGTTTGGTTAACTTAGATTTTGCTGACGTTAAAGCTGTTATGAAAGATAGAGGAAATGCATTAATAGGTATAGGTGTAGGTTCAGGAGAAGGTAGAGCAGTAGAAGCTGCTAAACAAGCTGTGTCATCTCCACTTTTAGAAACATCAATTAATGGAGCAACAGATGCTATTATTAATGTAACAGGTGGATCTTCTTTAACATTATTTGAAGTAGAAGAAGCCGCTGAAGTAATTAGAACTGCTGCTAATACTGATATTAATACAATATTTGGAGCAGTAATCAACGAAAACTTAACTGACGAAGTAATAGTTACTGTAATTGCAACAGGATTTGAAAAACCAAGTGAACCTTTATATCATAGTTTTAATACTTCTAGAGAAGAACTTCTTAGAAGTAGAAGTAGTGGGGATATTGATAACGATTTAGATATTCCACCATTTTTAAGGGATAGAGATAATTATTAGAAACCAGAAAAGGTTTCTTTTTTCTTGAAAAAACACATAAAATTATTGTGAAAAGTTAAATTTTATGGTAATATATTTATGGCTTTTCAAAAAATACACACGAATATGGATTTAAATATCTAGTGCCAATAAGGTGATATTTAAAGAAGAAGTATTCGGAGGATAAACGAAGGAGGAATTAATTATGGTAGTAGTATCTATGAGCTACTTATTAGAAGCTGGGGTACATTTTGGTCACCAAACTAAAAGATGGAACCCTAAAATGAAAGAGTATATCTACAACTCTCGTGATGATATATATATTATTGATTTACAAAAAACTGTAGAAAAAATGGAAGAAGCTTATGCTGCACTTAACAAAATTGCTAGTGAAGGTGGAAAGGTATTATACGTAGGAACTAAGAAGCAAGCACAAGATGTTTGTAAGGAAGAAGCAGAACGTGCTGGAATGTATTATGTTACTGAACGTTGGTTAGGAGGAATTCTTACTAACTTTAAGACTATTAGAAGAAGAGTTAATCGTCTAGAACAAATAGAAAAAATGGAATCAGATGGTACATTTGAAAAATTACCTAAAAAAGAAGTTATCGGATTAAAGAAAGAATATGCAAAATTAGATAAGAACTTACATGGTATTAGAGAAATGAACAAATTACCACAAGCTATTATTATTGTTGATTCTACTAAAGAATATAATGCAATAAGAGAAGCTAGAAAATTAGGAATTCCTGTATTTGGATTAATTGATACAAATTGTGATCCAGATATGATTGATTATGTATTACCTGGAAATGACGATGCAGTAAGAAGTATTAAAGTTGTGCTTGGAGCACTTACTAATGCAATAGTAGAAGCTAATGGTGGAACTATTATTGATTATGTTTCAGAAGATGAAACTAAAAAATCACAAAGATTTGAAAAGAAAGCTAAAAAAGAAGAAAAAGTAAAAGAAGAGCCAAAAGAAGTTGCAAAAACTGAACCTAAAATTGATTTAGATATTTTAACAGTTACTGAACTTCGTGAATTAGCTAAGAAAAAAGAAATTAAAGGCTATTCAAAAATGAAAAAAGAAGAATTAATTGAAGTTTTAAAATAAAGTGAGAGGATGGTTACAATGATTAGTGCAAGTATGGTTAAAGACTTGAGAGAAGCAACTGGAGCAGGAATGCTAGATTGCAAAAAAGCATTAGAAGCTACTAATGGAAATATCGATGAAGCAATTAATTGGCTTAGAGAACAAGGTATTTCTAAAGCCGCAAAAAAACAAACTAGAATTGCTGCAGAAGGATTAGCAGTTGCAAAAACTAAAGGTAATAAAGCCGTTGTTGTAGAAGTTAATTCTGAAACAGACTTTGTTGCAAGTAATGAAGAATTTAAAGAACTTGTTAATACAATTGCTGATGCTGTATTAAATAGTGACGTTACTAATATGGAAGAAGCAATGAAATTAGAAATTAACGGAACTACTATTGAAAACTTAATAGTAGAAAAAGTAAGTAAAATTGGTGAAAAATTATCATTTAGAAGATTTGAAGTAATCACTAAAAATGATGACCAAGTATTTGGACCATATTCTCATATGGGAGGTAAAATAGTTTCTCTTGTATTACTTGAGGGAAATGATGAAGAACTTGCTAAGGATATTTCGATGCAAGTTGCTGCGATGAATCCAACATATTTAAATAAAGAAGAAGTACCTTCTGATATAGTAGAAAAGGAAAGAGCTATCTTAACTGAAGCTGCTGAAAAAGAAGGGTTAGATTCTAATAAACTTCCGATGATTGTTAATGGAAGATTAAACAAATTCTATGAAGAAGTATGTTTATTAGATCAAAATTTTATTAAAGAAAATAAAATGAAAGTAAGTAAATATGTTGAAAGTAAAAATAGTAAAATTATTAGTTTTGTAAGATATGAAGTTGGTGAAGGAATGGAAAAAAAAGAAGAAAACTTTGCTGACGAAGTTGCAAAACAAATGGGTGCATAAGTAGGAAGTGAAAAGTTCCTACTTTTTTTTGTAAAATCCTAACATTGTGTAGTTGTCAATGATGTGAGACCAATAAGTCGTAAAAAATATTAATTCGGAAGCTGTGCGTTAGCACAAGCTT
>CALVSD010000005.1 GCA_944358805.1 uncultured Bacilli bacterium
AGAACAATTGTCAAGTCAAGTGTCAACAAAATAATTGTTCTAAGTAATTAAAGGATTTTTTCGTGCTTTTGTCCTGTGAAAATTAATAAAAATATTGAAGGTGATTATTTTTTGTGTTATACTCATAATAATAGGAGGAATATGCATATGGATAGTTTTACCGTTATCAATGAAAATTATGAATTTAAAGATGGAGAAATTTTATTAGTTTTTAAAATAAGTGATAGTAGTAAAGATTATGTATTATATTCTATTGATAATAATAATGGCGTTAACTGTTCGTTGGTTATTGGTTATATAGAAAAAGATGAAAAAGGTTTTGATGAATTGAAGGATATTACAGAAATAGATGAAAGGAAAAAAGTTATAGAAGTAATTAAAAATATTTTAAAAGGGGATGCGAATAATGAGTGATTTTAAAATAACTGATGAAAATAATATTGAAAGAGAAGCAACTTTAATAACAGTGGTAGAAGTAGATGGAAAAGAATATGTAATATATTCTATTGATAGAGATGCTGAAAATGTAAATATATTTGTATCTGCTTTAAAAAAGGACTTGAATGGTAATGATATTATTGTAGATATTGATAATGAAGCAGAAAAAACTAAATTGAATGAAATAGTTAGAAATATTATTAAATTACCATTATAAGGGGGATATTTTTATGAATGAAATTATTATAAAAAATAATGAAATAGATAGAAATAGAAGCTTATTGGATATCATAAGAAAAAAAGGTAATCATGGTAATGAAGTTCTTTTTGTTAGCAAAGATACTTTAACTAGATTAAAAAAAGTTTTTGAATTTAAAGTATTGTGTTTAAAATTTAAGGATGGAGTTTTAAATATTGAAAGTATAATACTTAATCAACAAGTTAAAATTAAAGATAGAACTAATAGGGTATCTAATAGTATTAAAAATAGGTTTACAATTTCTAAAAGTTATGTTGCTACCACTAGAAAAGAAATAGTAGATAGATGTAAAAACTTTTATGGAATAATAAAAGAAGTAATTACAGAAAATAAACTAATTATGGATATCAGCAAAGAAGTGAATTTACAACGTGAGTTGAGTCTTAATAGAAGCTCTGTACCACAAAATGGCATTAGAATTTTTAACAAGCCACTTAGATTAAAACCTGATTTTTGTCAAAAAGTTAATGAATCAACTTCTGTTTTAATGGTAGTTAGTAGGGAAGCGGAAAAATATCTATTACACAGTTTTAGAACTTTATCAGAAAAAGCAAACAATTTAGTTTTAAGTGAAAAAGCTATAAAGAAAGAGTTGAAATTTGTCCCCGTACAAAAGCCTAAGAAGTTAGTAAGAACTAAGTCTTTTGGTCATGCTTCGGTTATTTTAATTACGGTATTAGTGCTTGTTAGTGTATTAGTTTTATCATATACTATTACAAGTTTATTAATTAAATAAAGAATAGATTACGTATCTATTCTTTTTGAGTATATGCAACCACAATAGTTTTGGCGGTATAAATTATATTTTTTAGATAATTCAATTGATTTTTTATATCCATCTTTTTTCTTATGATCAGAGTATAGCCATTTAATATTATATTTGTCTTCTAATGATTTACCTATAATATTAATAATTTTACTATTTTTATGTGGACTAATTGTTAATGTTGTAGAGAAATAGTCATAACTCTTTTTTTCTCCAATTTTTGCTGTTTTCTCAAGTCTTAATGCAAAACATTTATAACATCTACTTCCGCCTTCTTTTTCTTTTTCTAATCCTTTGATTGTTTGTTCATAAACTTCGTTATCGTAATCGCAGTCAATTATATTTAACTTATTAACAGATTCAATTTTATTAAGTAATTTTATTTGTTCTTCTTTTCTTTTTAAATATTCTTCCTTGGGATAAATATTTGGATTATAGTATAAAATAGTAATATTAAAGAAATTTGTTAAAGTACTAATTACTTGACTACTACAAGGTGCGCAGCAACTATGTAATAATAAATTTGGAACAGATGGGAAATTTTTAATTTCCTCTATTTGTTTTTCAAATAATAAATAATAATTTTCATTCATAATTCAACACCACAAGTATTATAGCATAAATATATTTACTTTTTCAAATTTAATTGATAAAATGTATTTAGGAGATGATATAGTTGGCTAAAAGAGAAATACCTTTAAAAAATTATGTATACTTAGTTTTGATTGTATTTTTAACTTTAGGGATTTTATATTATTTATATTTGTGGTCTATAGAATATAAAAGTGAGGTAAATGGTGAATCTGTGATAAGTAACTTGTTACAACTTATTAATTATAATGAAGTAGAAGACTATATTGTAGAAAATGATAATGTTTGCTTGTATGTTTCCAATAATAATACTGAATTAAAAGAATTTGCAACATCTTTTAAGAATTTAATTGAAAAGTATAATTTAAAAAGAAAAATTTTATATTTAGACATTACTAATAACGTTTCTGATAATAAATACAATATTGGTGATGCTTATTTAACAGGTGTGCCTAAGTTTATATATTTTATTGATGGTAAATTAGCTAGTAGTTATGATATTAATTATGAAAATTACAAAATAGCAAATATAGAAAATTATTTAAGAAGTATAGGAGTTATTGAAAATGATTAATATAGTATTATATGAACCAGAAATTCCAGGTAATACAGGTAATATTATGCGTACTTGTGCTGGTACAGGTGCTATTCTGCATTTAATTGAACCTTTAGGTTTTAAATTAGATGAAAAAAGTATTAAAAGAAGTGGAGTCAATTATATAGATAAAGTAAATTATAAAGTTTATAAAGATTGGAATCATTTTTTGGAAGAAAATGAAGGAGAGTTTTATTTCCTTACTAGGTATGGTAAAGTTCCACATACATCATGCGATTTTAGTGATATAAATAAAAATATTTATTTGTGTTTTGGCAAAGAAAGCACAGGTATACCTAAAGATATATTAAGGGAACATTTGGATAGATGCTTTAGAATTCCAACAAATGCCAATGTTAGAAGTTTAAATCTTTCTAATTGTGTTGCTTTGGTTTTATATGAGGTATTAAGGCAACAGGACTATCCTAATTTACTTAGAACAGAACCTTTTAAGGGAGAAGATTGGTTGGAAAAATAAAATGGAATTAAATAGTAATTTTTCTGAGATGAAGTTAAAATTAATTATAGATTTATACAAGAAACAGTATATTGATATGGATATGACAGGAATGTGCAAAGTCTTTGCTATTAATATACATGATTCATTAGAAAAAGCAGGAATAATCAGTAAAATATTAAATTTAAAAAAAGAATTTTCTTTGTATGAACACGAAGTCGTAATATGCATGGCTCCTGAATATGATAAAATAAGATATTATTTGATAGATTTTACTTTTTTACAGTTTTTGCAAACTAAAATTGCAGAAAGTTTTGAATTTATTAACAATATTACTTTCTTCAATAAATTATTAGAAAATAGATTTGTTGAGGTAGATAATAGTACTATACAATTATATTTAAGCCTTTTCGGATTTCACAATTCTTTTGATTTAAAAGATTTCTTTCAAAAAAAAACAAATTTAAAAAAATAAAGTAATGAACTATTTTATAAAGTCATTACTTTTTAATTTATCAATTATTTTACTTTTAGAAACGTCACCATTTATTCTATTTGATGTTGTTTCTTCATCACCATTTTTTATAAATATTGTAGTTGGCGTAGAACCATCAAAACTAATCAAATTGGAAAATTCTTCTTCATCATATTTGTCAACATCTATGTAGTATATATCAATATTATATTCGCTGGCTACTGACTTAAGTTTGGGTTTGTAATCATTACAATGAGAACAAGTTGTTTTACTAATACATAAAATAAAAGTTTCTTTATTTTCCATTTTTTCTTTTAGATTATTTAAATTTAATTCTAACAAATTTCCTTCTTTAGATTTCCCAATAGCGAGGAAAAGTATAATTAATATTGTTATAATTATTGCCCCAATTAAAATAATATTATTTGTTTTTTTCATAATGTCACCTCTTTATATAATTATTAGTACTTATAAGTATAACATTAAAATGTGTATTTTTAAACAATATTAGTAAATTTAAAAAAAAAATATTAAATATCTTTTCTTTTTGTATAAAAAATGATATGATAATATTGTTAAAATAGATTGGAGGCGTATATGTGAAGAAAATTAAAATAATGTTAATAGTATTTATTTTGATGCTAATTAATTATGAAAATATTTTAGCAGAATGTAGTTCAGAAGAAGTGCAAGTGCTGAAAGAAAAAGCCTCTAATATAGAAATTAAATTAGAGTTACAAGAAAATGTAGAAGGTGAATTCGGATATTATGATACCCATAATCTTATAATTAACAATATGACAGAAGAGTTTTTTATATATAGTGAATATGATGGACAATCATATGGAATAAGGGACGCAAATTCTGAGAGTCAAATAATTTTTTTTGATTATATGTTTGGTAAACATTTATTTAAAGTCTATTCACAAAAGTGTGGAGTTTTAATTTCTGTAATGGAAATTGACGTTCCAAGATATAATAGCTTTTTTAAAGATCCTTTATGTGAAGGTATAAGTGGTGATGATTTAGCGGTTTGTAATAAATGGTATGATGGTGATTTAACTTATGAGTCATTCAAATTAGCCGTGGAAAATTACAAGAAAGATAGTAGTGGAGCTGAAGAAAAAATTGAGAGTTTTGTAAGTAATAATATATTAAAAATTTTGCTAGTATTGGGCGTGATACTATTAATAATTTTGGTTCTTATTGTATTGAGAAAAAGGAGGGGAAGTGAATTGAAGTGATAAAAAAGAATTTATTGTTTTTATGTTTTTTATTCTCGTTTTTTGCTTTTTCTAATACGGTTTTTGCTAAAGGTGAATTAGTTTATGACATTACTAATTTATCTGTTAGTGATAATTATATAACTTTTAAGGGTTGGGCAGAAATTAATGATTATAATAATACTGGTGGACAAAATGTTACAATTAAGATTTATGCAATGAAAAAAGGGGACAATAATACAAATAATTGGATTGCAGCAGATTTAACATACCATGGTGATTATAATGAAGCACTTTATAATGCAAACTGTATAAAAAAACCGGTAACTCAAGGTGGAGGATGTCTTGAACCTTATAATGACTGGCCTCATGAATGTAATGGTAAAGATGATAGTGGTTGTGTGTATGATAATGTAGGTTTTGAAGCTAAATTTGAGTTAAAAAAATTATTTGACAAATATGGTAGTAATACAGATATAACTTTCAAAATTGTAGTTAAACATGATTCTGTCGGTGAGAGAAGTTCAAATATTGGAGTTTATGAAGGCAATGCTAACTTAGAAAATAATGGAATTTATAATGGAAAAGATTATAATGTAAAATTATCAGATTTGTCTACAGAGGCAAAAGTTGTCGTTACAGTAGGTAGAGTAAGGAGTAATCAACAAGGTGCTTTTGCTCAAGGCAGTGCTTTTTATTGGAAGTATGGTGTAAGTTATACAATTGATGGTAGAGGAGTTAGCACTAATAATATGATTAAGAATTTATCAATGTATAAAATGAAATATTCAGCACCTACGAATGCAAATTGTAAAACTATATTTGTGGGAAACAATCATGGATATGCTAATCGTGGAAATAATTGTGTAGGATGGGCTTATGCAACCTGGGTACAGGTTACTGGTAGTACTAGTATTAGGCTAGAAGAAGTTGAGAATCCACTGATATGTGAGGTTAATGTAAATAAAAGTCTACAATGTGAAAACGGGACTTTTGATAGTGAATGTAAAGAAACTATAAACGCTAAAACTATCACTATGGGTGGTGAAGGTGGCTGTGGCGGAGGAACTGCTACAGTTAAGGCTAATGTCATTATTAAGCAAAAAGGTTCGTTGGAGTTTTTTTTAGATAAAGGTCCTATATATTCAGGAGGAGGATTTAAATATTCGCTTATATACAATAACGAAGTTACTTGGGATTATGCTGAAAACGGAAAAAAAGGATGCCCTCAAGTTGTAGTAGGATATTGGGATGAGCAATCTCAGTCTTGTGCTAAGAAGATTGTAAAATCAAGTGAGTGTGATAGTGATGCTGAATATGACGCTATTATAAAACAAGGAATGGCTCAAAAATATAACGGATTAAAAAATAGTAGTGCTGTTGTTAGTATGCCTGATAGTAATAATATAAAAGCTCCTACTGATAATGATACTGGCACATGGTCATGTACAGCAGACAATGTTACTTCATGGGCACCAAATACAACTTTAAAAGCTAGTTGTAAATTTACTTTATATGATGCTTTTATAGATAAACAAACTTCTAATGTTGTTTATGGTAATTATGAAGGAGATAAATATATACCTAAAGGAAGTATGTATTTTACACCAATTAAGTATCCTAGTGGTCAATTTCCAGTAAAAGCAACTTTTTCTGGACTTAGTTCTATCAATAGTATGAGGTGGAATGCTATTTATGAATGCGGAATAGAGTGTCAACAAAAATTAGTAGAAGATAAATATTTATATTATTTTAGACCAATTTCTCTATCTGAACCATTTCCTAATAATAGAACTCCAGGAAGTAACTGGATTGATTGGATAAAAGACGAAGAAAATAAAAAAAGATTGTTAAATACATATACAACTAGTAATAATTTAGAATATACTGTTAATCTTACAAATACAGATATTGCCAATATAAAAAAATACAACGAGGAGAAAAACTTTGGAGGTAAAGGATATTTGGACAATAGTATTGATATTAACGGTAATAGTGATTTTATAAAGAAGTATAATTACTTTACTCTTGGAAATGTAAATCATTCAGGATTAGGAGTATTTGATCCAGGAGATGATATGCAATGAAATGGTCATTTGCACAAGTAGGTTTGATTGCCGCAGGTCTTGTTGGAATAGTTATTATATTGCTATTTCAACAGATTACTGTTAATAATGAACAAGACTACTATTTACTTAGAGAAGTAACTGAAGCAGCAATGCTGGATTCTATTGATTTAGCTTATTATAGAGATACTGGTGAAGTAAAAATGATCCAAGAAAAGTTTGTAGAGAATTTTGTTAGAAGATTTTCTGAATCTGTTAATTATAGCTCTACAGGATACTCCATTAGATTTTATGATATTATGGAGTATCCTCCAAAAGTAAGTGTAATAATTGAAACTGGTATAGGCACATATAAAATATATGGTGATGCTGAAAATTATAACATAGCCAATCAATTGGATGCAATATTAGAAAATAAAGAGAAGAAATAAGGAGGATGTTATGAATAATTTAAATTCATCTTTAAAAAAATTTATTGGTAATAAAAATACAGTTACCATATTGGGGGTTATTTTATGTATATTTATATTATACATTGGTTATAATTTTAGAATTAATCAAGTTGTAACTTTGGTTAAAGTTCCATATGCTAATCAGGATATACAACCTAAAACTTTAATTACTACAGAAATGGTTTCTTATATGGAAGTTCCTAAAGCATTCCTAGTAGGTAGTTATTATAGTGATTCTAATAGTATAGTTGGTAAATATTCTAATTATAACACTATAATTGCAAAAGGAAGTTTGTTTTATCAAGCATTATTGACTGAAGAAAAGTATTTGCCTGATAATGCTTTACGTGATGTTCCCGAAGATTATACTGTTATAAATTTCCCAGTTAATATTTCTACTACTTATGCAAACTCTATGATGCCTGGTGAATATATAAATATTTATTATAAGAGTGTTAATGACGAAGGCAAAATTATGTTTGGTAAGTTTGTTAGCAATATTGAAATATTAGCGGTAAAAGATGGTTCTGGTCAACATGTATTTGAATCTACTGATGAAGCTAGAGTACCAGCATATATGTTGTTTGCGGTTCCAGAAGAAACACACTTATTATTAAGAAAAGCTTTATATCTTACTGAATATGATGCAGAATTAATACTTGTTCCAAACACAAAGACTCTAACAGAAGAAGATGCTGTTATGGTAAATAGTACTGATATAGAAAACTTTATTCTTGATAAAACTCAATTGGTAGACGTAAAAGATTTACCAAGTATAGAGGAATCTGTTAATAATTCTATGAACCAAGATAATACTAATAATGAGAATAATGCAAATAATCAAACTGAATAGGGGGAGATTAAATGGAATATGAATTTAGCCAGGTAGATTTTGGACCTTTAAAACAATTTTTAGAAATGGATGATGTTACAGATATTTCTTATAGTAATGGTGGTCAAGTATGGATTAAGACTCTATCTAAAGGCGTTTTAAGAGTAGAAAATACAGGTATTGATAATGCTCTTATGGAAAAAATTGCTTTTCAGTGTGCAAATTTAATGGGAAAATCCTTTAATATGGCTAATCCTTTTCTTGATGCAGAAGGTGCAGAAATACGTATGAATTTTGTTCACGATTCTATAGCTAAAAATGGAATCGCTGTATTGATACGTAAAACTCCTGCCAAAATAAGATTAGAAAAAGAGAAAATAATAAATGAAGATTATATTAGAAGGGATATTCATGATTTTTTGATGAAGTGTGTTGAAGGGCACTGTAACATACTGGTAAGTGGAGAAACTGGTTCGGGGAAAACAGAATTTGTAAAATACTTGGCAGCGCACACTAAAGAAAATGAAAAAATAATTACTATAGAAGATACATTGGAATTACATTTAGATAAAATATTTCCTCATCGCGATATAGTTGCTATGAAAACTAATAATATTGCTTCTTATTCTGATGTTTTAGTTACGTGTATGAGACAAAATCCACGTTGGATTCTATTATCGGAAGTAAGAAGTGCAGAGGCTGTTATGGCTGTTAGAAACTCTATATCTTCAGGACATAATATTTTATCTACAATACATGCTGATAAAGCTGAATCAATTCCGAGTCGTTTATACAGTCTGTTAGAATCTAATCTTGATTTAGAACAATTTTTGAGAAGTATACATAGATACGTTCAATTAGGGGTTCATATTAAGGGTTATTATAGTACTAAATATCAAAGGTTTCATCGTGAAGTATCAGAAGTTACTGAATTTTATGTTACTTCTGATACTAACGAAGCTAAGTCACATACCATTTATAAAAAAACACCGGATGGGAAAATTGTAATACATAATCCTACTAAATATTTGTTAGGATATTTGGAAAGCCAAGGTGTTATAATGGCTAAAGACATATTAGTAAAAGAAGAAGTTCCAGTTAATACTACTCCTATTGTCAATAATAATTTTATTCCTAATAGTCAAGGTAATAATAATTATTTTAATGTAACTGGGGGAAATAATATTTAAGTTAGGTAGGTGATACTTTTGGAAATATTAATAGTCGGTTTAATTTTAATATTTATAGTATTATATCGTTCAAGCAATAGTGCAGGAATACAAAATTTTATATATAAGGAAGCCGAAGTTTTATATAATAAGTATGCTCCATATTCTTTTAAAAATATGAGAGATAAAATAAAAGAACTGGGTCTTGAGTATACTCCTAAGCAATATACTACGCAAGTTATTGTATTTGCACTTGTTGCAGGAGTAGTTATCTATATGTATTTCTATGATTTAGTAATAGTAGTTATTTATGTAGTATTAGTTATATCAGCAATTCCTTATCTTACTTATTTAAGATGTAAAAGACAGTATAGTGAATTTATATTTGAACAAATACAAGTATATTGCACTAATACTATATTGGAATTTGCTACAACAAATGCTTTTGTTAAATCATTAGAAGGTGTTGTTAATTCAGGAGTTTTAGAGGAACCAATATTATCAGATGTTAAAACTATGATATCTTTATCATATGAAAAAGGAGATGTTTATGATTCAATAAAATATTTTGATTCAAAATATCCTTATTATATGGTAAAAAATATGCATCAATTGTTTTTGCAAGTAACAAAAGAAGGTGCTAAAAACACAAGAGATACTTTTGATGGAATGCTAAATGATATAGATATGTTGGTTGAAGGAGTATATAGAGATAGACTTGATAGAAGTAACTTCCATAAACAATTTTTAACTTATGGTGTAGCATTGTATGGATTAATTATGTTAATTCAATTATTAATTGGAGTATCAACTTATATTAGTATGTTGGATCAAATATTTGTTAAAATTATAATTCATGCAATAGTTATCATTAATACATTATTTTTGTTAAGTGGGGAAAAATATTATAATGAGAATGTAGGTGCTGAATAATGGAAATATTATTAATAGGTGTAATTGTTATGTTTATTTTAATATATAATAATGTTATAAGTACTAAAAGTTTCTTAGGTGATAATAAAAAATATTTTTCTTTATTAAAAGAAAAGGATTATGAGTTTTTACTTAGAGCAAAATATGGAGATAATGTTATAGATCCTGAAGGACTATTTATGAAAAGGGTTAGAAACGGTTTACTTGTCACAATTGTGTTAATTTTCATTTTTTTGTCACAATTAAGCTTTATTAATGTTATAATATCTTTAGTAGTAGGATTTATAGTATTTAAATCTGATTATAATAATTTAAAAAGTTTTTATAAAAAGCATTTAAACGAGATAGATTCTCTACTACCATATTATTTAAAAAGTTTAGAAGTTCTTATTCAGCATTATACGGTTCCAGTAGCATTGGCTAGATCTATAGAAGATGCTCCTGATGTATTTAAACCAGGATTAAGAAAACTTGTTGAAAAAATAGAAGCAGGTGATTCTAGTATTCAACCGTATATGGATTTTGCACAAGAATACCCTGTTAGGGATTCTATGAGAATGATGAGGCTATTGTACAGATTAGGATTAGGAGAACAAGAAAAAAAGCATGAACAATTAAATGCTTTTGCAAGGACTGTTTCTTCTCTTCAAAATAAATCCAGAGAGCAGAAGTATAAAGCTCGTTTAGAAAAAATGGAAGGAAAAACAATGGCTATGTTGGTTTGTACAGGTGGAGGTACAATGGTATTACTTTTGATTTCAATCTTTATGCTTATGGGGTCTTCAACCGGACAATAAGAGTATAGATTTGAAATATAAATTAAAAGAAAAAGAAGGGTTTGTAGAAAGGAGGTAGTTATAAATGAAAGAAGCGACTGGAGAATTAAATATGACAGTTATTACAATAGTAGCTATAGCAGTTATTGGTGGTATTTTGGCTCTTATGTGGGGACCTATTACTAACTGGATTTCTGGTTCTTTTGGAACAGGTGCTGCTACTACATGTCCTGACGGTCAAAGATGGGTAGAAGGACAAGGTTGTGTTAAAGGTTAAAATAAATTTTAATATTTTAATCTCTGAGTAAAAATTAAGATAATTATTGTTTAAATCTTCTTAATTTTTTGAAATGAGGTGAGTAAAAGATGAGAGATGCATTTGGTGGAGCTTTTATGATAAAACTTATGCTTATATTCTTAGTAATATATGTATGTTTTATTGCAGTTGCATTAAATTATGCTAAAGCTTTCAAAGCTAAAAATGCAATAATTGATTATATTGAAAGATACGAAGGATTTGAAAATAGTAAAGATATCATTGACTCTCACTTGAGTAATGTAAGATATTATGTTAGGAGTCAAAGTGGCGTAAATGCCGATTATTCTAAAAAAAATCCTAATGCATCTTGTTATGAATTAGGTTATTGCATTGAAGCTTATGATGATGCAAGTGGTGCAAATTATATTGTTACTACATTTTTAGAAGTTAATTTCTTTGGTTTTGATTCTTTAGCAGGCTTATCTTTTACTGTACCTATTAAAGGTGAAGTAAGAATTCCAATTCGTAATTTATAGAGTAGGTGATTATATGAGAGATGCATTTGGTGGAGCATTTTTTATAAAATTGATGTTAATATTTTTTGCTATATATATATCTTTTATAGCCATTGCTCTTAGTTATACAAAAGCATTTAGAGTAAAAAACACTATTATAAATTATATAGAAGATAATGAAACTTACAATAATGATATAGCAATTATGATTGATAACTATGTCAAAGAGATGAATTATTATGTATCTAGTGTTGGTCCAAATGGTAGTAATACTAGATATAGTCAATGTGATAGTAGAGGTTATTGTGTTGATGAAGTATACTCTGATGAATTAAGAGGTAAATATTATAAAGTAACAACATTTATAGAGATAAACTTTCCTTTTTTCAATATAAATGTATTAGTTCCAATAACTGGGGAAACAAGAGTAGTTACAAAATAGGAGGAAATTATGAATGTAATAGTTTCAAATAAATACAAAGATTTATTAAATAGTTTAAATTATGAAATAAGTAAAAACATTAATGGTGAATTTGAAGTAGATGAAATTATTAATACTTTTTCAAATTTTTATTTTAATAGAATGTTTTTGGATATTACAGCGATTAAGGATTATCAAAATCTATATAATATTCAAAAACTATCTATTAACTTAGATATGAGTAAAGTTATTTTGCTTCTTGATAATAATGATTTTTGTTCTTCTCCTCAGTTTATTTCACAATTAGTGGGAATGGGAATATATAATTTCTCTAAAGATTTAACAGGAATTATGTATTTATATGAGCATCCTAATGTATATAGAGATGTTGCACATTTACATAATATTAATATTGTTAATAATAATACTGGAGTGGTTAATAATAATGTAAATACAATGCAAGTAAATGCAATTAATAATCAATCAAGTTATAATAATCAGAAAAGATCTATTGTTATTGGTTTTAAAAATTTGACAACGCATGCTGGATCTACTACTCTAGTATATATGCTAAAAAAAGTTTTATCAAAATATTATTCTGTAAAAGCAGCAGAGGTGAATAAAAGGGATTTTATGTATTTTAGAGAAGAGAATATGTTTTCTTTATCTTCTTCTGAATTAAATCAATTTGTTTCTCAAAATGATGATTCTAATATTATTTTGCTAGATATTAATGATGGAGACATTACGGTATGTACTGATATTATATTTCTGGCAGAACCTTCAGTTATAAAATTAAATAAACTCATTATGTTAGATAAAAATGCTTTTAAGAAAAAAAGTGATAAAAAAATTGTTTTAAATAAAAGCTTTTTAAATAACAGTGATATAAGTGGTTTTGAGCGAGAGGCAGAAATAAAAGTCTTTTACAATATGCCTAATTTGGATGATAGAAACATAGATGAAAATCTATTATTAGATTTTATAAATAAATTAGGATTATTACAAAGAGTGTAAAAGATGTGTATATATATTGACAATATTTGCAATTTAAGATATTATATTTATATAAATGAGGAGGGAAAAATATGTATTTTATGGCAGTAAGTTGTGATTCTTTAATGCCTATAATTAGATTAGTTAGAGATGGTTTAATTCCTTTAATTCAAATAGGTGTACCTATTATATTAATTGTTTTAGGAACAATTGATTTAGGTAAAGCTGTAATTGCTAGTAAGGAAGATGAAATTAAAAACGCTCAAAAAATGTTAGTAAAAAGAGCAATTTATGCTGTAGCAATATTCTTTGTTGCTACAATTGTTACATTGGTATTTAGTTTGTTTGCTTCAACAGGTGATGATAAATTAACTAATGAATCGCAAAGTTGGGTTACGTGTTGGGATAAACCATAATATAGTTTTTAGAATTCAATTTTGAATTCTTTTTTTATTAAATCTATTGTATATTGCTTTGTTGATATGCTATAATATATTTATATGTTGAGGTGTTTTTTATGAAAAAAACTTTATATGTATTATTTGTTTTTTTATTAATGATTTGTGGAAATATAGAAGTGTTAGCTAATACTACCCATAACACTCAAGAAAGTGATGGTGGAGGAGAAACTATAGATAATCCTAATGAAGAGGGAAATGTTTGTAGGTATTATTTTGGGGATCAAGAAATTCATATTATTTACAATGATCAAGGCTTTTATAAGGCCGAGTATTGGTTGAAAGGGAAATTGTATACCGATACAAAAACAAATTCTGAAAAAGGACCAAAACAAATGATTTTTGATTTTACTTATGATGAATGGATGAATGAGGTAAACAAATCAGAAAGTAAGAGTGACTGTCCCTACAGCATTTACATTGGGGTTGATCAATATGCTCCTTCATTATTTTCGGGAGATGTATATTTTACTTATAGGGTGCAATTAAAAGAATATTCTTCATGGCCTTGGTTTTTTAGTAAAGGTTTTGGTTGGGATCAAACTCTTTGCCCTTGTATTAGTTGTTTAGATACTGATTTTGACCCTGTAACTGGTTCTAGCGAATTTAATTGTGAGAATTTAATTGGTTCTGATATGGTTTCTTTGATTAATCAGTTTATGTTTATAATTAAAATATTGGTGCCAATATTAGTTATAGGTTTAGGAATTACTGATTTTGTTAAAGCAGTTTTTGCTTCGAATGAAGACGATATGAAAAAGGCTCAAAAGACATTTGTTAAAAGATTAATTATTGCTGTTATTATTTTCTTTTCACCATTGGTTGTCAATGCATTGATTGATATAACAAATGAGGCTGCTGGATTTGCAAATTCTGGAACATGTGGGATTGGATAAAGGAGGATTAGGATATGTTGTTTTTGGCATCAGAAGAAAGTATTTTTAAGGACGTTTTTAGGACTTTTATAGGTTTTTTGTGCAAAATTATATATCCCACAATTGCCAATGTATGGGATTTGTTTATGGCATTAGCTAAAGCCCAAATATTTAATAGTTCTGGTGGAGGCGTTGTTTCTGAAATTTATAAAAGGGTTGGTCTTTTATTGGGATTGTTAATGTTATTTAGGGTGATTTTTTCTTTAATTCAAATGTTAATTAATCCTGAGATTTTTTCTGATAAAGAAAAAGGAATTTCTAATCTGGTAAAAAAGTCTATTATAGTTATAGTATTGCTTGGCTTTACACCATCGTTATTTAGTGCAGCATTTAATATTCAAAACAAAATTTTGGATGATAATATATTGGGTAGAATAATTTTAGGTACTGATGATAAATCTAATATGGATGAGTTTGGTGCGGTATTTACTACTAATTTGTTTAGAACTTTTTATACTTTAAACGCTCTTGATTCAGAAGCAGCTAAGGCAGAGTGCAATTCGTACGATTTGTCTATAGTTGAACTGAGGGATTATAATCGCTTGGATTTAATAGATTTATGTTTAACGGAAACTTTTGAATATACATATCAATTTAATGAAATTAATTTATCTACTGATTCTCAAAAAGCAGATGTATACGTAATCGATTTTGACGTCAATGGTGTTCTTGCTTTTTTAGTAGGTGGATTTACTTTGTGGGTTATGTTGATGTATTGTATTTCTTTGGGAGCTCGAGTGGTTCAATTAGCTTTTTTGCAAATTGTTGCTCCTGTTGCTATAATTTCGTATTTAACGCCGAAAAAAGATAATGGAATGGAAAAATGGTTAAAACTTTGTTTATCTACATTTTTAGATGTTTTTATTAGGATTTCAATAATATATTTTGTTTCATTAGTCATTAGTTTATTATTTGATAGTACTAATGGAGAAGGAATTGAATTGTTAAAAGAAACTACTGGAGCTAGTGATACTCTATTAGTTTTTGTTGAAGTAGCAATTATTTTGGGGTTACTTATGTTCGCCAAAAAAGTACCAGATTTAATTGGTGAAATATTCCCTAGTCTTGGTGTAGGAAAAGGGAATTTAGGGTTTGGAATTAGTTGGAAAAAGATGACCGAAGGAATGCTTGGATGGAAGCAAATAACTGGGGCTGGCAAATTTGCTGCTGGTGGTGTTGCCGGAGCTGCTGTTGGAGGAGCAATAGGATTTTTAGGAAGAAAAGGGACTGGAAAAATTGGTGGACTATTAGGTGGTTTGGGAAGAGGTTTCGCCACTGGTTCAAAAAAAGGTGGTCCAATTAAAAATCTTGGTAATGTTATAGGGGCTCAGTCTAGTTCTAATAAAGCTTACGCTGATTGGAGAGCTGCTGGTGGAAGAAATAGCGTATCTAGATTTGCCGCTGGAATCAATAAAAAATTAGGAAGACCTACTTCATATCAGCAGGCACAAAATGAAATTGAAGAAATTAAGAGTAAAAATGAAAAAATTAAAAGTAGAGCATCTTCAGCAAGAAGTTCTTATTCTGCGTTTGATGCTGTATCTAGTACAGGTAAAGATGCAAAAAGAGCAGCAACAACTTATGAGAGTATTGGTGCAAATGGTGCAAATTATTTGAAAAGCAAAGGCTTAACTACTAAGTTAGCTTCAGCAGGCATTAATATTGATTCTAACGAAAGTTTTGCTTCAATATTAGAAAGAAGTAGAGCCACTAAAGAAAGATTGGATGCTAAAGCAACAAATATAGATGCAGAGATTTTAAAATTAAAAGCAAAGGGGACTACTACTACTGGTCCTAATGGTCAGCCAGTAACAATTCTTCCGGTAGGAATAAAAGAACAGATTAAGAATTTAGAAGCTGAAAAGGCAGCCACATTGTCTGCTTCAGAAGCAATTAACATGGGAGAAATTGAAAAGGCGGTTGGAGAAGCTCGTATGGCAGAGTTCTTGGTAGGAAATGTATCAGATGGTAAAGCGAACAATGAATATGATATAGCTAAGTCTACAGTAGAAACCGTTATAGAAAATCTAAGAAATACTGGTGATGGTGTCAATGATGAAGATGCAAATGTGTTACAAGAATACTTTGATGCTGTAGAAAATATTAAAAAGAATGGTTACGACTTTTCTACAGAAAATTCGTCTATTACAGTAAATGGAAAAGAATATAAAAATGCTTATGATTTGTATGATGCAATGGCGAAATATGTTCAAAGTGTTGCTAATAAAGGCGATGATATTGTTAGGAAAAACGATGAAGAAATTCGTAATAAACAGTCAACAGAGAAGTATTTTAGTGATAAAGCAGATGATCAATTTAGTGGTGGCAAGAAGTAGGTGCATAGATGTTTGAAAGATTTAAGTTTGCTTTTAGCAAAAAAATTGGCACAAGAACAGATTATGATAAAGTTAATGCATATATTACTGACAAAAGCAATTTAAAGGAAAATGCAAAATATTTAAAGGATATATGCAATGAAATTATTGAAACATTTTCTAGCTTTGAAGAAAAAATTTTAGTTACTGTTTCTTGTTTATCTGATGATTGCTATGGAGTTAATGGAATAAAATCTGAAATTAAAAGACTTCAAGTATTGAGTTCTAAGACTTATGATGACAATTGTGCAGTTAATATACAGAATAAAATAATTTCTTTAAAAAAGAGGTTGTTTGAATTTGAAAGAAAGGCAATATCTAGTTATGTAACAGGTGTTATAAACGGAGAAATTGACGATTATAATATTTATTCTGAATATAAAAAAATATTGTCTTTATTAACAATTGTTATAAAAAACAATCAATGTGTATTTGCTTTTGATACAAATTTTGTTGAGGCAGTCAATATTGTTTTATTAAATAATAAAACATGTACATATGAAGAATTATTTTACATTGTCGAATACGTTAAAACAATTTATAATATTGCTAATAAGATTATGCTTGATTCATCTTATACTATAAGTAATATCAAAAATTCAGATGAATTTCATGCTCTTGAGGTATTAGAAAATATTTATAATAAAAAAAGATAAAAAGGAGTGTTGAAATATGGATTATGAACACAGTTATTTAGTTCCTGCTAATGCTAAGAAAGGAAGCCTTATATTTAATATATTTAGACCGTTTGATTTGATCCTTTTTGGAAGTGGATTGTTTGTATCATTTTTGTTCTTAACAATTTTTCCAACTTCAAATACAATTTTATTGTTTTTAGCTTGTTTGCCTGGTATTATTTGTGGGGTATTAGTATTGCCTATACCTAATTATCACAATACTTTGGTTGCTCTGATGAGTATTTACTCTTATTATACAGGAAGGAAAAAATATATTTGGAAAGGTTGGTGTTTGTATGAGCAATTCGTCAAAGAAAACACAAAAAAATAATTCGAAATATACGGAAGATTGGGTTCCAGTTAGAGATATAGTAAATGGAATGATTATTTTAGACAATAAACAAAAAGTAGCAGGACTAAAGATTAAGCCTAAAAATATTTTTATTCTTGATCAAAACTCACAAGATAGATGTATTATGGGATTAAAGAATTTTTATAATACTATTGATTTTGAATTTTGGTTAATTTCTACAGATAGGCCTGTTGATATGTCTAGTTACTTAGCAAAATTACAAATTTTATATAATGATGTTCAAAATCAGGCGATTAGGAAACTTATATCACAGGATATTCAAAAAGCTAATAGTTTTTTAGAAAATGATGTTACAGATACAGAATTTTATATTTTGTTTAAAGACGTTGATGATTCATTAATTCAAAAGAAATTAAGGAATTTGATTACTGGGCTAGCTAATTGTGGGCTAGAGTCAGAAATTACATCAAATAGCGACATGAGAGTTTTACTTGATAGCTTTTTAAATGGAAAAGCTTCTACAGATTTTAGGACGGTGATTAGTTAATGAATTTTAAATCACAAATTGCCCCTAAAGGGTTACAATTTAATCCAGCAGATTTTATTATAAGTGATAAATACGCTACCATTTTAACTGTTATTTCTTTTCCTAGATTTATAGGTCCAGGATATTTAGCAAATATTACTAATTTGTCTGGAGTAAAAATGGTTATAAAGCATATTCCCCTTCCTTTTTCTGTACTAGCTAAAATGTTAAACAAAGAGATTAGTGACTTAAAAGCACGTTATCAGGATGAAAGAGACAGGACAATTCAAGAGAGAATTAGACAAGATATTGATTCTTTGGAATATTTTATACAACAATTTACTGCTTCGCAATCTAAAACCTTTGATTTTCAAATGCATATTATGATTACTGCAGATACTAAAGAAGAATTAGAAAGTAAAAAGATGAATTTAAAGAACTATTTAGATGCGATGGAATTAAGAGCAGTTCCGTTACGATTTGAGCAAGAGAATGTTCTGAAATCAATTTTACCTATTTTTGATAAGCAATCTATTGAAATGCGAATTGGAACTCCTATGCCATCACCTACCATGGCGGCTATGTATCCTTTCATATTTGATAGTGTAAAGGATGATGGACTTTCTACCTTATTAGGGACAGATTTTTCTGGCGGAGTGGTTCTTTTTAATCAGTTTTTATATCAAGTAAGGAAAGAAAATAATAGAAATAATGCAAACATGATTATTTTGGGAACATCAGGAAGTGGTAAGTCTACTGCAGCTAAATTAATTCTTAGAAGTCATATTAGAAATGGATATCAAATTGTTGCAGTTGATCCAGAAGGTGAAATTTCAGAAATGACTAAAATGTATGGTGGGGAAGTTGTTGATTTAGGAAAAGGTGGAAAATTTGGAATGGTAAATCCACTGGAAATTGTAGTTGATGCTTCAGAAGAAGATATGAAAGATGGTTTAGGATATAGCAATTTAACTAAAACATTGCAGTCGTTAAAGGCTTTTATGAAATATTATTCTCCTGATATAGAGGATGATGTACTGGCTTTATTTAGTGAGATAGTACAACAAACATATGCAAGATTTGGCATTAACTTTAATACAGATTTTACTAAATTAAAATCTAGTGATTATCCTATTTTTAGTGATGTTTATACTACTATAACTAGTAAACTTGTTTCAATGACAGAAAAGACTCATGAAAGAGATGTTATGGAAAGATTGGAATTAAAAGTTAGGCCTTTAGTAGGAGAATTACAGTTTTTATTTAATGGACACACATCTATTCCTTCTAATACAGATTTCATAGTTTTTAATATTAAAGAACTTATGCACGCAGATACTAATATTCGAAATGCTTTATTATTTAATGTATTAAAATTCGCTTGGAGTCTATGTTTAAATCCTAATATAAATACGGTATTGTCTGTTGATGAGGCGCATGTTTTATTAGGTGAAAAAAATGTATTAGGTGCAGAATTTTTGGCGCAAATTCAAAGAAGAGCAAGAAAATATAATACAGGAACTATTATTATAACGCAACAACCTTCTGACTTTGTAGGACCTGATGTGTTCATTCATGGAAAAGCAATATTTGATAATGCTTCTTATTATCTTGCTATGGGATTGAAGAAGCAAGCAGTTGATGACTTAAGTCAGTTAATTGATTTAAACGACAATGAAAAAGAAGCCATTAAAAGATATAGTCAAGGAGAAGCATTATTCGTTTGTGGTAATAGACGAATGCAGATAAATGTTGTTGTAAGTGAAGAAGAACTAGAGTCATTTGGTTCTGGTGGTGGTTTGTAGTAGTAGGTGGTGGTTTAATTGGGTGAAGAATTTAAACAAGATGATAGTGGTAAAAATAAAATATTGAATAAAAAGAAGCATATATCATTTTTAACAAGAGGCATTCCTATTATATGTGGAATTATTGGTATTTTAATATTTTTTGGACCTATGCTTGTTACAATAGGGTTCGCAATGAATTTATTTGATACATCTGATTCTTCTAATGGAGAATCTATAGTTTATCAACCAAATAACGATAAGTATTGGTGGCCGATTGGCAGTTATGAAACGACTGAGGAAAATGGTGTATTATTTGCAAGTGGACAACCTGCTGCTACTACTATTACCAGTCCTTTTGGTTATAGATGTATAGGTAATTCTTGTGGGAAACACTATGGTATAGATATTAGTGGTTATGTAGGTGATGAAAGGCCTAATATTATAGCCGCTAAAGATGGAACTGTATTTAAAACTTATAATGAATGTCCTAATGCTGGTAGTTATAATGATTTGTGTGGTGGTGGTGGCGCTGGTAACTATGTGGTTCTCAAACATAGTGATGGTTCATATACCAAATATTATCATTTAACTTTAAATAGCCTAACAGTTTCTATTGGAGATAGTGTTAAGCAGGGACAAGTTATTGCTAAAATGGGAACTAGTGGAAGTTCAACAGGAGTTCATCTTCATTTTCAAATTGATGCTGGTGGATATGGAAGTAGCTATGCTGTTGATCCTATGAACTATTTGTCTCATGATGATTATAGACCAGCAAGTAAAAAATCTGATATTGTAGGTGATGATAATTTACAAACCATATGTCTTAATTTAAAACAAAACGGTTATTCTGATACAGCAACTGCAGCAATTTTGGGAAATATGAAGGCAGAAAGTGGTTTTTTGCCTGTCAATACTAATTATTTAGGTTGTGATGGTATTGTCCAATGGTGTTTTGGGAGATTAACTAACTTAAAAAGTACATATGGTAATGAGTGGACAAACTTAAATAATCAGGTAGAATATGTTATATATGAGTTAGAAAATTCATATATATATGTTAATAACTATTTGAAGGAAGATTATACTGTTGAAGAAAAAGCATATTATTTTTGTATGCGATATGAAGTTCCAGGAGAGTCTGTTTGTAGTAGCGGTGTTAGGCAAAATTATGCAGAAGAATTATTTTCTTACGTTAAAAATGGGTGTAAGTAAGGAGGATTTATGAAGTATAAAATTAGTAAATCTGAAATTAAAGTAGCTGTTGGACTGTTAGGCATGTGTATAATTATTTTAGTATTAATTTTATTGTTTGGTAATTTAAAATCTAAAAACAGCATTAATGTTAATGATATTAATTATAAAGAAGACATGTCAATTATACAGGATTATGATCGCTTCTTTTTTGTAAAAGATAATATTAATAAATATTTATCATATATTAGTATCCAGGATTCTGAAGCGGTATATGGTTTAAGTGATGAATATTATTTAGAATATAATGGGCTTGACTCAAATAATATTTTATCAAAAATTCAACTAAATGGTGATGATTTAAGCTTTTTTTGTGAAAAAGTTTATGAAATAAATGTTAACGATAACTATATTTATTATGCTATTGGTGATGTCGTGCAAAATAAAATGGATTTTAAAGAAACTGTTAGAGATGATTTTTCAATAGTATTATTAGTAGATTATAATAATTTTACAATTTCTTTTATTCCTGTTTTGTCAGATAATGAAGTTAATGAAATTTTATATGAAAAACAGTCTATAAATATTTCTAAGAATTTATATAATGAAATGGTAAAAATAGGAAATGTATCTATAAATACCATTTGTTCATTATATTATACAATGTTTTTGGATAGTACATATGAAGATATTAACTATTCATATAGTTTATTATCTACAGAGATGAAAAGTAATTTTATAGATATTAATGAATATAATGATTTTATAACTGATAAGAGATCTAAGTTTAGTTATAGCATAGAAAAATGTGGTATTGATACTTCAAAAGAAAATAATGAATTTCATTTGTATGATAAAAATGGTAATTACTTTATTTTAAATGAATATTCAATAATGAATTATGATGTTTATTTTGAACTTAATGAAAGTCAAGAATAGGGGTTGATTTATATGGACACAATTATTATAACTTTTGAAAATGGTGAAAAGAAAGAGTATATTAAAGGTGTAAAATTTAGTGATATAATTGAAGATGTAAAAGGTTTACATAAGCATGAAATATTATGTGGAAAATTTAGAAATCAAATAGTGAATTATAGTGATAGCATTGTAAAAAGTGGTACTTTACAATTATATGATTTAAACACTAAAGAAGGAAATAAAATATATGAACGTGGATTAATTATTTTATTTGAAAGTTGTGTAAGAGATTTATTAGGTAAAGATACAATGATTAAAATAAGTTATTCCATAGATAGAGGCGTTTTTTGTAAGATAGAGAAAAAAATAACAGATGATATTTTATCTAAAATAAAAGAATTAATGAAAGATAAAGTAAAAAAAGGAATTCCTTTTATAAAAATAGAAACATCTAGGAATGAAGCAATTGAATATTTTAAAAATATTAAAAGACTAGATAAAGTAAAAAGTTTACTTTATGATACATCTAGTTTTATAACTTTATATAAATTTGATGGCACATATAATTACGTTTTAGGAACTCCTCCTTTTGATGCTAGTGTTTTAAAATATTTTGATTTAACATTATTAGATGATGGTATTGTTCTTAGATTTCCTTCAATTTATGATAATGGAAAAGTGGTTAAGTATACTCATCATGAAAATTATTATAATTCTTTAAAAGAATATTCTAATTGGGCTAATTTATTAAACATCAGTAATATTGGAGAATTAAATGAGTCTATTATAAAAGATGATACTGGAGAAATTATTAAATTATCAGAAATGATACAGAATTATAAATTATTAAATATAGCGGAAAAAATAACTTTAAATAAGTCTGATATTAAAATTATTTTAATTTCTGGTCCTTCTTCTTCTGGTAAAACAACAACATCTAAAAAATTAGCACTTTATTTAAAAACATTAGGTTTAAATCCACATCAATTATCTTTAGATGATTATTTCTTAAATAGAGATGATACTCCACTTGATGAAGATGGTAAACCTGATTTTGAAAGTTTAAGAGCAATAGACGTTAAATTATTTAATAGTCAAATGGAAAAACTATTAAAAGGGAACAAAGTTATTACTCCTACATACGATTTTATTTTAGGTAAGAAGAATTATAATAAGCCTATTCAAATGAATGAGAATGATATATTAATAATAGAAGGGTTACATGCTCTAAATGATTCTTTATTAAAGAATATTAATAAAAAGAATAAGTATAAAATATATATTAGTACACTTGCATTTATGGGAATTGATAATGATAATAGGATGAGTATGACTGATATTAGATTATTAAGAAGGATGATAAGGGATAATAGGACAAGAGGATATACTCCTGAACATACTTTAATGAATTGGGAAAATGTCAGAAAGGGAGAAGAAAAATATGTATTTCCTTTTCAAGATGAAGCTGATATAATATTTAATTCTATTTTGGCTTATGAACTTGGCGTGTTAAAAATATATGCTGAGCCATTGTTATTTTCTGTTAAAGAAGATAGTCCAGAATATTTAACGGCATTAAGACTAATCGAACTATTGAAGTTTGTATTACCAATTCCTTCTGATACAGTTCCTGATGTTTCTATTTTAAGAGAATTTATTGGTAATAGTTATTTTGAAAAGTAAGCATTTGTTTACTTTTCTTTTTGTAAAGTAATTGTAATTTAATTGTATAATAAATTTATTTTTGCTAAAATATATAGTATAGGGAGAGTGATTATATGGCAATAAAGGTTGCAATTAATGGGTTTGGAAGAATTGGAAGACTCGTATATAGAATTATGGAAGAAGATAATAACTTTGATGTTATTGCTATTAATGATTTAACCGATTCTGAGCAACTAGCATATTTATTAAAGTATGATTCTAATCATAGAGTTTATGAAGAAGAAATTTCTTATGATGATACTGGTATTATAGTAAATAATCATAAAATTAATGTTTATTCTGAATTGGATCCTAATAAATTACCTTGGAATGAATTAGGTATTGATGTTGTTTTTGAATGTACTGGTAAATTTACTGATGCAGAAAAAGCAATGGCACACATAAACGCAGGTGCTAAAAAAGTAATTATTTCTGCTCCAGCAAAAGGTAATGTTAAAACTATTGTTTATAATGTTAATGATAATATTCTTGATGGTAGTGAACAAATTATATCAGCGGCTTCTTGTACAACTAATTGTTTGGCTCCTGTACTAAAAGTTGTTGATGATAATTTTAAAATTAATAAGGGATTTATGACTACTATACATGCTTATACTAATGATCAAGTAACTTTAGATGTTGCCCATAAAAAAGGAATTTATTCTAGAAGAGGAAGAGGTTGTGCTCTTAACATTGTTCCTACTTCAACAGGAGCAGCAACTGCGATAGGTAAAGTTATTCCTAATTTAGATGGAAAATTAAGTGGAAATGCCATGAGGGTACCAGTGTCAGATGGATCACTTATTGATTTAGTATTAGAATTAGATAAAACGGTAACTAAGGAAGAAGTGAATAATATTTTTAAAAACTTTCAAAACGAAACTCTTAAATATACTGAAGATCCGATTGTATCATCAGATATTATTTCTTCTACTTGTGGAGCAATGGTTGATGGTAATCTAACTGAAGTATTAGAAGTTGAAGGTTCTCAATTAGTAAAAATTGTAGCGTGGTACGACAATGAAATGGGATATTCTAGTCAAATGGTAAGAACAGCGAAAAGACTTATGGATTTATAAAGATGTAAAAAAACATCTTTTTTTTCTTAACAAATTGCTATTATTATAAAAATGTGGTATGCTAATAATAGTAAATTAGGCAAACATAGGAGTTGGTGAAATGGAATTTAAGAAATTAATTTTAATTTTAACTATTGCTGTTTCTGCTATAATTATAAGCTTATTAGGTGTCTCTTATGCTTGGTATAGTTTATCTAACAGTTCAACTAAATTTAATACAACTACTTCAGATTTAAATTTAGATATTTTATATGCCCAAAGCGAGTTTATTAGTTTAACTACAGGAATTCCTATAAATGAGAATGATGCTGCTACTAAAGCGGGAATTAGTAGATTTACTGTAAGTCCTAATAGTGAATTAAGTGGATATAAAGTGCTAATGTCAGTTGAAATAAGTGGAATTAATATTGATGAGGAGTTAAAAACTGAAGATTTTAAAATTCAATTATATGAAAATGGTGTAAAAATTTATGATGGATCTGGTGAAGAAATTTCTGGAACTAGTTTGGTCATGAAAAATTTATCAAACATTAATGTAGGCAGTACATATAATTATGAACTTAGGATATGGATTAAGGATACTGGTCTATCACAAAATCAATTAATGGGGAAAAAATTTTCAGGTAAAATTAAAATATCTAGTTCAATAAAAAAATAACGAAGGGTGGTAGAATATGAATAAAGCCATTAATATTGTTATAGTTTTATTAATTGTTTTAACAATATGTTTAGTAACATTCAGCATCACATATGCATGGTTTATTACTTCTAAAACTACTAACAATGTATCTGGAGCTACTTCAGGTAAATTAGAGATTGTTTATGATAAAGGGCAAGATGTAACAGGTACTTTGAGGCCTTCATCTTCTAAAGATAATGGATTAATAGCTACTGTTAAAATTAGGCAAAGTCAGACTAGTGTTAATGGGTTAGGAACTATAACATTAAATGTTGTTAACATAGCTCCTGAACTTGCTATAAATGGTTTAAAATGGGAACTTTATAATGATTATAGCGATTCTTCTATTTCTACAGGAACATTTAGTGGGGTTACTTCAAATTCCCAGATTGACTTAATAAAAGATTATCCATTAACTACTACTGATACTAAATTTACTTTATATATTTGGTTGAATGGAAGTGAAGTAAATAATTCTGTTATGAATAAGTCTTTTAGTGCATATATTTCTGCTACGGCAAGAAGCAAATCTGCAAATTTAGAATAAAAAGTAAACAAATTGTAAATACGTTTACTTTTTTTGTTTACTTATTGTATAATTATTATGGTGAAAGTATGAAAAAGAATAGTTCATTTGTATGTCGAGTATCAAATATAGAAGATTTAAAAAAAGTAAAAAAAAGTACTAAATATATAAATTTAAATATAGATAATGCTAACGGAGAGGTTTTCTCTTATTTTATTGAAAATGGGAGAAAATTTTCTTATGCAGAGTCATTCAGTGAATTAAATGGATATATTTATGTGGATTATAATACTTTTATAAATGGAGAAGTGAAGATAAAATCAATTATAGAAGGAATTCCTAAGGGATTAAGCTCCTTGGAAAAACTAAGGTATATATATATAGAAATAGGAAAAATTATGGGATATGATATTAATATTATTTTAGAAAAGAATGATAATTTTGCTTTTAATAATTTAGGACATATAAATAATTTGTGGGGATCTCTTTCGAGTGGAAAAATAACCAATATATCTATAGTGAAAATATTAAAATATTTATGCGTTTTATTAAACATTGATTGTGAGATAGTGTTGAATAATGATCATGGATATTTATGTAACAAAGTAGTAGTAGATGATCAAGTTTTATTTCTTGATATTACTAAAGATATTCCGTACATACAAGCTGGTTTTTCTACTAAATATTTTTCTAGTTATAATGATGATATTGATTTAGACAAAAAAATTGGTTACGTTAAAAAAAATTACAATAATGTTAAAATTGATAATGAAGTAAAGAAGCTAATGAAGTCTGGAATATATGATTTTGAAGATTTGCTGCTAATAATACAACAAACATTGAGTATAGATGATATTAAACCTATAGAATTAGGTATTATTTTGGATAATATTTTAAAAAAATATTGTCCTAGTGAAAATATTTGTATTAATAATTTATATATTAACGATATGTATGGAAACAAAGAGCATTTTATTTTATTAACAATTAATGACAGACATTATAGCTACAATTATAAGAAAAAAAGTTTTATTGAACTTTCTAAACAGGAATTAGTAGATAATTTAAATTCCAGAAAAATTGGGATTTATTTAGAAGAAGAAATTCCTAATTTAGAAATGTATAATACTAAAAGCATAATTTAAGTTGTTAATTTATAGTATCTGTGTTAAAATAAAACACTAAGAAGGTGTAATATGGGTAATGCATTAGAAATAAAAAGCATGTCTTTTAGGTATAATGAAAAATATGTATTTAATAATTTCAATTTAACAATTAAAAAGTATGACTTTGTTTATTTGGTAGGTACAAATAATTCAGGTAAGTCTACTTTAATGAATATATTAAAAGGTTTCCCATGTGATGGAGAACTTTACATTGATAATATAGAATTTAACGTAAGAAATCAAAGTAATATACGCAAAAAAATGAAGATAATGGATGTAAAGTCCGTAAAGGAATGTAAATTAACAAATTTAATAGACAATATAAAAATGTTAGGTGAAGATGATTACGAAAAATACATTAAAGATTATAATTTATTACAAATAAGTAGTAATAATTATCAAAAATTACCATTGTTAGATAAAATTAAATCTTTGATATTTGTTACTTTAATAGGAAATACGGATTTTTTAATTATTGATGAAATAATTGACATGTTGAATAGTAAAGATAAATATGTATTATATAAGTTAATTAAGAAGTATCAAAAAAATTGTAAAAAAACAATATTTATTATTAGTAATAATGCAGATGGAATTATATATGCAAAAAGAATTTTATTGCTTGATAAAGGTATTATTTTGTTTGATGGTGCAATAAAAGATATTGAAAAAAAAGAGTCTGTTTTTACTGATTTGTCTGTAAAATTACCATTTGAGATAGATTTATCACTTAAATTAAAATTATACGATTTAATAGAAGACATATACATTGATGAAAAAAGGATGATTAAAGACATATGGAAAAAGTGATTATAAACGGAATTTTAGTAGATAAACTTACTAGTTTCCATAAAGTTTTGTTAGATATAAAAAAAACAGATTTAGAAATTATTAAATTTGATAATAGTAAATTTATTGTTCCTACTATAGATTTGTTTTTTCAATTGAATTGTAAAAAACGAATAACTTTAAAAAAAATAAATCAATCATTAACTATGATGGAATTAATAGATATTGATCTAAGTGATGATCCTCTAGCACTAAGTAATAGTGAAAAATATAAGTTATTATTGGCACTTGCATTAATTAATAATTCTAAAAATTATGTGATTGTATATCCCGATATTTATTTTGATGATTATAATTTGAATATTATGTTGAGAATATTAAAAAAAATATCTAGAGAATATAGAAAAAATATTTATATAATAAGTAATGATTTTGATTTATTATATAGGGAATGTGATTACTTAATAATTTATAGTAAAAATAATATTATTTATAATAACAATAGAAATGTTTTATATAAAGAAAAAGATAATTTGTTAAATAATAATTATGAGTTGCCAAAAATATTACAATTTATTTATTTAGTTGAAAGTAAACAAAAAATAAAATTAGATCCTACTTTTGATATTAAAGAGTTAATGAAAGATATATATAGAAATGTATAATTATGGAAATCAAGATATAAGTGTTGATAAAAAAGAGTAAAGTTGATAAAATAAAATTATATTTAATGCAGAAAAGAGGTAGTATTATGCGTTATTTCATGACATTTTCATATGATGGTAGTTTATTTGCAGGATATCAAAAACAACCGAAGATGCGTACTGTTCAAGGTGAATTAGAAAAAGTATTAAAGGAAATAAATGATAATAAAAAAGTTGATGTACATGCTTCTGGTAGAACTGATGCAGGAGTACATGCATTAAATCAAAAAGCCCATTTTGATTTAGATATTGACATAACATTAGACAAGTTGTTAAAAGGAATTAATTCTTTATTGCCAGAAGATATACATGTAAAAAATATCGAACGTGTAAGTGATGACTTTCATGCTAGATTTAACGCTATTGGAAAAGAATATGTGTATTTAATTAATATGGGAGAGTATGATCCAATAGAAAGAAAATACGTTTATCAATATAATAAAAAGCTAGATGTAGTAGAAATGGAAAGGGCAATGAAGTATTTAGAAGGAACTCATAGTTTTAAATCATTTACTAAAACAGACGAGGAAAAAGATGATTATGTTAGAACTTTATCACAAACTAATTTGATTAGAGACACTAAAGATGTTAATAAAATTACTTTAGTGTTTGTAGGAACAGGTTTCTTAAGGTATATGGTTAGAAATATAGTAGGAACTTTAATTGAAGTTGGCGAAGGGAAAAGACGTAGTGAAGAAATTATTACTATATTAAAAGATGAAGATAGAACTAGTGCAGGTAAGACAGCTAGTCCGGAAGGTTTATATTTAAAAAATGTATTTTATTAAGATACATTTTTTTAATGAATTTCTTTACAAATCCCTGGGTCTGGTTTATAGAAACAATGATTTTTATATTTTCCAGAAAAATCTTGATCCCACCATGTGCTTGTGCAAGAGTTTCCTTGTTTGGGCGCATAAAACCATAAAGCGTTAGTAGCAGGATGATAATATTCTCCACGTATTACTCTTTCAGCTAAGCTAAGTTCTTTATCAGTCGGATTACCATAGAATAATGAACTTGAAGTTCCTGAGAATCCTCCGGGAGATTGGTATACCATCTGACTTATCGTTGTTATATCTTTAAAAGTTAAACAATCTGCTAAAACTCTATTAATGCCAACATTACCTACCATAAGCATTCCAAGATTTCCTTCTCCAACTGCTTCTGCACGCATTAGCCTCGCTAATAATTCTTTTTCTTTTTGTGTATATTTAACAATCATATATATCACCAATATATTATATGAAAAAATAATAAAAGTAGTTGAAAAATTATAAAAAATATGATACATTATATATGTCCTATTATTAGGGGTGTGGTGTAATGGTAACATTCGGGTCTCCAAAACCTTTGTTGTTTGATGACTTAATGCCATTTAACCCTTGAATTTATTAGCATTTGTTAAATTTATAGTTATTATTGTTGGCACCGTTGGTGGCAAAATGTTAAATTTATAACAAATTAAATCAATACAAAACGATATGAAACTTGTTAAAAAGATGAGTTTTATGATATAATTATTTTGCTCTTAAAGAGCACCTATAGGGGTGTAATTTAGTGGTAAAATTTTGGTCTCCAAAACCAACTTCGGGAGTTCGACTCTCTCCACCCCTGCCATAGGGAAATTAGTCGAACTAATCGACTTCTATATATAAAAGGTTAATTTCGGTTAGCCTTTTTTTGTTTGCCTGAAAGGAGT
>CALVSD010000006.1 GCA_944358805.1 uncultured Bacilli bacterium
TATGCTTAAAAAAGTGAATCTGTGGAAAACACATTTTCACTTTTTCTTATTTACTTAAAATTTTACCGGAACTCAAATTTGATTAAATGTTGAATATTATAATCCTATTTTTACCTATCTGTTTAAAATATTGTATATGTATTCTTTGTTTAATTTTCTTTATACGCAATAGCATTTTTTTATTAATATATTATTAAAATATAAGTTTTATCTTACATTATCTGGAACTTTTAATATCTAAAATTTATTAAAAGATATTACCAACTTCATTTTAAATTATGCATTGTATTTTAGAATCTCCAATACTTTTAAGGTTTTTATACACAAGTTACAAGGATTCTTTCTCAATTGATTTTACAAAAAAATCTATTTATATATGCAAATATAAGAAGCAAGATTATAACTTAAAATTAATTATAACTTATGATATAATAATTGTGTCGGTGAATTATGAATAAAAGAGATAAATTTGAAAAGGAGCTTTCTATTGATATTGAAAAAAGTACAAATACATTATCAAGTGAATATAAAAATTTACACGACAATGATTCATTAAATAAGATAAAAGCAGAAATTCAACAATTTAAAATCAGTTATATAAATGTGAATTTGTCAGAAGCAGTCACTTATTACATGACTTAGAAAATGAAGAATATATCATTGCCACTTTAGAAACAAATTTGCAAATAAGAATTGAATTGTTAAATACAGCACTTAATACAAATGTTCTTTTCGAACTAAATGACTTTGTAAAAAAGAATATTACTTTAGAAATAAAACAATTTTATAAAATAAGACTAAACGAAATGGTACAACTAATTCTTGATATCAACCATTTATTAGAAAAAAAATTTAGAAATGAGATCTAGTTATTTTTCTAATATACTAGATCTCATTAGTCTTTATACTATAGATGATAGTTTTATACCTGAATTAGATGGTGATGAAATAGTTCCTAACTATGTTGAGCCTACAAAAGACCAATGTAAAATTGAATTACATAAAATACAAGAAAAACTATCGCAGATAAAACAAGAACTAGGAACAAGCAAGCATTACAAATAAAAAATTTAGTTAAGTAATAACTTAGTCAAATTTTTATAATTTATTATTAAACTCGTTTCGCAAACAAAACAGAAACGAATTTTTTTACCAGCAAATCAAGTTATAAATATAAATTCAATTTAAATAATACTGTTTGATATGTATAAATAACCTGATCTTTTAACTCATAATTACTAACTTTTTATTTTTTATTTTTTTGACATATAATCTTTAACATTTTATATCTAATTATCAGATATTAAATTACTTTTATATTTATATTTACTCCCAGTTGCAACAAAAAATTTCATCAACATAATGTTTATTAATCAATTCTTCAGCTATTTCTCTGTGCATATTATGATAAGGATTAAAACTACCACCCAAAATACCTATTTTCATCTTTTCACCTTCTTTTGTTTTTAACTATATATTAATGGTATCTATAAAACTCCATTCTTTTTAGCGTTAACTTTATCTATGATTTTCTTTTTGCCATTCCATAAACTATCTATATCATCATTTTTGTGTATAGTATTTATTATTAAAGCCATATAAGAAGAGATATCAACTTCATCAAACCATTTAAGTTTCTTTATATCATCTGGAATATAAGATAAATTAGTTGAATATAACTTTGTAAACAATCCTTCTTCATAAGCATCTATAAAATTATTTATGCCTTCTGTAAATAATGAAAAAGTTGCTACTAAATAAATTTTATTAGCCCCTTTTTCTTTTAATTCTTGAGCAACATCTATCATTGAATTTCCACTTGCTATCATATCATCAACTATAATTACATCTTTACCTTTTGGATTAGCTCCCATATACATATGTTCGACAATCGGATTCTTACCGTTAACTACTTTTGATAAATCACGTCTTTTATAAAACACACCTACATCACAACCTAACATATCAGCATAATACCTAGCTCTTTCCATTGCTCCCATATCCGGACTTATAACTAACAAATCCTTAATATTTTCGTTTTCAATTATTTTTTCTAAAATACAATGTGTTGGGTAAAAATTTTCAAATGGCAATCTTGGAATCGCATTACATATACTTGGATCATGAGCATCAAATGTTATAATATTATCAACACCCATCTTCTCTAATTCTTGTAAAGCTATAGCGCAATCTAATGACTCATTGCCTCTTCTTTTATGTTGTCTTGACTCATAAAGCAAAGGCATTATGACATTAATTTTATTAGCGTGTCCACTAGTAGCAGCAATTACCCTTTTTATATCTTCAAAATGTTCATCAGGAGACATGAAATGTTCTTTACCATGCATCATATAACTTATTCCATAATTACCAACATCACTAATTATATATAAATCTGCTCCATTTACTGATTCTTTAATAGCAACTTTCCCCTCACCATTACTAAATCTTTCACTTTTTATTTTTACTTCATAATTTGATTTAACTTTATTCATTTTCATTAAATGATTATTTACCTTTGTACCAAATTCATTAATATTATTTAAAACAACCAACTTAATTTTACTCATATTTATCACCTTCCTATAATATATTTCTTTATTTAGTTTTTGATTTTATTATCTTAATAATAAAACCATTAAAAATTTGTTTGTTTATAGTATATTTACTCTTTCCAAAACCTTTACAGATTGAAGTTCTTCTATTTTTTAAAATAGGGAATTCAAATAAACTTTATATAACTTAAATACAGCACTCAAATATGTCTTTAATCCTTCAGTAGACGAGTTTGTTTTAACTTCTTTACGAATTTAAGCAATATCTAATTCTTCTACAATCGAAAATATTGTTTTCATATTAACCTCCTTTTTGTTTTTAATTTTTTATTAATAACAACAAATAAAATAAAAATTGTTTAAAAGCAACCTTTTCCTTTGTTATTAACATTGTATTAAAAACACATCGTTTTGTCAACCACTTCTTAACAAAAAATTAAAAAGAAGTTAAAAATCGTTCAATTCAACTTCTTAAAATAGTTACTTTATCATGGCAAATTTTTATTTACTCACATTATTTGACAAAGAACCAAAACAAGTGTTAGCAACTTATATGCCAACACTTATTATTTAAATTTTTTTCTTTTTTAAAAGCATACAATTTATTCTTATTAGTAGCACTTTTAGAATTTGTTTTAAATACTCTTAATTAAAATAATTCTAAAAGTTCACAATCATCTTTGCTTTATTTCATTTTTTATTTGATTAATAAATTCTTCTATAGACATAGATATAGTTTCTTCACTATTTAATCTTCTATAACTGACAAGATTATTATCTCTTTCATTATCGCCTATTATTAAAGTAATAGGATTTTTCATTATATTACTATTTCTAACTTTTTTACCCATTGATTCTTTAGAATCATCATATGATACTCTAATATCTTCATCTTCTAACAATTCTTTTATTTTCTTACAATATTCATCATGATATTTAATATTAACTGGTACTATATTTACCTGTACTGGTGATAGCCAAATTGGTAATACTCCTTTAAATTGTTCTAATAGTAATACTAAGAATCTTTCATAAGAACCTAGAACTGCTCTATGAACCATAACTGGAGTTTGTTTTTCACCATTTTCATCAATATATGATAACCCAAATCTTTTAGGCATTGCAAAATCTAATTGAACAGTTGGTATTTGAATATCTCTACCTAAAGCATCTTTAAACATAAAATCTAATTTAGGTCCATAAAGGGCTGCTTCGCCTTCACATCTTTTAGCATTTAAACTTAACTCATCCGATACTTCTTGAAGCATTTGTTCACAAATATCCCAATCTTCTTTTTCACCAATATATTTTTCAGGATGTTCATAATCTCTTATAGAAAGTGACACCCAAACATCATGCCATAATCCCATTCTTGAATAAAAATCTTTTATTAAATTACACATATTAATAACTTCTTGCTTTACTTGATCTTTTCTACAGAATGAATGACCATCCTCTACTGTAATTGCATATACTCTTGATAAACTATTTCCAACAGCACCTTGAAGTTCTGCTCTATATTGTTTATCTGATTCCATATATCTAATTGGTAAATCTTTATAACTTCTTAATTTTGAAGCATAAATTTGAGTATGATGTGGGCATTGTACTGGTTTAAGTACGAAATGATGTCCTTTAGGAGATTCTACTCTAAATAATTCTTCATTAAATTTTTTTGCATGGCCTGAAGTTTCAAATAAAGAAATATCAGCAAGTGATGGACAACTTACTTTTTCAAATCCATACTTTCTACATACTTTTTCTATTTCTCTTTTTAAAGCATCAATAATAACAGTTCCTCTTGGAGCAAATAGCGGTAGCCCCCCTCCAACATAATCTGAAAAACAAAACAAATCTAAGTCCTGTCCTATCTTTCTATGATCTCTTTCCTTTGCATCTGCTACTTTTTGATTGTATTCTTCTAATTCTTCAATTGATGTAAATGCTTTACCAGATATTCTATCTATCATTTCGTTATTTATATTTCCATCTACATAAACACCACTAATTCTTAACAGTTTAACAAATAAGTTATCTTTACTTAATTTTTTTCTAATGATTTAAAATCATTTTCACTAACTTTAATTTCTGATTTAAATTCATAATTAAATTCATCATCATTAAAATCAATTTTTTCTTTTTCAATTTTTTCGTATTTTCTATTAACTAATTCTTGTAATAGTTTTACAGCTTTTTCATTCATTTTAAATTCCTTCTTTCTATATTTCACTTTTTGACTGGGAGATAATCGTATCACTTTCCGTTCTCGTCATTTTTATCATCTCCTTTTAAACAAAAAGAGAATGATACCATCATAGGAGTCTATTTTAGACGGTACCATCCTCTTATTTTACTTAATTACATAACCGAGTTTCTCGGGCAATCTCTTTCGAGTTCAACTAATAGGTATTAATTATTAAGTTGTTTATTATCTTTCACCAACCGATAACTCTCTATAAAACAATTATTAATAACCATGTCCTATATCATAGTATTTCTGAAAATATTATATCATACAAATAAAAAGTCTATCACATTAATTGCAATAGCCTTTACTTATTAAAATATTTAATATTAATTTATAAAAGTACGCTAAAACAATCAATGCTACATATTGATTTAGTTGTTGTCGTATAAGTTGTCGTAGTTAATTGTTTTAACATAATAATCTCTCCCTCTCAAAAAGTAATTAAATTATAGCACTTTTATATTTATTTGTCAAAAACTGAAAAAAAAGATATGTCCACATTCAAAATGTTGTCCACATCCTTATTTTACTTAGATTTTATTAGTATTACGTGGACAAGTTATAAAACTCGAACCAACTTACTAATTTTCAAATTTCAAGTTTTTCCTTATTTTATCTTACTTCCCACAGCATTGCTTAAATTTTTTACCCGAACCACATGGACAGGGATCATTTCTACCTACTTTAGTACTTTTCTTTTGAATCTTTACGGTATCTTTTCCGTCATTAGTAATCTTGTTTTTTACTACTTCTTTTCTTTCAGTATTTTGTCTTATCTCAGATTTTAACAGATAGATACTTACATCTTGATTTATTTTATTCATCATATTATCAAATAACTCATAACCTTCTAAAGTATAAGCTTGAAGTGGATTTTCATTTGCATAGCCTCTTAAGCCTATACCTTCTCTTAGATGATTCATTGTACTTATATGTTCCATCCAATAATTATCAATTACTCTTAAAGTTATTGCTTTTTCGAATTCATCTACTACTTCTTCTGGAATATCTTTTAATTTTTCATTATAATCAAGAAGTACTTTTTCATAAATAGTA
The DNA here is from genome assembly GCA_944358805.1 of uncultured Bacilli bacterium. Taxonomy (GTDB): domain Bacteria; phylum Bacillota_I; class Bacilli_A; order RF39; family UBA660; genus CALVVX01. The sequence goes on from CALVSD010000006.1 coordinate 5,860, forward strand.
TCTATAACTTCTTCCGGAGACTTATTATTAATTTCTGATAATGTGATACGATATTTCTTTAATAAATTTTCGTTACTTGCTTCTAGTATTTCTGAATAATCAGTTTCATTTAAAGTATTTGATTCTACTAAATGAGCATTTACCATTCCTGTTATATAATCTTTAAATAGTTGTAAAGTGCTCTCATGAATTGATTCACTATCTAATATTTCATTTCTTTTTGCATACATTATTTCTCTTTGATTATTCATAACATCATCATAATTTAGAAGTTGTTTTCTTATATCAAAGTTATTACCTTCAACTCTTTTTTGAGCACTTTCTACTGATTTAGAAAACACTTTATTTCTGATTGCTTGTTCTCCAGTAAAACCTAAATTTTCAAGCATTCCACGATATCTATCAGAACCAAATCTTACCATTAAATCATCTTCAAAAGATACATAAAATTGAGTATATCCAGGATCTCCTTGTCTTCCAGCACGTCCTCTTAACTGATTGTCTATACGTCTTGATTCATGTCTTTCAGTACCTATGACACAAAGACCTCCTAGTTCTTTTACTCCTTCTCCTAGTTTGATATCAGTTCCACGACCAGCCATATTAGTAGCAATTGTTACTGCCCCTTTTTCTCCGGCATGTGCTATAATTTCCGCTTCTCTAGCATGATTTTTAGCATTTAATACTTCGTGTTTAATTTTCTTTTTATCTAACATTTTAGATAGTAATTCACTAGTTTCAATTGCTATAGTACCTACTAGAACTGGTTGCCCAGCGTTATGTCTTTTTTCAATTTCTTTTACTATTGCAGCATACTTACCTGCTTTGCCTGGATATAATAAATCAGTTTCATCAATTCTTATAACTGGTTTATTTGTAGGAATAGTTATAACATACATATTATATATATTTCTAAATTCTTCTTCTTCTGTTTTAGCAGTACCAGTCATACCTGATAATTTATTATACATTCTAAAATAATTTTGGAACGTAATAGTAGCAAGAGTCTTAGTTTCTTGTTGAATTTTTACACCTTCTTTTGCTTCAATTGCTTGATGTAATCCTTCAGAGAATGCTCTTCCTTTCATTAAACGTCCTGTAAATTGGTCTACTATTATTACAGCATCATCTTGTACTACATAATCAACATCTTTATGCATTGCATAATTAGCCTTTAATGATTGATTGACATGATGAACTAGTGCTGTATTACTAATATCATAAAGATTTTTAATATTAAATCTTTGTTCACATTTTTCTGCACCTTCGTCTGTTAAGCTTACTGCTTTAGTCTTTTCATCTAAAATATAATCTTCATTTTCTTTTAATGTTTTAACAAAGTTATCTGCTTGAACATACAAATTAGCAGATTGCATAACTCCCCCTGATATTATTAAAGGAGTTCTAGCTTCATCTATTAATATAGAGTCAACTTCATCCACTATACAATAATTAAGTGGTCTTTGTACTCTTTTTTCTTTTTTTACAACCATATTATCTCTTAAATAATCAAAACCTAATTCATTATTAGTTGTATATAAAATATCACAAGCATAAGCTTCTTGCTTCTCTTTAGGTGATAATTCCCTTAAGTTAAGACCTACGGTTAATCCTAAAAATTTAAATATACTACCCATCCATTCAGAATCTCTTGTTGATAAGAATTCATTTACTGTAACAATATGAACTCCTTTTCCTGTAAGGGCGTTTAAATATGCTGGAAGTACACATGTTAAAGTTTTACCTTCTCCTGTTTTCATTTCTGCAATATTACCATAATGTATTGCAAGTCCACCTAATAATTGACAATAAAATGGTTTCATTCCTAAACATCTATTAGCAGCTTCTCTAGCAACAGCAAAAGCCTCTACTAATATATCTTCTAAAGTCTCACCATTTTCTAATCTTTCTTTAAATTTATTAGTATATTCTTTCAATTCATCATCTGATAATTTTTGCATATCCTCATCTAATGTTTCTATTTCATCTGCTATTTTTGTAAATCTTTGTAATTCTTTATATTCTGTATCAAATAGTTTTTTTAATACTTTTAACATCTTAATCATCTCCAATGTATATTTTATCAAACTTTCCTTTAAATTACTAGTTATAGAAAGAAAAAAAGCAATTTCTTGCTTATTTCTAAACTAATTAATAGTTATAACTCCGTAATTACCATCTTTTCTTTTATATAATACACATAATTCATTGCTATGCATATCTTTATATACAAAGAATGAGTGACCTAATAATTCCATTTCTAAAATGGCTTCTTCTTCGTCCATTGGTTTCATCTCTATATTTTTTCTTTTTACTATTGTGTTTACTTCTTCCTCGTCTTCTGTTGGTAATTCAAAATCAAAATTAAATTCTTTATATTTGTTATTAATGTTTTTCTTTTTTAATTTTGTCTTATTTTTTCTTATTTGCCTTTCTAATTTATCTAATACCAAATCAATTGCAGCATACATATCCTCATGTTCTTCTTCGCTTCTTAATATGAAGTTATCTGTAGGAATAGTTACTTCAATTATTTGTTCATTTCCCCTTATCTTTAGCAATACATTTGCTGTAATAGAATCCTCTTTGAAATACTTATCAAGTTTTCCAATTTTTGTCTCAATATAATCTTTAATTGCATCAGTTACAACAAGTTTGTCGCCGCGTACATTAAATTTCATTATATCAAATCCTTTCTTACAACTTAATTATATCATAATTTTAAATAAATTAAACATAATTAAGAAACTTAACATAATTTCACATATTTATTTATTGTTAATAGGGGGATCAATATATCCATACATACACTTTTTCTTACTCTTGTATGCTGCCCACATATTATCTCCATAACAATAGTGCCACCACTCAGCAGGGAAATTAACAAAACCAGCATCAATCAAGGCATTATATAATATTTTACGATTCTCCATTTGTTTTTGAGTAATTTCCTTGCTATCAGTTCTAGTTTTAGAATTATGTTCTGCATATTTAGTTCCCATATCTAGTTCATTTCCGTCTTTATCTATTAAAGTTACATCAATGGCACCACCTGTTTGATGACCACCATGTCCTTTAGTAGGTTTTGCAACCTTTAAACTTGTTAATCTTTCTAATTCTTTTATATCAACATTAGGATGTTCAATCCTTGTTTCTTTTAACCTCTTATCCCAAGATTTTTTTTGATCATCATAACTTCTATACGCATCATATATTTTTAATTTATAACCTTTTACTTCTAACATTTCACTAACTTTGTCTAATTTTAATATCAAACTTTCCCTTAAATATGGATATTTAACTTTTTTATCCACAATTATATTGCTATTTATAATTTTAATTAATTTTTCATTATTTTCACTAACTTTTACTAAATTTATAATTTTAGATGGTAATATCTTCCTTTTACCTAACTTAAATAAAATATAATTATACCATACTTTATATCCCATAGAATTCCTTTCTAAACATTATATATATAATTGTTTATATAATTTATTATTAAATTCAATATTCTACTAAGTATACCTCACAAGATTTTATTGTTTTTTCACTAATAACATTACCATTTCTACATACCATTAATACTTGAAAAATTACTAATTCATATGTGTCTACCATTTATTAATAATTGTTTTTTTATGTAGCAACGAATGTTAATAATTCCTACAAATTTCAAATCATTTTTTCTAATTGCAAAATACGTATAACTAAGAACTTTGTTATGTATCAGATTATTTATAATCTTATCTAAATATTCAAACCTCTCGTCACAGTTACCTTCTTGCTCAATTCCACATCTGCCGTTTATTAACTCACCTGAAAAATCTTGAACAAATGCTTTTACTTAATCTTCATGTTTTTTTCTGGTGTTTCTAATATAATTTTATCAATAACTAATTTAACTCCCTTATTTTTTGTTTAAATTCTTCAAACATTTTTTCTGCATCTTCATATGTATTTGCAATAGACACAACTTTCAAGTAATATTTGCCATTATCCATTAAAGTAATATCATTTAATAATGCCGGGATAAGTCCTATACCTGTTTTACAATTATATAAATTATCTCCCATACATTTCATAACTTTATCAGCAATATTACCACCAGTTGGTATACTATAAGTAAAAGATAATCCATACATAGTGTGACCTGTTATTGCTTCGCTTGTACGAAGCGGTCTAAGTAACATAAGCCCAGCAGAAAATCTTGCGTTAGGATCTATGTTATATGCTTTTATTTCGCCTGTTTTACTGTTTTCGGTGACAATTACGTCTATCGTTATAAAACCTTTATATCCTTCATTTGCATAACTAATAAAAGCTTTTGTAGCGGCTTCCTCCGCATAAGGTAAATATTTTTCTACCATAGGATCAATATAACTTCCTAAATAACTACCATCTTTTGTTTTTTGAGCTACACCACCAATTATAGATATTTTATTAGAAGTAATAACAGCTTCTACTCCTATGTTCATGACTTCTCTTTCATCGCCATAACTAGCATCTCTTTCAATAATAAGAGGCAATTCTTTTTCAATATACTCTTTATCAAAAATATTTTCTACTAATTTAAATATTTTTCTTCTTGCTTCTTCAACATCTAAATTCTCTAAATATATATTACCTTTTCCGGATCTTTGTGCTTCTAATTTTATCCACACATTACAAGGCATAAATTGTTTCATATAAATTAATGCATCTTCTAACTGATTAGTACCTTTAAAACACATTCCAGGTGTAACACTAATTCCATCTCTTTTAGCTATTTCCCTAAACCAATATTTAGAAGTATATTTATCATTATCCTCTAATGTCATCAATAATTTACCTTCCAAAAGTTTGGCACTTTCAATATCGTATTTACTTATAAACGACGGCACTATTGTATAACCTTTTAAACTTTTTCTCAAATTATCATCGTTTTTTAATTTTTCTAAAAACATAATTGATGCAGAAGAATTTGGATAATCTAAAACTTGATTATCAACTACCTTTATTACACTATCAGTATTAATTATTTTCTCTTTTTGATAATAATTTAACAATTCATCATTATAATAACAAATAACCGATTTTGCACCATTATCTTCGCCTGAACCAAACATTAATATTTCTGCATATAACATATTTCCTTTCATTAATGAATATCTACTTTTATCATCTTCATCAAATATTAATGAATGTAAGAATATGGTTTTAGACGGATCTAAATTTAAACATTTTGCTACATCGTCCAAGCCTTTTGATAATTTTTCCTTTACTATCTCCATGGTTATCTCTCCTTATCAGTTTACTATCAATTTATCTAATTCTTCTACCAAGCTATCCGCTTGTGACCAACTAGTAAGTCTAGCACCTGAAGCGTATTTATGACCTCCACCACCAAAACGCGATGCTAATTCATTTATATATGGACCCCTAGATCTTATATTTGCTCTAATTAGATTGCTTTTCTTATCTTCTGAAAAGAAAACCCACACTAATATTTCATCAACAAATTTCAAATTATTAATCATGTTCCCAGCACTAGCGGAATCTACACCAAATTCTTTCATTAAATCTTCTGTTATTTTAATATATGCTACGCCATTATCTGTAATTTGTAAATTTTGATAAACGTATCCTTGAAACTTAATTTCCGCAAGGGGTCTTATATATAATGGTTCATATACATTAGTAAAATTTAAATTTGTTTTATTAATTAATTTAGTTACTAAGTCAAATGTTTTTAATGATGTATAATCATGTAAAAATCTATCAGTATCGGATACTATCCCTGTATAGATATTTTTAGAAATATCTTCTGTTAATGGTAATTTTAACCAAAATATCATATCTAATATTATTTGGCAAGTACTAGAAGCATTATCATCTACACAATTTATATTTGCATAATTATCCACTATTGGGTGATGATCTATTTTTATAATATAATTATAATCTTTTAAGTCTACTCCATCTATTCTTTTTATATCAGGAGTATCTAAAACAATTAACAATGAATTACTAGGAACTTCCTCTATTTTATCTAATGTTCCTAAATATTTAAACCTACTAGCAGGATTACCAATTGCATATACGTTCTTTTTAGGAAATTTATTTTTTATTATTTCCCTAAGAGCTAACTGCGAACCCAACGCATCAGGATCGGGTCCAATGTGTCTAGCAATAACAATATTATTATATTTTTTTATTTGCTTATATATTTGTTTATATATACTTTTCATATTACCTTTCTACGATATTATAAGTATCTCTTGCAATCATTAATTCTTCATCTGTTGGAATTATATAGCATAATACTCTAGAATTATCTGAGCTTATCCTTTGAACTTCTCCTCTTATGTTGTTTGCTTGTTCATTTAATTCAACACCAAAGCAAGATAATTTTCTCATTATACTAGCTCTTACATCAATTGCATTTTCTCCTATACCGCCAGCAAAGCAAATAACATCTACACCATTTAATAAAGCATAGTAACTAGCGATATAATTTACTACTCTTCTTTCATAAATTTCTTCTGCTAAAATACAACGTTCATTACCATTTTTTATTCCTTCAGAAATATCTCTAGAGTCACTACTTACTCCACTAACTCCTAAAAATCCACTGTGTTTATTTAAATCATTAGAAATTTCCGCTAATGTCTTACCTGTTTTAGCAATTACATAAGGAATAATACTTTCATCTATGTCTCCACTTCTGGTTCCCATCATAAGACCAGCATTTGGAGTAAATCCAAGTGAAGTATCTAAAACTTTTCCTGAATCTATTGCAGTAATACTTCCTCCATTACCTAAATGACAGCTAATTACTTTTAAATCTTTTCTTCCTAAAATTTCAGATATTTTAGAATTTACATATTTATGGCTAGTTCCATGAAAACCATATTTTCTAACCCCATACTCTGTATACCATTCATATGGTGTAGGATAAATATAAGCAGACGCTGGCATTGTTTGATGAAATGCTGTATCAAAAACCGCTACATTCTTGACATTTGGTAATATTTTATTAAACACTTCTATTCCCATTAAGTTAGCAGGATTATGTAAAGGTGCTAATCCACATAATTCTTTTATTGTATTTTTAACATTCTCGTCAACTAATACAGAATCTGTATATTTTTCTCCTCCATGTACTACTCTATGCCCTACTGCACCAATTTCTTCTAATGAATTTACTACATGATTATTAACTAATTCTTCTAACAAAGTTTTAACAGCAACTTCATGATTAGGTAAATCTTTTTCTTTTTTAATTTTTTCTCCATTAATCTTTATTGTATAGAAACTATTATCTATACCTATTCTTTCAAAAACTCCACTAATTAGAACTTCTTCTACTGGCATTCTAAATCCTGTAAATTTTAAAGAAGAACTTCCTGCATTTACTGATAACACTATCATATTTCCACCTCTTTCATTTTTCATTATATCATAAATTATTTTTTTATGTTTAATATTTTTATTATTCTTCACCCATTTGATTCATTATCTGTGGCAACATTTGTTTCTTTCTTGATACCAATTTGTCAACAAAAGTTAATTGTTTTATATCATTTAAATCAAACGATAATTTTAATATTTCTTCTGCTCTATCACTGTATATTATATAAGAACCATTTTTCAAAATATCTGTTACAAATAGAGTCACAAAATAATAATTATTTCTTTCACATACATCATTAAGTAATGTAACATATTCTTCTAAATCATTTGATATTTCTTCTATATTAGTTGTTATTATTTGACCTAAACCTATCTTTTTATTATCTACAGTATAAGTTTTAAAATCAGTATATAACACCTCTTCTATAGTTTTACCTTTTAATGAAGTACCAGCTTTTATCATATCGTATCCATACTTTTCATAATCCACCTGAGCAATTTCGCTTAAATTTTTCGCTATTTCTTTATCTAATTCTGTTGTTGTAGGAGAAGTTAATATTAACGTATCAGATAAAATACCAGAAAGCATTAATCCTGCTATTTCTCTTGGAATATCAATATTATTTTCTTTATATAATGTATATATTATTGTATTAACGCTTCCAACCGGCATATTTCTAAAATTAATCGGCATATTAGTTCCTATTGTTCCTATATTGTGATGATCTATTATTTCTAATATGTTAGCATCCTCTAATCCAATAGCACTTTGCTCATAAGAATTATGATCTACTAAAATTACATTTTTCTTATTATCATATCCTACATCAGAAAACCTAAGAATTCCTAAACATCTATTATTTCTTCCGATAACTGGATAATAACTATATCTAGTCTTATTAGCAATTTTTATGAAAGTATTTAAATCTTCATTTTCATCTATGCATAGTACTTTTCGATCATTTAATATAGTAGTAACATTATTACATAAATTAAATAGTTTTGTAGTTTCTAGTGTTGAATAATCAGTCGATATTATATTTACATTATTTGCTCTAGCTAAATCTATGTGCTCTTCTTTTATTTCTCTTCCACCAGTTACTACAATTAATTTTACTCCGTTTTTTATTGCGTATTCTATTATACTATGTCTATCACCAACTATTAGTATATCACTATTGTTTAAAGTTATTTCTTCTATAAATGTTGTACTTCTATAACCAGCAACTAATAAATTACCTTTAATTTCTTCATTATATCTCAAAATTTCTTTACCTTTAAGTGCATCTAAGATATTGCTATAAAAAGCATCTACTAAATTAAAATTACCTTCAAATTGCGCTTTTGCTATATCTTTCATACCAATTATCCCTAACATTTGTTTTTTACTATCTACTACTGGTATTTTACTAATTCCTGCTTTTTGCATTTTATAGTATGAAGTAAATATAGATTCATTTTCATTAATTGTATAATTTTTAGTATATTTTAAATCTTTTACTTTAATATTTACATCATTTAAAAACATTGGTTCAGGAACATTAAAATAATTTAAAGCATACTTTGACTCTAAATTTAATGAACTTAAAACAACCGGAATAGTATTAAGGCCTAGTTTGTTTTTTAAATATGATAATGTTATAGCTGCAGTCACACTATCTGTATCTGGATTTCTATGTCCGAATATATAAATTTCTTCTTTTTTTTGCATACTTCCACATCCATTTCTATATGGGTATTATAACATTGTTGTATAGTAATGTAAAGAATTATACACTTATTTTTGACAAAGATTATTGTCAAATTATGTCGGAAATGTTATAATAAAGAAAGTAGAAAAGGTGGTACAAATTAATGGCGAATGATACAAATAATAATATAGAAAATAAAGTAGAAAGAAAAGTTATAAAAAGAAGGAAAATCAGCTATCAAAAAGTATTTTCTTTTATAAGTGCAGGTTTTATTATAGGATGTTGTATTTTCTACGGAACAAGATTTTTAACCTTGTATTTAGAAAATAAAAAAGAAGAAATAAAATTAGAAGATACCTTATCCCAGAATATTAAGGAAACTAATAATAATTTAAAAAAAGTTAATAACGATTTTTATTTTCAAAATAACGTTGACAACAACTACATAATGTATTCTAATATACTATGGAGAATAGTAAAAATTAATAGTGACAATACTATAAAATTAATAAGTGATGATGTTTTAACTTATTTATCGTACGTTAAAGATGATGACAACTCTATAAATACTTGGTTAAATAAAAATGATAATAATAATACAGGTATACTAGAAACAGCTCTCAATAATCCTTATAATTATTTAACAAATGATGGAATTTGTAAAGATAGTATTGATGATACAAAACATATTACTTGTGATGATGTTGATGATACAAGTTTAATTGGAACTTTGTCTATGTTTGATTATGTAAATGCCGGAGGAAAAGACTCATATTTAAATATAGATAAATATTTCTATTTATCTACTTTTGACAATGATAATAACATTTGGTATGTAGACAATGATGGGAAAGTAGAAAATACAGATGGAGATAACATTTATGGGATAAGACCTACTATTACATTAAAAAGTAATAGTAAAAGTATCACTGGGGATGGTACAAAAGATAACCCATATATAATAGATGAAAATTTTTTGTTTGGTAGTTATGTAAAATTAGGCGACGACATTTGGAGAGTTTACAACGTAACTGAAGATAAAATTAAATTGTCATTAAATGATTACTTAAAAGACGATAGTGAAAATGTAACATATAAATATTCTTCTGATGGATATTATCATAACGACACTGTAAAAGGATCACTTGCATACTATCTTAATAATACCTATTTAAATAGTTTATCATATAAAGATAGTATAATTAGTAACAAATGGACAAATGGTGTTTATGGATCAGGTAATAATTTTGACTACAAAGACACTTTAAATAGCAAAGTAGATACTAATATTAGTGTTCTTAGTGTCGGAGACATTATATTAAATGGAGAATTATCAGATTATTATTTGTCAACCGGTATATCTAAAACCAGTTCAATGGTATATACTGTAAAAGGAAATGGTACATTATACAGCAGAAATTCTACAAGTGAAGCAAAAATTGTACCAACTATAAGTATTAATAAAGATATTTTAACAAAAGGAAATGGCACTATTACTAGCCCTTATGAAATGGAGTAATTTATGAAAGAGAATAAGAAAAAAAAGAAAAGAAAAATATATAAATCCACAATTGTGTTTATAATTTTAGATATAATTGTAGCTGCTTGTTTCTTTATTACATATGGCCCTTATGATAAATTAAGAAACTTATATGTAACTACTGCAATGAAAACGATGAATCACCAATATTTTGCCAAAATTTTTTATAGCGATAAAACAATCGAAAAAATCATGGCATCTAACTATTTTGTAGAACTGAATGAAGACTCTAATTTGGATGATTTAGTTATAGATACTTCTGAAAGAGATCACTATGACAATAAATACCAAGAAGAATTACTTACAAGAGATCCAGGAAATGATCTATACAAAGTAATAGATTTAAAAATTGGAAGTAGTAAAGGTTATTTAGTAGCAATATACAAACCAGATAAAGTTAAATTGATATCAAGCAAACAATTTAATGCTGGAACATATGGAGAAAGAATTTTAACTATGTGCGAAAGATATGGAGGAGTTGTTTGTATTAATGGTGGTGGATTCGTTGACAATGGGATGGGGTCCGATATTCCGATAGGATATGTAATAAAAGACGGAAAGATAATATGGCCTGCCGATGGAAACAGCGAAGCCCGTGGTGATTTAGTAGGAATGACTGCTGATGGGAAACTAAAATTAATGAGTAATGCTACTGGAGAAGAAGCTTTAAATGCAGGGATAGTAGATGCAATGGAATTTGGACCATTTCTTATCGTTAATGGTAAATCTTTAGAAATTACTGGAGACCCATGGGGGAAAGCTCCTAGAGTAGCTATCGGTCAAACAAAGGAAGGTGTACTATTATTTCTAGTTGTTGATGGCGAAAATTATATAAATGGAGCTTCTTTAAGAGATATGGTAGAAATATTTGAAAGATATGGTGCAATAAATGCAGCCAATCTTGATGGAGGGCAATCTTCTTCTTTAGTTATAAATAATAAATTATACAATAACCCTCCTGCTGCTGCTAAAGCACAAGGCGGAAGATATGTTGTTACTGGTTGGGGATTAATCCCATAATAAAAAGGCTTTGGTTCGTGATGAACTAAAGTCTTTTTATTTTATTTCATTTAATATACTATTTATATTTATTTCTACCTTATTGTCGATAATATTGTCTATTATTATATTTTCAACATTAGAAGTTATAATTTTATTCACTTTTCTTGCACCAAAATCTTTATAATTACTTAATTTTACAATTTCTTGAATTACATTTTTTGATATATTTATTTTATGTTTTGAATATTTATTTTGTAATTTTAATAATTCATTCTTAATAATTTTTCTTATATTCTCTTCAGTTAATTTATTAAAATTAACAATTCCATCTATCCTGTTTATGAATGCTATTTTAAATTCACTTTTTAAAGCTGAAATAATTTGATTCTCATGCTCAACATTGAATCCTACATTATTAAATTCATATCCTATATTTGTAGTCATAATTATTATATTATTATCAAACCTAATAGTATTTCCTTTCGCATCTTTAACCTCGCCTTCTTCTAATACCTGATATAGTAAATTTATTATTTTAGGATGCGCCTTATCTATTTCATCTAAAAGTATAACACTATTAGGTTTGTTTCTAACCTTTTCTAAAATATTATTATTATCATCATACCCCACATATCCAGGAGCAGAACCAATAATTTTATTTATAGACATAGAATCCGAATACTCACTCATATCTAATCTGATTAAATCAGTCTCACCCACTAATGCTTTAGCATATATTTTCGCAAGCATACTTTTCCCTACTCCAGAAGGGCCAACAAACATTAGTGAATACACTTTATTGTCCTTATACCCTAATTTTATTCTTTTTGTTATATTCATTAACTTATTAATTGCATCCTCTTGCCCAATAATTTTACCTTTCAATTGTTTTTCTATATTTTTAATCACCTTAGTATTATCTTGTAAAATTTCATACACAGGAATTTTAGTTTTAGTGTTAATAACATTTGCAACATCCTCAATTGTTACTTCTTTATATTTGTTTACTCCTTTAGTTTCTAACTGAAATTTATTAATTTTAGATAATATCTCTTTTTCTTCTTTTCTATATTTATAAGCCTTTTCTAAATTGTTTTCTATAATATAATCATTCTTCAATTTGTTTAATTCTCTTAATTTATCTTTGAGTATATCTAACTCACTTCTAATATTTATATTATTTATTCTAACCTTTGAACAAACTTCATCCAATATATCTATTGACTTATCAGGTTCATTCCTTTCATATATATATTTTTCTGTCAAATTTAATATATCGTCAATTACTGAATTTGATATCTTTACTTTATGATATTTTTCATATATAGGTCTTAACTTTAATAAAATTTCTTTAGTTTCTTCTTTTGAAGGGGATTCTACTATTATTTTTTGAAACCTTCTTTCCAAAGCTCCATCTTTTTCAATAAATTTTTTATATTCGGAAATTGTTGTTGCTCCAATACATTTTATTTTCCCTCTTGCTAAGGCTGGTTTTAAAATATTGGAAGCATCAATTGCACCTTCAGCTCCACCGGCACCTACCAAAGTATGTATTTCATCAATAAATAATATTATGTTTTCGTCTTCTTCTATTTCTTTTAATAATTTTTTTATTCGTTCCTCAAACTCACCACGATATTTAGTTCCAGCAACTGCAGAAGCCATGTCTAGTGATATTACTTTCTTATTCTTTATACTATCGGGAACCTTATTAGTAACAATTAGGTTACACAATTCTTCTACTATCGCTGTTTTCCCTACCCCCGGTTCTCCAATTAATATAGGGTTATTTTTAGTTCTTCTACATAATATTTCTAATAATCTACTAACTTCTTTTTCTCTTCCAATAACTGGATCTAATTCATTATTTTTAGCTTTATCAGTTAAATTAACACCTAATTCTTCTATTAATAATTTTTTGTTTCTTTTGTTCTTTGACTTTTTATTCTTTTTTAATACAAAAGATTCATATAAATCATCCATATTAACTTCCATTTTTATAAAAATTCTAATAGCAATTCCTTCACCCTCTTCTAGTAGCGAAATAAATAAATTTTCTATATCTACTTCTCCATTAGAATTATCCTTGCTATCAATTATAGCGTTTTCTATTATTTTCTTTAAAAGTGGTGTATATAAAAATAACTCTGTTTCTTTTGTCCCTCTTCCTATTATGTTAACTATTTCTTTTTTAAAAGAATCATAATTAATTCCATAAATATTTAGTTTATCAGAAATTATGTTTTTTTCTTTTAGTATTGCTAGTATCAAATGCTCCGTACCAACATATGGATGTTTTAAATCTCTCATCTCCTCTTTTGCGTTATTTAAAACAATTTGTGCTTCTTCACTAAAGTTACCTAACATTTTATACCCCTTTCTTTATATCCTATGAATATTATGAATAACTTTTGCAAAATTTAAACACATATAACAAAAAAAGATAATTTTCATTATCTTAATCATCTGCAAAAAAGTCATCAAAGAAAGCATCATCACTAGTTCCATCTTCATATACGTTATTAGTTGGCTCTGTTTTGATTTCTTCTTGTAATTTAATCTGAGATTCTTTTTCTTTCTTCTCTTCCTCTTCTAGTTCTGCTATTTTAGCATCTATTCTTTTGACTAAATCATCAACATTGAACCCTGAATCATTTGAACTACTTGAAGGCCCGAATGGTGGTAATCCACCCATGCTCCCAAATGGAGAACCTCCAAGGGGAGCCCCTCCAAACATCGAAGACATATCAGGACCAGATAACATTTCATTCATTTTTTCTTTTTTCTTTGCCTTTACAAATTCCCTTAATTCAAACAATTCAACTGGTTTTCTTTCTCTAGTAGGGAAAACTGCTTTACCATAATTCTTTCCCCAATCCATTTTAAAGTTAGGCACTAACTTAGTTTTAAATGGCATCATTCTGAGCCTTAATGTTATCATTTGAAATTGGCTTAATCTTTGTAAATCACTTACTGTAACAAGTGGTGTTGATGCTGTTTTATCTTTTTCCTTAGATTTTACTTCACCACACATTTTGCTTATTTCTTCTAGTGCTGCCAACTCATTACTTATTAAATACATTATATTACAATTCCCTTTAATGGTTTCCGCGTTCTCTTTACCATAGACTTGTGTTAATTGAGCATAGTTTTGAATGATAAAATTAAATCTAATCAATCTACTTCTTGCGGCGGTTACCATTGTTGTAACATCTTTAAGTGGAGGCATATTGGCAAATTCATCCAATATAAAATTTGTTCTATACGGAAGTTTTCCACCACTTTCTTGAGCTACGTCAATTAAAGTTTCATAACACTGTTTAATAAATATTGTGGCAAGAGGATGCAGTGTCTTTTTTTCATCTTGAATTACCATAAATACTGCCGTTTTCTTTCTGCCAATATCTTTCATATCAAAATCGCTATAACTTAACATTTCAGATAAATTTTCACGAGCTGAAAATATTTTAATCTTTTGTTTAAAAGTCGATAGTATACCACCTTTAGTTTCTTCTGGTGCGTATACAGTACCTGAAGCATTAATATATGCTGGCTTTGCTGGATCCTTCCCATTAAAATATTCTTTAATATAATTACTATTAGGTCCTCCAAATCTTTCTTCACCAATAGTTGCCATTAAATTTATGCTATTTAAATTTATTTGATTTTCTGTTCCATCTTCAAAAAGCCCAAGTGAAAGACCTGAAAAATAATCTGCACCAGATTTTTCCCAAAAAGGATCAGCATTTCCACTTTTTTCTTCATACAATATATTTAAAGCTAAATCATCTAGTAATTCTATTGACTTATCCATATTTCCTTCTTTATACAAGTTGTAAGGAAGCGTCATTGGATTCCAAGCATTACCTCTCCCGGGATCACGAAAGTTAAGCACTACTATATTATATCCTCTTTCTTTAAGCATCTCTGCTGTTTGTTCATATATTTCACCTTTAGGGTCAGTTATAATCATTGATTCTTCATGTTTTGCTAAACTCTGAACTAGAGGAAATACAACAATTTGTGTTTTACCAGATCCTGTAGCACCTACAATTAAATTATGCATTTCACCATTATCTACCCACATTTTACGTCCATCATTTATAACAACAAGTCCTGCCGCATCTGCTGAATATGCTTTAGGATCTACTTCTTTTAAGGTTTTTTTCATTTCACTATCTTTACACCATCTAGAATATCCTTTATCTTTTTTCTTTGTAGAAAAACCAAATCCTTTTTCTCTATCAAAAAAATAAGAACTTACTGCTGTGAAAATACCTACCAACGCTAGTAAAAACAAAGTAAAAGTAGACCCTATAAATTCAGGTGTAAAGGCTTTAAATGGTACTATACCATATAATCGTCCCTCTGTTGCTAAGGAATTAGCATTTAACACACCAACAGCACACATATATAATAAAAATATACAAAACCCACAAAATATAGCAATATCTTTAGGCTCCGCTCTAAACTTCATACTATTCCTCCTCACAATAAATCAATTTAATTATAGCATATTAAAAAAAATCTATCAATTGTTTTTGTTTATGAGTACATATTATTTTCTTTTTGATATTATCATTACATATAGGGATAGTTAAAGAAATAAATCTTATATTAAAGAAGCAATAAAAATTACATAAAGATGTTTTAATATATAAAGATGTTTTAATATATAATGTTTATAATAATAGATACATTTTTTATAAAAAAAGAGTAGTATTCTACTCAATTAATGATTATCAATTAAATGAACATTATCTAAAAGTACTCCTGTACCTTCTGCTACACATGTAAGAGGACTTTCTGCAATAAACACAGGAACTTTTAATTCCTGAGATAACAACTGACTAAATCCATCTACTAAGGCTCCACCACCTGTAAGTACGATACCCTTATCAATGATATCCGCCGATAATTCAGGAGGAGTTTGTTCTAGTATACTTTTAGCAGCCTTAACAATAGTATAAACACTTTCTCTTAATCCTTCTTCTACTTCATCAGAAGTAAGGGTTATTGTATGAGGAAGTCCTGTTACTAAGTCTCTTCCTCTTACTTCCATTTTTTCTAATCTAGAACCAGGAAATACAGTACCTATTGTCATTTTTATATCTTCAGCAGTTCTTTCTCCTACTAAAAGCTTGTACTTCTCTTTTATATATTTAATTATATCATTATCAAAAGCATTACCTGCTACCCTAATTGAGGTACTATTTACAATCCCTCCTAAAGAAAGTATTGCTATATCAGTAGTTCCTCCACCAATATCAATTACCATATTAGCACTAGGTTTTGATATATCCATACCAGCACCAATTGCAGCTACTTTTGGTTCTTCTTCTAAAAATACTTTTTTAGCACCAGTTCTTTCAGCAGCTTCCTTTATAGCATTTTTTTCTACTTGTGTAATATTTGAAGGACAACAAATAAGTATTCTAGGACGAGAAAAAAAATTCTTACCATTTACTTTCTTTATAAAATAATTAAGCATAACTTCTGTTGTTTCAAAATCTGCAATTACTCCATCTTTCATTGGTTTTATTGCTTTTACTTTTCCTGGAGTTCTTCCTAACATTTCATGAGCTTCTGATCCTACTGCAAGCGGTCTTTTTGTTTCTGAATCTATTGCTACTACACTTGGTTCATTTAATACTATGCCTTGTCCTTTTATATATATAAGTACATTTGCAGTACCTAAATCTATTCCGATGTCTTTATTAAACATTAAATCACCATCCCTAGTTCTTATTTTACCACATATAACCATTTTCCGTTACTTTTTTTTTAGCAAAAACTTCATCTTTGTCGCTTCTCCACCTCTTATATGTCTAATATCAGTATGATACTGTAAAATTTTTGCAACTTCTTTGTATTTATCTTTATTTATTTCCAATAATCTATCACTTAAATCTTTGTGAACTGTACTTTTACTTACGTTAAATTTACTTGCTATTTCTCTTACAGTTTTATTTGTTTTTATTATATAGTCACTTTCTAAAATTACTCTCTCCATAATCTTTTTATTCATATAATTCACCTAGTAAATTATATTTATTAATTATGATTTTATGTAAAAAAAGCGGGAAAATACCGCTTATTCTAAATCTTCTAAGTTCTTATCATAGTATTCTTCCGGATTAACAACTAGTCCTTGGTAATACAATTCAAAATGCAAATGATTACCCATATCACTATTTATATTAGAAGTTCCACTTTTACCAATTGCTTGTCCTGAGATAACCTTATCTCCTTCTTTGACATTAACTTCTGACAAACTTTGATATACACTAACAAGTTCAGTATTGTGTCTTATTTCTACTACTTTTCCTAAAATATTATCTTCTTTAACACTTATGACATCTCCGTCCATTATAGAAAGGACATCAAATACATTATCTGATTTATAATCTACACCAGAATTTTGCATATAAGTATTTTCATAATATACTATAGCATTTTGTTGATCTTTTGCATCTGCTTTGTAATCGTAATAACTTTTTGCAATAGTAATACCCTCTGCTACATAAGGTCTATTTATTTTTGTTTTAGTAGATACTACAGGTAATTCTTGATCTTTATTATCGGTAATTTCTCCATCTACATATTCAATTTCATTTTTCATTTTACTAGCATTTAACATTGAATTACTAATAATACTTTGAATTAAATACATACTTAGTACTAACATAATTACTGATAAAGCATAAATAGTAGGTAATACAAATGGTTTTAACTTTCTCTTAGTCATCTTTCTTTCACCTCTATTATATTTTTTTACCAAAACAAAAATTATATACACTAATTTTAAATTTTTTTAATTTCTGCACCACTATAATAATATTCTAATATTTGTTTGTAGTTATAACCTTCTTTTGCCATTCCTAGTGCGCCATATTGACTCATTCCAACGCCATGGCCATATCCTTTAGTATCTATTACCACATTTGTACCAACTTGCGTTAAATTAAAATCAGTTGAACGAAGTCCTAGTTTATTATAAACATCAGTAGCTTTTAACATATTTCCATTTATTTCTAATTTTATTATACGATTAGTATCACTTCTTTCTAGCACATTGAAACTTAATTCACTTTTATATTCTAAGCCTAATTTTTCATAAAATTCTTGTAGCGATATTGTTTTATGACTATTAAAAACACTTGAAGTTTGCGCATCCCATTTGGATTCTACACTTTTTAAATAAGGGAGTTCTAAATTAAATACTACACTAGCATCTTCAGTATATCCATTGCTAGTAGAAAAAAATAAAGCATCTATAATTTCCCCATCATATTCTAAATATTCATCTATTGTCTCGTTAACCGCTGTTCTAAGTTTATTTATATTTACAACATAATCTTTTCCCCATGCTTCTTTTAAATAATTATCATCTAAATATACTTGATTTAAAACACTGTCCACTACATCATATTCATGATTTTTATTATACTCTAATCTTTTTAAAACATAACTTCTAGACGCCACTGCTTGAGATTTTAATGCTTCTAATTCAAAATATACTGGCATTTCACCCGCTAAAACTCCTACTATATATTCTTCTAATGGAACTTCCTCTATTTTATTTGTACTAAGTCTTTTAACTCTAACGTTTATATTGTTTATATATTTTAATTCTATTTCTTCTATTGTATTTATATCATGTATATTGACAATAAAAAAAGGAATAAAAATTAATATTATGGTAAATAAGATTATTTTCTTCATAGTTACCTCTTTTCAATAATTCATTACTCCTACAAAATCACTTAAAAAATTTACTAATAAATATAATATACAAAACACTAAAATTATATAAAATACTCTAGCTTGATATTCCTTGTTTTTTTTAAATATTCCGTTAATATTTATGCTGTCTAAACTCCATATAACAATAGGAAATGTAAGTATATATAAAATAATTTTAGACATTATCTATCACTTTAATTTTATTATTTCTAATTACATATTTTTTTACATTAGAAAATGGTGTTTCGATAAATTTAATAACCACTTGCTTAGTAGTTTCATCATCCATTTCTTCTGATATAGCAATTACATTTGCATCATTATGGGCTTTACATAATATTGCTTCAGATACATTAGATACTTTTGCACAAGTAATATCATGCATTTTATTTAAAGCTATACTCATACCTATTCCTGTACCACATATTGCTATTCCTAAATCTACTTCTTTTTCTCTAATAGCAATTCCCAATTTTTTAGCATAATCAGGAAAATCTACCGACTCTTCACTATCAGTCCCATAATTAATTACAGTATACCCTAATTTTTCTAAAAAATGTGTCAAATATTGTTTTTTTTCATAACCTCTATGGTCATTTGCAATTCCTATTTTCATTTTATTACCCTCTTTCATTACTATTATATCATTTAATGCATAAAAAAAGAAACCTTATTTAGTCTCTTGATTAAATCCATATTTCTTATTGAATTTTTCTACTTGTCCTTTTCTTCCACCAAGATTTTGTTTTCCTGTATAGAAAGGATGACATTTAGAACATACTTCAACACAAATATTTTCTTTTGTTGATCTTGTTGTAAAAGTATTTCCACAAGCACATGTTACAGTAGCTTCAACATAATTTGGATGAATATTTGCTTTCATTCTATCTCTCCTTCCGCCATGACAAAAGTCATAGAAATATAAATACGCATAATATTATATCAGTATTTATTTATTTTTTCAACTATTATTTGTGAAATTTTTTGATATCCTTCATTATTTAAATAAAAATTAGTATTATTTGTAAAGTAATTATTATTATTAATTATTTTATCTATATCTATAAATTCAAATCCTCTTTTCTCAACTATATTTTTAAGTTTATAATTGACATAATTAAATATATCATTATTATTATTTGTTGTATTATAATACCCTAATACTATTACTTTTTTATGATTATATCTATCTACTTCTTTTAATAATAATTCCATATCGCTAAGCATTCCATCGATATAACTATATATATTATTATTATCTACAAGTATTTTATAGTAAAGTTCATTCATACCTAATGATATAGTTACAATATCTGCTTTTTTTAACAATTCGTTAATAGATATATGATCATTATTAACTACTATTTCTTCTTTGTATTTAATTATTCTAAGTAAATCTGTAATTCGATAATCTTTATCCACAAAACTGTTGTTAAAACCTTTTAATTTATTTTTACTAGTTAAATAATTTTTAATACTGTCTGTATAATTATATTCTGACACATTACCGTCATCTGTTATACCTTTAGCTATGCCGTCCCCAATAGAAAGATAAAATAATTCATTATCAATAGTTAAATTATATATAAAGTAACAAGATAAAAAAAGAATTAATATAGATATAATTTTTTTCATAGTTTTACCTCATTAAATTATATTATATTAATTCTATTTTAGCACCAACCTCTTTTAGTTTTTCAACAATGTTATCATATCCTCTTAATATATATTTAATATTATCTATAGTTGTTGTGCCTTCTGCAATTAGTCCACAAATTAACATGGATGCTCCTCCTCTTAAATCTGTAGCACTAACGTCACATCCTGTTAATTTAGTTTTTCCTCTTACTATTGCAGTTCTATTTTCATTAACTTTAATATTCGCTCCCATCCTTATAGTATCGGGAATATTTTGAAATCTATTTTCCCATATAGTTTCGGTTACTTTGCTAAGTCCATTACATTGTGTTAAAAATGGGATTAAAGGTTGTTGTAAATCTGTAGGAAAACCTGGATATACTAAAGTTTTAACTTTAACTGCTTTATAGTTTCCTACTTCTTTTACAGTTACATAATCTTCTCCTACTTCCATCTTAACTCCTGCTTCTTTTAATTTAGAAATTAAAGATTCTATATGACTTGGAATTATTTTATTTATAGTTAAATTATTTCCTAATAACGCAGCAATTATTATATATGTTCCTGCTTCTATTCTGTCGGGAATTACTTCATGAAAACATCCTTTTAAAGTACTTACTCCCTCTATTTTAATAACACTTGTACCTGCTCCTGTTATTTTAGCACCCATATTATTTAAATAAGTTGCTACATTTACTATTTCAGGTTCTTGAGCAGCATTCTCAATAGTAGTTTTACCTTTAGCTCTTACTGCTGCTAACATTATATTAATAGTAGCTCCAACACTAGGAATATCTAAATATATTTTATTTCCTTTTAACTCTTCTGCTTCTATTTTAATATAATTTCCTTCTTCACTAATAGTAGCCCCTAGTTTTTCAAATCCTTTTAAATGTAAATCTATTGGTCTTTCCCCAATTGAACATCCTCCAGGGAAATACATTTCAACTTTATGAAATTTACCAAGAAGTGCTCCCATAAAGTAATAAGAAGCTCTTAATTTAACGGAAAGTTCTTCAGGTATAATCTTGTTTTCTACTGATTTTGAATCTATTGTTACACTGTTTTTATCTCTTTTAACATTTGCACTTAAACATGTTAGTATTTCTTCTAAACTATCTACATCAGAAATTTCTGGAACATTTGTTATTGTAGTTTCTTCATCACATAATATAGCAGCAGGAATTAAAGCTACTGCACTATTTTTGGCTCCACTTATATTTATCACTCCCTGTAATAAGTGTCCACCTTCTATTTTAATCTTAGACATAAAGTTTCCTCCTAACTTATTATATGTAATACGGCATTTTGTGCCTTTGTCATAACATCAACTTATATCTCCTTTTTAGCCAGTTTATTGTAGCATAAGCTATTATGTATTGTCAATTATTTTATTTTTTATTATTTTCTCAATTTCTTTTACTGCTACTTCTAATTTATCATTAACAATTACATAATCATAATAATAACTATATTTATTTTCTATAATCGCTATTTTTAATCTTCTTTCTATTTCTTCTTTTGATTCCGTTCCTCTTTTAATAAGTCTATTTCTTAATTCTCCTATAGAAGGAGGTAATATATACAATAATAAACTATTAGGAAAATCCTTTTTTATTTTTTTTGCTCCTTGTACCTCTATTTCACTAATTATATATTTCCTATTATTTATTTTATCTAGAACTTCGCTTTTTAATGTACCATAATATTCATTGTTATAAATGGCATATTCTACAAATTCATAGTTTCTTATTTTCCTTTCAAAGCTATTTTTATCAGTAAAATAATAATGAACTCCTTCTTTTTCGTAGTCTCTCTTATTTCTTGTAGTCATTGATATAGAATACTCTAAATCTATGTTTTTATTTTTCATAAGTGCTTCACAAATAGTTCCTTTTCCAACTCCAGAAGGACCTGATATTACTATAAATAATCCTTTTCCCATCATTTTTTCTTCTTTCTTTTTTGACTTACATTATCTTTATTTTCTTCTGTCTTTACTCCCTCTTCATTTTTCTTTTCTTCTTCTTTTATTTCTTCCTGTTTTTCTTCTTCAACTTTTTCTTTATTAGTTTTGCTATTTTTCATTACTTTAGATAACAAACTTCTAAATTTAGGAACAAAAAATCTTATAATAGGTATTTTATAATTTTCATAATACCATGTTTTCATTGATGTATTAATAACAATTAAAGTAATTATTATCGCAATAGTTACCGATAAAATATTCATTGTAGATACAATTAATGTTGATCCGGAAAAGTTTTCTAAATTTAATCCTAATTTATAACTCTCGGGGAACATTATAATCCATATTAAATTAAATATTAACATTATTATTGATACAAATATATACAAAACAGTAGCTTGAGCCATTTGTTCTTTTATAAATTCATTTTTCTTTTCTATTATGTATAATATTAATGGTAATAACCATGCAAAATAATTGATTCCTATTATCCATGATAAAAATAGACCACCAAGGTATCCTACTAATACAATTACATTTCCTTCTATTCCCAATATAGATGATTTATTATCTTTCATACAGTTGCCTCCATTTTTAATTTTATTATACTATAATTTCAATTTTTAGTCATTGTTTTTATTATATTAAAGATTTTTTTACATAAACTATGATATAATTAACATATATTTATGTTTTCACATATTTTAAACATAATTTTATTATATTTTTATATGGAGGTAGTTAACCTGAAAAAAATAAAACACATTTTTGAAGAAAAAAGGGTAGAAGTCCCCTTACCTCAAATTGATATCAAAAAATCATGTGTTTAAAGTGGCGTTCTGAGTAACTAAATTAATTAAATCTTCAGATGTAAGAC
>CALVSD010000007.1 GCA_944358805.1 uncultured Bacilli bacterium
AATCCATTTAATTGCCCACACGGAAGACCTACTATAATTAATTTTTCTTCTTATGAGATAGAAAAGATGTTTAAAAGGAGTATGTAGTTATGAGTATCAATGACGAATACGAATATGTAAAAAAATTGCCAAGAGAAATTAAAGAACTTTATTTAAAAAATATAGACTTTAGAAAAAGACTATTTACTAGTGAAGGACATTATCCATTTGTATGGTTAGTTCAAGAATTAGAAGGTGATGAGTTATTATATTTGCTTGATGATGATCTAATTCCTTTTTTAATCAACGATGAAAGATTGTCAGATAAATTAAATGCTATTATTACATGTGGTAATCACTATAATAATTTGTTTCTAAAAAAAGAAAAAGTAATAAAAGCAATATATGATAATTCAAGTTTATTAAAAAATTTCCTTAGATACTTAGGTAAAGAATTTGCTCAAAATTATTTAAATTATTTATTATCCATTGGTGATTTATCATCTTTTCCTTACTTAAATTCTAGTGTTCAATTAGAGATGTTAAAAAACAGTTTAAATTTCGAAAAAATCAAGAGCTTAAAGCCTGATTCAAATTTCTTTATAGAATTATCGAAAGAAGCAATTGAATATTTACTTAATGATAAATATTTTGAAAATTTATTTTTAGATATGAACATATATAATATTTCTTATATTATTAAAAAGGACGTTACACTTCCTAATTACTTAATTAATTCTAATATATTAATAAATAAATATTTGTCTATAGATAATAATATTATTTTCTTAGAATTTTTGACAGATTTAGAAAAGAATAATGCTTATTTAAAAGATGTTTTAAAAGATAAAAAGAAGCAAGAATATGATGATAAAGCAAGGGACTATAGTATAGAAGACGATGAATTGTTAGAACTTATAATTGTTTTTAATTATGAAGAAATACCTTATAATTTTCTAAAAAATGTTTCATCTATAATATCTTATATTAAACAAATTGGTAAAATAATAATCCCTACTAATAGGTATCAAATATATGAAAAACTAATTAATTTTTCATCGTTAACAAAAGATGATAAAATGAAACTATATTATGAAATCGGCAACAATAAAAATGCTATGGCAGAATTTTATGATGATTTTAAAACGTGTTTAAATGATTCATATAAAGATATCAAAGATAGTGTTACAGATACCAATACCTTAAAACCTTCTTCTCTTAGTTCAAAATACGGAGTTTGCGTATACGAATTAAACGGTGATCCTTTTAAGTTTTTGGTTAATCATACGCTTATGAAAAGAAATAACTTGAATGAGGGTAATGCATGGGATTTTTCAAAAAAATATGCATCACTTAGTGTAATCAGTGATATTTGTTTAGGAACATTTAGAAATCCATCCGATAATGTTATTATAGGATTTAATCAATTTGGTTATATAAATATTGCTCATGTATATCATTCAGATTCGTTTACTAGTAAGGAATATGGAAGTAAAAGAATATTAGAACTTTATACTACAGATAATTTATTAAAAAGAACTAGGGGTTATAATGAAGTACTTATGAAAAATAGTAATTTATTAAAACCAAGTTGTGTTATATGTTATGATGAAATTAAATTAGGAGATGTTGAAGCCAGTAAGATTCTTGGTAATATTCCTTTGGTTTTAATTCATACTGATAAATACAATGCTAAAATTACATCTATAGAGTATGAAGAAAATAAATATATAGGATATGCAGAAGCTAGTATTATGAGCAGGAAAGGAAGATAAAATGCAAAAAATAATAGTTGTTTTGGGGCCTACAGGAGTAGGAAAAACTAAAATGTCGGTGGAACTTGCAAAAAGATTAGATGGGGAAATTATTAATGCTGATTCTATGCAGATTTATAAAAAATTAGATATTGGTACCGCTAAAATAAAAGAAGAAGAAAAAGAAGGAATACCACATTATCTATTTGACATAAAAGATGTAAATGAAGATTATTCTATATACAATTATCAAATAGATGGAAGAAACATTTTAAATGACATAATAAAAAGAGGAAAAACTCCAATAATTGTAGGTGGTACTGGATTATATATTAAAGCGTTATTATATGATTATAATTTGAGTTTTGAGAAAGAAAATGATACTTATGATGAAATAAGTACCGAAGAATTATATAATAGACTAATAGAATTAGATAGCAAAGTTGATATTGATAAAAACAATAGACGCAGAATTATTAGGGCTATAAATTATTATAAAGAAAATAATAAGTCTATAAGTGAAAATAAAACTAATAAATTATTATATGACGCTATATTTATAGGATTAACTACTGAAAGAGAAAGATTATATGATATTATTAATGAGAGAGTAGACGTTATGATAGATAATGGACTATTAGATGAAGTAAAATATTTTTATGATAATAAAGTGTATGCTAAACCTTTAATTGGGGGTATTGGTTATAAAGAATTATATAAATATTTTGATGGAGAAATATCCAAAGAAGAAGCAATTGATAAAATAAAGCAAAATTCTAGAAAGTATGCCAAAAGACAATATACATTTTTTAAGCATCAACTTCCTGTAGAATGGGTAAATGTTGACTTTGATAACTTTAATAATACAGTTAATGAAGTTTTAAATAAATTAATAGAGTTATAGATGATATTTGAATAAATATTGTCTTTTTTCTTTTAATATATGTAAAATGGGTTTAAATATTGTTAAAAATATTATATAATTGAATTGGTGATAATATGAAGAAGGTATTATTGTGTATAATGGATGGAGTAGGAATTAGTAATAATATAGAAAAAAATGCTTTTTATAATGCTAGGACTCCTAATTATGATTATTTGATTAATAATTATCCTCATTCTAAATTAGTAGCTAGTGGCGAAGAAGTAGGTCTTCCTAGAGGCCAAATGGGAAACTCTGAAGTAGGGCATACGAATATAGGAGCGGGTAGAATTGTTTATCAATCATTAGAATTTATAAATAATAAAATAAAAACAAAAGAGTTTTTTAATAATGATAAGTTATTAGAGGTAATTAATTACACTAAAGAAAAAGATAGTAATTTACATATTATGGGACTTTTAAGTGATGGTGGTATCCATTCTTCAATTAATCATTTATTTGCCATACTTGATATGTGTAAAATAAATAATGTAAGCAATGTATATTTGCATGTATTTACGGATGGAAGAGATACTATGCCTGATGATGGTATTAAGTATATTCATGCATTAAACGAAAAACTAAATAGTTTAGGCATTGGTAAAATTGTTAGTGTTTCTGGTAGATATTATGCTATGGATAGAGATAATAGATATGACAGGGTATTATTAGCGTATGATGCCATAGTTAATGCTAAAGGCAAGGAATACAAAACAGCATTAGAGTGCTGGAAAAATCAACAAGCAAGTGGAAATACAGATGAGTTTATTGTACCATCA
This sequence comes from uncultured Bacilli bacterium, assembly GCA_944358805.1. Classification (GTDB taxonomy): domain Bacteria; phylum Bacillota_I; class Bacilli_A; order RF39; family UBA660; genus CALVVX01. The sequence continues at coordinate 3,435 of CALVSD010000007.1, forward strand.
GTAATTGATGGCGGTAAACAAATAAAAGAAAATGACGGTATAATAGTATTTAACTTTAGACCAGATAGAATAAGAGAATTACCAAGTGCTATTACTAATAGTAATTTTACTGGTTTTGATAGAAAATATATTACTAATATAAAAATGGTTACAATGATGGGAGTTAGTGAAGAAGTAATTTGCGATAACGCTTTCGAATTACCTTTTGTTGTTAATCCATTAGGAGAATATATATCTAAATTAGGGTTAACCCAACTTAGAATCGCTGAAACTGAAAAATATGCTCATGTTACATATTTCTTTGATGGAGGTATGGAAAAAGAGTTAGAAGGATGTAAAAGAATTTTAATTCCTTCTCCTAAAGTGGCAACTTATGATTTAAAACCAGAAATGAGTGCATATGAAGTAACTGATAAATTAATAGAAGAAATAAATAATAACGAACCAGATTTAATAGTTTTGAATTATGCTAATGGTGATATGGTTGGACATACTGGAAATTACGAAGCAGCAATTAAAGGTGTAGAAATAGTAGATGAATGTATAGGAAAACTTATAAAAAATAACGTTTTAGATAAATATACTTTGTTTTTAACTGCAGATCATGGTAATTGTGAAGTTATGGAAATAGATGGTAAAATGAATACTAAGCATACTACTAACTTAGTTCCATTAATTGTAACTGATAAAAATATTAATTTAAAAGATGGAAAATTAGGAGATATAGCAGTTTCTATATTAAATATTATGAATTTAGATAAACCAAAAGAAATGACTGGTAATAATTTAATAGAAAGGAAATAGTTATGAAAAAAAATAAGAAGAAATTAATTATTATAGGAATTATAATAGTAATACTTATGGCAGTATTTTATGTTTTAAATAGTAAATTTGGAATAACTAAATATGCAAAAGAATTAGATATTGATAAAAATACTGATAAATTAATAGCTGCTGCTATGATTGAATCAGAGAGTGAAGTAAAAGAAAAATATTTTGATGAAGAATTTATGGTTTATGAAAATGTTGGAGATGAGTTATATTTTATAGTTCCAATTCAAAAGAATGTTACAATAAATGTCTATTCAGCAGTAATGGAAGAGTCAGACATTGTTAAGGATAAACTAATAGCTACTACTAATAAACCATTTATATTAAAATGTAATATTTCTGATATAATACCTAATATTATAATAGAAATAAAACAAAATAATAAAGTATATGAATATTCTCCATATATAAGTCCTAAAGATGGTAGTTTATATGTGAATGAGTATGTTTTAAATATAGATAAATAGAATTTGAGGTGTTAAAATGAATAAAGACTCAAGAACGAAGAATGCTTTAAGAAATACAATAGTTGGAATAATATCTCAGATTTTAACTTTAGTTTTTAGTTTTGTTAATAGAACTATATTTATCCATTTTCTTGGTTCTGATTATTTAGGGTTTAATGGGCTTTTTTCTAATATTTTGTCCCTTCTTTCGATTGCAGAATTAGGAATAGGGTCTGCTATTGTTTATAGCATGTACAAACCACTTGCAGAACAAAATAAGGAAAAAATAAAGTCATTAGTTAGATTGTATAAAAGATGCTACATGATAATTGGAGTTGTAGTAACAGCGATTGGATTGTCATTGATTCCATTTTTTGATATTTTAATTAAAAACCCTCCTAATATAGGAGAAAATATTGGGGTTATATATATATTATTCTTGTTATGTAATGTAAATTCTTATTTCTTTTACTATAAAATAGTTGTAATAAATACTGATCAAAAAGGATATATAATATCTTTATATACTCAAATATTTAAATGGATTCAAGTTGTTGTTCAAATATTAGTATTAATATTTACTAAAAATTACATATTATATTTAATAATACAATTGTTGTGTTCGATAGGAACTAATGCATCATTATATATTAAAGCTAATAGAATGTATCCATTTTTAAAAGAAAAAAATATAAAAAAATTAAATGAAAATGAACAAAAAGAAATAAAGAAAAATATTAAATCTATGGTTACATATAGTTTAAGCCCAGCAATTATTGGTGGAACTGACAATATTATTATATCCAGTGTAATTGGCCTTGCTGCTGTTGGATTATATTCAAACTATTATTTAATAATTAGTTCTTTAAATTTATTTTTAACTCAAATTCATTCAGCAATTAGATCTAGTATAGGAAATTTAAATGCGATAGGTAATAAGCAAAAGAAAAAAGAAATATTATATAAACTTTTATACATTGATTATTTTATATATGGTATTTGTGGTGTGCTATTAATGGCTCTTATGAATGACTTTATAAAAATATGGATAGGAGAAGAATTTTTATTATCAAATTTAACCTTACTTTCATTAGTTTTGTTCTTTTATATTGATGGTATGCAGTTTGTCGGTAGTTCGTATAGAACAACTGCAGGATTATTTGCTCATGCAAAGAGTGCACCATTTTTTGAAGCCGTTCTAAATATAGGTTTATCAATACTTTTAGGTAAATTAATTGGCCTTCCAGGAGTATTTTTTGCTACATCATTATCTAAAATATTTGTATTTTGTTGGCTAGATCCATATTTAATATATAAATTCATTTTTAAGGAAAAACCTAAAGAATATGCATATAAATATTTAAAATATTTTATGATTTTTTCATTAACTTTAGTTTCTGTTTTTTACATCTCAAATCATTTTGCTGTTTCTAACTATTTGTTATGGGTAATTAAGGCTTGTACTTTAGGAATATTCACTGTTTTGATATTTGTTGTATTAACTTATAAAAGTTTTGAATTTAAATATTTAAAGGAGCTTGTTAATGGTTATATTAATAAATTAAAAAATAAGTTTATAAAAAGGAGAGCAGTATGAAAAAAATATGTTTAATTTCTTCAAATTTGCTTCCTGTTCCTAATGTAAAAGGAGGAGCAATAGAAACTATTATAACTAATATTTTACAAGAGCAAGAAAAACAAGAAAAAATTGAATTAACAGTTGTATCTATATTTGATGAAGAAGCTTATAAAGAAAGTCAAAAATATTCAAAAACAAGATTTATTTATATTAAAAAAAACTTTTTGTATTATATCATTGGAACCATTTATAATATATCTAATAAACTACTTAAAACTAATTTTAACACTTATAACACTATTGTTTTAAATAAGATAAAAAAAGCAAAATTTGATTATATTTTTGCAGAAGGTGGACATTATGAAAGTTATAATAAGTTTTTAAAGTATTTTAAAAAAGAACAATTAGTTTTGCATTTGCATCATTTTGCTACATCTAATAGTATTATTGATAGTACTTTTTCAAAGGTAGTAGGCGTATCTAAATATGTAACAGATGAATTTTTAAAAACTTCTTCAATTGAGAAAGGTTATGTTTTAAAAAATTCTATTGATTTAAAAAAATTTGATAAGAAAATATCAGAAATAGAATATTTAGAACTAAGAAACAAATATCATATAAGCAATGATGATTTTGTGATAATTTATTGTGGCAGATTAATTAAAGAAAAGGGAGTTTTAGAATTAGTAAAAGCTGTAAAAAAAATAAAAAATAATCAGATAAAATTATTAATAGTAGGTTCTATAAATTTTGCAAATGGTGGAGTTAGTGAATATACTGAAATTTTAGAAAAAGAAATTAGTTCTTGTCATGATAAAGTGATTTTAACAGGGTTTATTGATAATAATGAATTGTACAAGTATTATAATATTGCAGATGTTATGGTTATTCCCTCAATATGGGATGAGGCCGCAGGACTGGTATGCGTTGAAGGTATGATATCTAAGAAAGCTATTATAACTACTGGAACTGGTGGAATAAAAGAATATGTAGGTGATAATGCAGTATTTGTAAAAAATGATAACAAATTGGTTAATGATATAAAAGAAAAAATTTTATATTTGTATAATAATCCAAAAATTTTAGAGAAACAAGTAAACAAAGGATATAAAGAAGCATTTAAATACAATAATCAGATATATTATAGAAATTTAGTTAAGCTAATTGAAAAAATGGAGGAAAGCAAATGAAAAAAGAAATAACAATTGTAACTGCATATTTTGATATAGGAAGAAAACAATTTAAAAATTATGAGAGAGATAATAACAAGTATATTGAATATTTTAAGTTTTGGGCGCGTATAAAAAATAATATTGTAGTATATACTCAACCTGAATTTAAAGAAGAAATAATAAAAATAAGAAAAAATTTTGGACTTGAAAATAAGACTAAGGTTATTACAATTGATAATATTTATGAAATAGAATCAGAAATATATAAAAAAATGGTAGATATTGAAAAATCAAAATATTTTAGAAATTATAAATATATAAACACTACTCCAGAAAATAAAGCAGACTATAATTATATAATGTTTTTAAAGTCATGGTGTTTAATGGAAACAGTAAAAAAGAAATATAATAAAACTGATTTTTTAGCGTGGTTGGATTTTGGATTCAATCATGGTGGTGCTGTATATACCAATCCTTTAGAATTTGATTATTTATGGGAATATGATTTTGAAGATAAAATATACTTTTTTACACCATATGGTGATAATGATAAACCAATTTTCCATTTAGTGCAATCAGGAGAAGTTTGTGTATCTGGAACACCATATTTTGTTCCAGCCAAATTGATGGGTGATTATTGGAATTTAATGTTAAGTTCAATGAACAGCTTGTTAGATGTGGGATTGATGGATGATGATCAAACAATATTATTAATGGCATATAGAAAAAATAAGGATATTTTTAAATTAATTAAAAGCGATTGGTTTATGCCAATAAAAGAATATGGTGGTAATCATTTAACTACAATAAAATCTTCTCAATCAAAAAGACAAGTAAATATAATCAATAAACTAATTTATAAATATCGTGTTAAAAAAAGAAATAATAAGTATTTAAAAAGAATTTCAACAATATTTTTAAAAGATTATTTGGATTAGGTGATAATATGAAATTTAGTATAATTGTTCCTGTATATAATGTAGAAAAATATCTAGACAAATGTTTAAAGAGTATTTTAAATCAAACATATAATAATTTTGAAGTTATTATTGTAAATGATGGTAGCCCAGATGATTCACAAAAAATTATTGATAAATATGTTAAAAAAGATAAAAGATTTGTCGGTTATAAAAAGAAAAATGGAGGATTGTCTTCCGCTAGAAATTATGGTTTAAAAAAAATAACTGGTGATTATATATTGTTTGTGGATAGTGATGATTATTTAGAAAATGAGTTGTTAGAAAAAATAAATGATTCTTTAATCAAAAATAAAGTTGATTTAGTTAGATTTGAATGTAATGTTGTAGACGAAAAAGAGAACGTATTATTTAAACCTAGTTTTTCTTCTTTCACAAATGAAATTTTGGAAAAAGTAATCGATGAATTAGTAAGAAAAGAATACTTTGAGCCAGTATGGTCTTATTGTTATAGCACTTCTTTTTGGGAAAAATATAAATTTGAATTTGAAGTAGGAAAACTTCATGAAGATTATGGAATTATGTTATTAGTAATGTATTACGCTAACAATATCACAGCATTAAATTATTATGGTTATAATTATGTTCAAAGAGAAAATAGTATAATGAGCAGTAAAAGTTATGAGAAAACTAAGAAAGCTGTATATGATTATTTACATTTGTTTTCAAAAGATATAGAAATTCTATTGAATGAAAAAGATAATCATAAAAAAGATGTGTTATTATCTTTTGGAGCAGAATCCATAATTTATGCTTCTAGATTATTAAATGCAGCGGATTTTAACAAGTATGTAAAAAAAATTAGAAAAGAAAAAATTATAAATTTAATCAAGGTGTATAATTTAAAAAAGGCAATAAAAAAATTCTCTGCTATGGTTAATGTAAAATTATATAATAAATTGTTTGGTGGTAGAAGAAAATGAAGAAAGTAAGTATTATTGTTCCTGTTTGGGGAGTTGAAAAGTATATTTCTAAATGTTTAGAAAGCTTAGTTAATCAAACTTTAGATGATATAGAAATAATATTGGTTAATGATGGTAGTCCAGATAATAGTCAGAAAATAATAGATGAATATGTAAAAAGATATCCCCAAAAAGTAATAAGTTATATAAAAGAAAATGGGGGACAAGGCTCTGCTAGAAATTACGGAATTAAAGTCGCAACAGGAGAGTTTATTAGTTTTGTTGATAGTGATGATTATATTGAATTAAATATGGTTGAAAAAATGTATATTAAAGCTAAAAAAGATAAATCTGATATTGTGATATGCGGGAATTATAATGTGAGTGAAAATTATTTGCACAAAAAACAAGATTATTTTACAAGTAATTATAACACTAATTTTGAGAATGCTTTATTTGGTAAAATGGCAGTATGGAATAAACTATATAAAAAGAATATAATTGTAGATAATAAAATCTTTTTTAAAGAAAATGTATGGTATGAAGATTTGGCATTTAACGTAAAGACAATTTTGAATTCTTCTAAGATTTCTTTTATAAATGAACCGTTATATAATTATTTAATTAGGCAAGGGTCTACTATGAATAATTCTAATATAGAAAAAAATTTGGAAATATTGCAGGCTTTTGACGATGCCCTTGATTATATTGACAAAAATAATAAACAAGATTATATAAAAATGGTTGAATATTTAGCAATCGATCATATTTATATCTCTACAATAGTAAGAGTTATAAAAGCAGAAGCTGAAAAGAAATTGCAACAGGATGTTATAAAAAAATTAATACATTATATGGAAGAAAAATTCCCAAATTTTAGAGAAAATTTATATATAAATGAGTTACCAAAAAACAGAAAGATTGTTTATAATTTAATAAATAAAAATAAATATAATATTTTAAAATTTATATTTAAAATTAAGAAAGGATAATTTTTATGAAAAACAAAAATAAAAAAGTTGAACAATTAATATACATTTTTTTAATTTTACAACCAATACTTGATTTATCAACTTCTTTGATGGTGAGATATAGTGATTTTGTTTTTACTATTGGTATGGTTGCGAGAGGATTGTTTTTAGTATTTATTGGTGTGTATTTTTTAATATATTCTAATTCTTCTCATAAAAAAAAGAGTATAATCTATTTTATTATTTTATTTGCGTTCTGTCTTTTATACTTTATAACTAAACCCGATATTTTTACTTTATCTTTTCTTAAGACAGAATTAACCTATTTATTTAAGTTTATGTATTTTCCTATTGTAACTATATGCTTTATAAATATATATGATGAATTAAGTTTAAAAAAGGAAAAAATATTTAAAATCTGCCTATTTAATATAATTGTTTATTCTATTTTTATATTAGTTCCAGAAATAACTGGTACTTCATTTAATTCTTATTTAGATAGTAGTAAAGGTAGTGTAGGGTGGTTTTTTGCTGCCAATGAAATAGGAGCAATTGTTGTAGCATTGTTTCCATATGCTTATTATATGTTATTTGAGAGAATGTCAATTTCTAAAATTATATTAGTATTTATAATAATTATAACAGCTATGACTTTGTTAGGAACAAAAACATCTTTTTTGGGGATGGTAATAACAGAGTTCGTTTATTTAGTGTATTTTTTATTTAATTCAAAAAAGAATAGAGCATTGGGTTTAAAAACTTGTATATGTATAATTATTGTTTCTATATTTTTAATTCCAAGAATTCCGGCTATAAAAAATTTGCAAACAGCCATTAATAATGATAATGAACAAATTGTAGAAGAAGATGATAGTATTTCTGAAGATAGATATAATTTTAATCCTTCTACTCAAAAATTATTTTCTATAATTTTTAGTGGAAGACAAAACTTCTTTTTTGAAGCGCTAGATATATATAACTATTCTAAACCAGTAGATAAGTTTTTTGGTATTGGTTTTTCTAATCGAGAAACAATAAACGATGGCGGAATCGAGAAACTAATAGAAATAGATTTATTTGACGTGTTTTTCCGTTATGGACTGCTTGGATTTATTATATATTTTGGACCGTTAGTATATATTTGCTTTAGAGTAATTAAACTAATATTTCAATCAAAATTTACATTTACTTTCTTTAAATTAACCAATATATATATTATAGGTATTGTAACTATGATATCAATGATTGCAGGACACGTATATGGTGCACCTTCAGTATCTATTTATGTAGCTATATCAATAGCTATGTTAGAAAGTGCTATTACTAAAATAGAGTTTCCAGTAGATAATTCAAATCGTAAAAAGAAAGTAACTATATTTGCTCTACATCTAGGATATGGTGGAGTAGAAAAATATTTATCTTCATTATGTAAAATGTTAAAAGAAGATTATGAAATAGAGATTATTTCGACTTATAAAGTGTTAGATAAACCAGCTTTTGAAATACCTAGCAAAGTAAAGATTACATATTTAATAAATGATAAACCAAATAAAAAAGAGTTTAAAAATGCTGTTAAAAATAAACAAATAATAAAAATATTTAAAGAAGGATTTAAATCTTTAAAAATATTATATTTAAAAAGGAGCAGAAATATTAAAGCAATTAGAAATACATATAGCGATTATATAATTACTACTAGAATATTCCATAATAATTTAGTAGGATACTATGGTTATTATGATATAACTAAAATAGCTACTGAACATAATTTCCATAATGATGATAAAAAGTATATAAGAAGCGTTGTTAACTCATTAAAAGGTTTTGATTATTTTGCAGTAGTTTCTAATAATTTAAAGGAATTTTATGAAGGCAAGATAGGAAAAACTAAATGTGTTTATATACCTAATGTTATAGATTCTTTACCTAGTAAAAAAACTAATTTAAAAGGTAATAATATTATTACAATTGGACGTTTAAGTGAAGAAAAAGGGCAAAAAGACTTAATAGATGTAGTTAATATAGTTAAAGAAGAAATTTCTGATATAAAACTATATTTAGTAGGAGATGGTCCTCTAAAAGAAAATTTAGAAGAATATGCAAGGGAACTAGATTTAACAAAAAATATTATATTTACTGGATTTTTAGATAAAAAAGGTAAAGAAAAATATATTATGGATTCTTCTATATTCGTTTTACCTTCATACACAGAATCATTTGGTTTAGTTTTAATTGAAGCAATGAGTTATGGACTTCCTTGTATTGCATTTGATTCTTCTGATGGGGCAAAAGAATTGTTGAAAGATGATATAGGAGTTTTAATAGAAAATAGAGATAAAAATTTAATGGCAAAAGAAATTATAAATTTAATAAATAATAAACAAAAACTAAATGAATATAGTAAAAAAGAATATAAATATTGTCAAAGATATTTATTATCAAATGTTAAAAATGAATGGTTAAATTTATTAAAAGGAGTTGAAGAATAAAAATGGGTAAAAAGAAAGCAATATTAATAATTATCTTACTTATAATAATTATTTTATCCTTATTATTGTTTTTGTTATTTATAAAAGATAATAAAAAAGAGGAAGGTAATAATAATGTTCAAGTACTTGAAAATATTAAATCGCATTATAACCAATATGTTGTAACTAATAAAGAAGCAAGAATATATGAATTAAATAATAATAGTTACAATGAAGTTGGGGTAATATCTAAAAATATTGAATTAGAATTACTGGATATTAATATTGATGAAAACACTAAATATTTTCAAATAAATATGGAAGAATTGAAATATTATATTTATTATGAAGATGTAGATGTTACTAATAATATTACTTCTGTTAGTAATAGATACAAAAACTATATAGTATTTAATAAGAGTATTATCACAAATGATATAACTAACTTTTATGATGAAAATAATAATTTAGTATATAAATTAAGTAAATCATACACATTACCAATTATAATTATGGATAAAGATAAGTATGGAGTAGAATTTAATAATAGATTATTATATATAAAAAGTGAAGATATAAAAGAAGTAATTGATTCAAATAATACAGATTTAAGCAATTCTAGTGGAGTAGGTGTATTAAATTATCATGCATTTTATGATGAAAGTAATGCTGAAGAAAAAGCCAATTGTACTACTGAAATATGTCACTCTAAAGAACAATTTAAAACGCATTTAGATTATTTTAAAGAAAATAATATTTTGACTATTACTACTAATGAATTAGAAATGTATATAGATGGTAAATTGCAATTACCTAAAAGTGTATTAATTACCATAGATGACGGTCCTAAAACGGAAGTTGCAATAGATTTATTGGAAGAATATAAAATGTATGCAACAATATTTTTAGTAACGTCTTGGTTTAATGTAGATGAATATACTCAAAGTGAATATATAGAGCTTCATTCACATACTCATAATATGCACGATGGCGGAAAATGTCCTGGAGGTCAAGGTGGTGCAATTAAGTGTTTACCAGAAGAAGAAATATTAGCGGATTTAAAATCAAGTAGAGATGCTTTAAATGGTTCAACAGTGTTTTGTTATCCATTCTATGAATATAATGATTATGCAATTAACTTAGTGAAAGAAGCAGGATTTACTATGGCCTTTATTGGAGAAAGTAATTTTAGTGATAATTTGGTACATGTAGGTAGTGATAAGTTTAAACTTAGAAGATTTGTTATTGTTACTTATACTACTATGGATGATTTAAATAAATATTTTAATCAAATAAAGTAAAAAAAAGGTATAGTACCTTTTTTTTTGCTTTTTAATTTGTTATAATGTTTTTAGGTATATTATGGAGGTTAATATGAGAAATTTATTTGAAAAATTATATAATAAAGATGCAGAATCTTTTTATAATATTTTAAAGAAAAATTTGAAATATAATAAAAAGATGTTTATAGTTACTGCTAATCCTGAAACTTTTATGATGAGTGAAAAAGATAAAGAAATGGCTGAACTACTTTTAGATAAAAATACTATTTTAGTTCCTGATGGAATTGGAATAGTTAAAGCAGCTAGAATGATTAATTATGATGTAAAAGAAAGAATTACTGGTATTGATATTGCTAATGAATTAATTGAATTAGGAGATTCTTTAAAGAAAAAAATATATTTTTTTGGAGCTAAACCCGAAGTAATTAAATCATTAAATAATGTAATCAGTGAAAAATATCCTAATTTAAAAATAGTAGGTAGCAAAGATGGTTATGTAAAAGATAAAGATAAAGTTTTTGATGAAATTGCTGAATTAGAACCTGACATTATATTAGTAGCAATGGGAATACCATTACAAGAAAAATTAATATATAAGCATTTAAATAAATTTAAAAAAGGAATATTTGTTGGAGTAGGAGGATCTTTTGATGTAATAAGTGGGCATAAAAAAAGGGCACCTAAAATATTTATAAAATTAAATTTAGAATGGTTATATAGAATATTAAAAGAACCTAGTAGAATTAAAAGATTTTATGATAGTAATGTAAAATTTTTGTTTAAAGTGAGGAAACTAAAATGAAAAAAATACCTGATACTATAAGAAAAAATTTAAAAAATAATTGGAGTGTAACAATTTTATTATTAGTTGCATTTGTTCTACATATATTTGCTTTTTGTGAAATGGGATATAATTATAATCTAGATAGTGATGATATTAGTTATATAAATAATGGAATAACTTTCTTTAACACAGGACAAATTACGATGCATGGCGTTATATCTGCTCAAATAATGCCTGGGATGACATTTTTAATTTCTTTTTTCTGTTTAATATTTGGAACAGGAGAATTATTAATGTATGCATTAAAATTCTTTTGGATATTTATGGGATTATGTTCTATTTTAGTTTTATATAAAATTATTAAAATATACGCTAATCAATATGCTGCAACTTTTGGATGTGTATTCTTTTTATCAGTTGATTATTTATGGATGGATAATATCATATTAACAGAGACACCTTTCATTTTAACTTTTTTGTTGTTAGTTTATCACAGTTTAAAATTAGCGATAGATAAAAAGACTAAAGATTATATAATGATTATTGTGTGGTATATTATTTGTCTTTTTATAAGACCTAATATTGCTTTATATCCAATATTTTTATTTATTTATTTAATTTTATGCAAATATGACATAAAAAGATTAATAAAACAAGGCTTAATAGCAGGAGTAATTCTTTTATTAGTTTTAGCGCCTTGGATATATAGAAATTATAAGGTATTTAATAAATTTATTCCTTTGACATATGGAACAGGCAATCCTTTATTATTAGGAACTTATCAAGGATATGGGTATCCAAGTGATGAAGAATTAGATTATAAAACTAATGTTGATGATAAAATGAGTGATGAGATGAAATTATATTTGTATGGAGAACCTACAGAAAAAGAGTATTTAAAAAAGTATTATTCTTTAGAATATGATGGTATGAAAGCAAAATACAGAATGTCCGAATGGTGGAAGAGAGATAAAGGATCAATGTTAAAAACATATTTATTTTTAAAACCAGTTGAGTTAGTTTATAGTAATTTTTATTGGGATGAAATTTTAAATATAGATAATGATACTTTAGCATTATTCAGAAAAATAGAAATTTTAATGTTTATCTTTTTTAGTATCTTTTTACTAATTAATAAATTACGTGTAAAAGAATGGCTTTTCTTGATGTTGGTTTATGCATCACAAATAGCCCTATATTCATATACTTTTGCTTTTAGTAGGTATGCAATAACTTTATTCTTTATAAGATATATAGTTATTGGATGGGGAATTTATTATTTAAGTAGAAAAATTAAAAAATGGAGTGGTAAAAATGAAAGTATTAGTAATAATACCTGCGTTTAACGAAGAACTAAATATAGTAAATACAGTAGAGAAAATAAAAAATATTTCTAACAAAATTGATGAAAACTTAAATTATGTTGTAATAAATGATGGTTCAACAGATAAAACTAAAAATATTTGTGAAACTAATAAGTATAATGTGATAAATTTAATTACTAATTTAGGTATTGGCGGTGCTGTTCAAACTGGATTTAAATATGCATTAGAAAATGATTATGATGTTGCAATCCAATTTGATGGTGATGGGCAACATGACGAGAACTATATTGAAAAATTAATTGAAGAAATAAAAAAAGGTAATGATTTTGTAGTAGGTTCAAGATTTATTAAAAATTTAAGTGGATTTAAATCAACTAAATTTAGAAGAATTGGAATTAAATTTTTATCTTCGTTAATAAAAATATGTACTGGTACTAAAATTTATGATCCTACTAGTGGATTTAGAGCAGCCAATAAAGAAATTATTAGTTTATTTGCAGATAAATATCCAACAGAATATCCAGAACCTGAAACAATAGTAAATTTAATAAGAAAGCAATATAAAGTAAAAGAGATTCCTGTAGAAATGCATGAAAGAAAATATGGTAAATCGTCAATAAAACCGTTGAAAAGTATGTATTATATGTTTAGTGTTAGTATTTCTATTATAATATCTAGCATATGTAAAAGAGGTGGTAATAATGCCTAATTTATTAAAATTATTTTTATTAATATTAATTTTATTACAGTTAATATTAATTGTTAGAACTATAAAATTAAGAAAGTTATCAATAAGATATGGAAGCTTTTGGATTTTATTATTATTATTAATGATTATACCTGTTATATTTCCTGGAATTTTTGAAATAATATCTAATTTTTTTAAATTTGAAGCAACATCAAATATGGTATTTATTATTGGCTTTTTCTTCTTATTTTCTTTGAATTTTATATTAATTACTAGTATTTCTATTCAAAATGAAAAAATTAAATTATTGATTCAAGAAGTATCAATATTAAAAGAAAGAATTGATAAAAATGGAAAGGAAAACTAAAAAAATGATAGTTTTATTATTCATATTATATGTTTTATTAGCATCCAGTGGATTAATATTATTTAAATTAGGAAGTATTAATCCTAATATTAATTTAGATATATTGAGTTTTCATATTTCTTTCTCAATAAAATCTTTAATAGGTATGTTTTGCTATGGCTGTAGTTTTATATTATGGTTAATAATTGTAAGTAGAATGAATTTAACAGTTGCAATGCCATTATCGGTAGCGATTGTTAATACACTAGTAGTAGTAGGGTCTTGCATTTTTTTGAAAGAGAGAATTTCATTAACACAAGGAATAGGTATTTTTATAATACTTAGCGGTGTAATGATTTTAACTAGTGGAACTAAATAATTAAAATATATTAATTATAAATTTAAGCGAGGTTGAAATAATATGAAAAATCTAGTAAATATATTAAGTAAAATTTTGACTGTAATTTTAGTAACATTATTAACTATAATATATTTCTTTTTCTTAAAAAATGATTTTATCATATCATGTTTATTTAGTGTATTGAGTATAATTATTGTTTTTATAGTATATAAATTAAATAAAAAATCTAGTATTATAAATAAAATATTAGAAAATAAAATGATTATTATAAGTTTCATTTTGGTTGCTATATTACTTCGGTTTTCATTATTAATGTTTGATTATAATGAAGTATATAGTGATGAAGCAACATTTTATTATAACGCTGTATCATTAGCTTCAAATTTAGAGATAAATAGTAAATATATTGCTGTATTTCCATATTTATTTGGGTATATTAATATTTTAAGTATTTTTATGAAAATTTTTGGAACTACTATATATCATGCAATTACTTTTAATATAATAATTGACTTAATCGGTGCTGTATTTGCGTATTTATTTGGTAAAAAAATATTTAATGATAAGAAAAAAGGAATTTTATTTCTTCTAATTTGGTTATTTAATCCTTTTAATATTATATGGTGTATGAAAATTTTACCAATTAATATTGTTAATACTATGATAATAATTAGTGCTTATGTTTTTGAATGTTTACTATCTAGTTTTAATAATAAAAGATATTTAATTATTAGTATTGTTTTAGGAATAATTATTGGTATAAGTAATTCATTTAGACCAATTATGATAATTTTCTTAATAGCAATATTTTTATATTATTTATATTTAATAATATTTTCAAAATATAATTTAAAAAAACTTTTATTAAGTTTTATTATGATTTCACTATGTTATGGTGTATATAATAACTTAAATTATAAATTGGTTGAAGATGCAACAGGATATACTCCTTCAAAAAGTGGAAGTGGTTGGAGTGTTTATGTAGGATCTAATATTAATTCTAATGGTGAATGGTTTTTAGAACCTAAATTAGATGAATTTTTTGTAAAAGATGAAGATTTTTCTCCTTCTGAAATACATGAATATTTTATGGAAGAAGGAATAAAAAACTATAAAAGTTATAATTTGATAACAGTATCAAAGTTCATGATAAAAAAATTAGAAGTACTTACTAATGATGTTTATTCATATACATATGAAAATTTTACAAGTAGTGTAATAAACCAAAGTAAAAAATATAATACTGTTTTAAAATCCTATTTATACTGTTTTTGGTTTTTAATGTTTATAATTAATATATTTAGTATTTTTAATATAACTGATAAAGATGAAAATAGTAGATTAGTTTTTTATAGATTGTTTTTTATAGGATTAGTAGTTTCGCATTTATTAGTAGAAGTATCACCACGATATTTTATGCCTATGCTAGTGCCTCTTATGATTTTAATGGGATTTCAAATAGAAAAATTAATGAAAAAGGAGAATGTAAATGATTAAAGTAATGACGATATTCGGAACGAGACCTGAAGCTATAAAGATGGCTCCACTTGTTAAAGAATTAGAAAAAAGAAAAGAAATAGAAAGTATTGTATGTGTAACTGCACAACATAGAGAAATGTTAGATCAAGTATTAAAAGTTTTTAATATAAAGCCTGATTATGATTTAAACATAATGAAACAAGGACAAACTTTATCAGAAATTACTTCTAGAGTATTATTAGGATTAGAAGAAGTTATCAAAGAAGTAAAACCTAATATTATATTAGTTCATGGTGATACTACAACAACATTCGCAGGAACTTTAGCAGCTTTTTATAATAATGTTGATATTGGACACGTAGAAGCAGGACTTAGAACTTGGAATAAATATTCGCCATTTCCGGAAGAAATGAATAGACAAATGGTTGATTGTATGACTGATATGTACTTTGCGCCAACAGAAGTTAGTAAAAATAATTTATTAATACAAGGAATCAATGAAGATAAAATATATATTACAGGTAATACTGCAATAGATGCTATGCAATACACAGTAAAAGATGCATATAATAATGATATATTTGATTGGGTAGGTGAAGATAAATTAATTTTATTAACCGCTCATAGAAGAGAAAATTTAGGGGAACCTATGAAAAATATATTTAAAGCAGTAAAAAGATTAGTTACAGACATTCCTAATATTAAAGTAGTGTATCCAATTCACTTAAATCCCAATATTAGAAAAATAGCAGATGAAGTAATTGGTAATAATGAAAAAATTAAAATTATTGAACCATTAGAAGTAATTGATTTTCATAATTTTATAAATAAAAGTTATTTAATATTAACTGATAGTGGCGGAATTCAAGAAGAAGCACCATCATTAGGAAAACCAGTATTAGTATTAAGAGATACTACAGAAAGACCTGAAGGAATATCAGCAGGGACTTTAAAATTAGTAGGAACAAACGAAGAAATTATTTATAATGAAACTAAATTATTATTAGAAAACATCGATGAATATGAAAAAATGAGTAAATCAAGTAATCCCTATGGTGATGGCTTAGCAAGCAAAAAAATTGTAGATGCCATAGTAGATAAATATAAAAAAGAAAACTAAGCATAAATTTGACAAATTAAATTAATTATTAAAAATATATTTTAAAGGAAATTTAATACATTTGTTTATTAAATTTTAGATAATTTAGATGATAAAAATTGTACTTTACAGTATTGGGTTAAAAAAATTGATAAAAATAAAAAACTGTTATATAATATATATAAGAGTTTTTTTTGAGGTGAATTATGGAATTAAAAGAAATATTATTAATGGTAGTAACTACATTTTTATTTACAGTTCTATTTATTCCTATAGTAGGCAAAATAGCAACTCATATTGGAGCACTTGATATACCAAATGAAAGGAAAGTGCACAAAAAACCAATTCCTAGATTGGGAGGACTTGGAATATATTTTGGCTTCTTACTTGGATATATTTTGTTTGGAAAAGAATCTTTGCAAATGAATTCAATATTAATAGGAAGTTTTATAATAATAATTACAGGTGTTATAGATGATATTAGTCCAATACCTGCAAAATATAAGTTTTTAGGACAGCTTGCGGGAGCATCAATTGTACCTCTTTATGGAGGCATTGTATTGCAAGATATTAGCGCTTTTGGCATATATATTAATTTTGGAATATTAAGTATTCCAGTTACAATTTTATTTATTGTTTCAGTAATTAACTGCATTAATTTAATAGATGGACTAGACGGACTAGCAGGAGGACTTTCTTCAATATATTTCTTAACAATAGGTGTAATAGCTTTAGCTATTAATAATGCAAATGGACTAGATATATTGCTTACATTCATTATGTTAGGAAGTACATTAGGATTTTTATGGCATAACTTTAATCCTGCGAAAATATTTATGGGAGACTCTGGAAGTATGTTTTTGGGATATATTATCTCAGTTATAGCTCTTATTGGTTTTAAAAATGTAACATTAACTTCATTTATAGTTCCTCTATTGTTATTAGCCATTCCTATTTTGGATACATTATTTGCAATATTAAGAAGAATTATTAATCATAAGCCAATATCTTCACCGGATAAAAATCATTTACATCATCAGTTTTTGAATATGAAATTTTCTCAAAGAAAGACAGTGTTAATAATATATGGAGTAGATTTATTGTTTGCTCTAGCATCTATTATCTATGTTATTGGTGATTCTTCACAAGGAATAATAATGTATACACTTTTACTTATAATGGTTCTTGTATTTATTTTTAAAACCAATATAATTTGGGATCATAGTAAAAGAGAAAAAACAAAAAAACTATTCTTCATAAAAAAATAGTTTATCATTAATTTTTATATTGAAATAATTAGCGGGAGTTTCTATTACTTTAGTTACTCCTTTTTTAGGTAATATTATTTTATTTTTAGATAAATTAGGATAATAATACAAGATGGTATTATCTTTATTACATAATATAACATCAATATTTTCTTTCATAAAAAAAGTATGAATACTATTACATTTATTAAATAATAATGAATAATCGATGTTCTTTTTTCCCATAAATCCCATAAATCTGGAATAAAAACTAGTACAATTTTTAATTTTAATTGTTTTATTGTTGTATTTTAAATACATGATAAATCACCATTACTATTGTAACATATTTGTGCCATGTATTGACTAATATTCATAAGAAATATATAATTATTATGAAAAGAGGTTGATTATGCGATTAAATAACCAAGGATTTACTCTTATTGAAGTAATTGGAGTAGTAGTTATAATAGGAATAATTACTATGATTTTAGTTTCTATAGGATATAATTATGTTATCAGTTCCCAAAATAGTTCGGAAAAGATATTTATTACTAAAATTACTGATATTGTGGATAGTTATGTAGAACTTAATAATATTGAATATGATTATGATAATTATAAACAATTAAAAAATTGTGATGAAAATACAGGAGTATGTACAAATATAAATATTTATAAAAGTAATGTTACTTTAACTTTTAATGATATTATTAGTTATGGATTAATTAGTAAAAATGATTTTGTAAATCCTAAAAATAATGAATATTGTAGTACTGATTCAAAGATTACAGTTTATACTGATGATAATAACGTAAATTGCTTTGATACTTATTTAGATTGTATTGATAAAAATATAAATACTTGTTCTTTTGATTGGAATGATTTAAAATGATAATATTAATAAGTTTTATAGTAATTATTATTGATTTTATAACTAAATTAATAATATCTAATAATTTAGTAATGAATACTTCAGTAGAAATTATTCCTAATTTTTTTAGTTTAACTTATACTCATAATTATGGTGGTGCTTGGAGTATATTTAATAATAATACTTTAGCAATAACTATAATTAGTTTTATAGTTATAATAGGAATTATATATTATTTATTAAAAAATAAAGTAACTAAGAAAATAGAAATAATAGGGTATTCTTTGTTGCTTGGTGGTGCAATAGGGAACTTTATAGATCGAATTGTATATGGTTATGTAATAGATTTTTTTGACTTTTATATATTTGGATATGATTTTCCAATATTTAATATAGCAGATATAGGAATAGTTGTAGGAATAGTACTTTTAATGGTTACTATGATATTGGAGGTGTATAAAAATGATAATAAATGTAATTGATAATGAAGATAGATTAGATAAATATTTACTTGATAAAATCGAAGTAAGTAGAAGTAAACTACAAAAGATGATAGAAAATGGAAATGTTTTAGTAAATGGAAATAAAGTAAAAAATAGTTATGTAGTAAAAATAGATGATGAAATAACTATTGATGAAAACTATCAAGAAAAAATAGATATATTGCCAGAAAATATACCAATTGATATTGTTTATGAAGATGATGATTTATTAGTAGTTAATAAAAAAAGTGGGATGGTAGTACATCCTGCGCCAGGAAATTATAGTGGTACTTTAGTAAATGCATTAATGTATCATTGTAATAGTTTAAGTACTGTAAATACAGAAGTAAGACCTGGTATAGTTCATAGAATAGATGCCGATACTTCAGGACTTTTATTAGTAGCTAAAAATGATGAAACTCATTTAGATTTAGCAGAACAGATAAAAGAACATAGTGTAACTAGAAAATATATCGCTTTAGTATGGGGAGTTATTAATGAAGATACTGCTACTATTGACGCTCCAATTGGTAGAGATAAAAATAATAGAAAAAAAATGTGTGTAACTGCTGATAATTCAAAAGATGCTATTACTAATATTAAAGTACTTGAGAGATATGAAAAAGCTACACTTATTGAATGTAGCCTAGAAACAGGAAGAACACATCAAATTAGAGTTCATATGGATTATATTGGACATCCTATTGTTAATGATCCAGTATACGGACATAATAAACTTATTGATAAAGAATTTGGTCAAATGTTACATGCTAAGATTATTGGTTTCATTCATCCAAAAACAAAAGAATATATGGAATTTAATAGTGAAGCCCCTACTAAATTTAGAGAAATATTAAATACTTTTAGATCAGTTTAATAAATTTATAGATAATATTAATAAAAGAGCATAAATACTAAATATAATGTAAGGAATTAGAAAATAACTTGCTTTTTTATTTTGTAATTTTGTTTCATTATATAAGTAAATTGCACTTACTAGTGTAACTATTACATCAATTAAAGATAAGAAGTTATTTCTTAAAGTAAAGAAGAAGAAAGTAAATAATTGATTAGATATAAAGTTTATTAATAAATATTTTTTATATTCTTTATTACTATTTTCATATACCATGAATATTGAAATAGATATAAGAATGTATAAAATTGTCCAAACTATTCCAAATAAGTAACTTGGTATAGCAAAAAATGGAAGAGATAAACTTTCGTAATAAAAAGTATTTGACTTAAATAACAGAGCAGAAATAAACCAAGGTATTAAAAATAATAAATATTTAATAAAGTTATTTGTTATCATGATAACCCCCTTTATTTATTTTATTATTTTTAGTATAATATTATTACAAGGAGGATAACATGGAAGAGAATATTATTAAGTTAGATAATAAAGATATTTTGATGATGAAATTATCTCATTACTTTATTACCGAACAAAATTATAACCCTATAATATTACACGGAATAAATGATGAAATATGGTTAGAAAATATGGATAGTGATTACCGTGTAGTTAGAATAGTAGGACATTATATTCACAATAATGAACAATTAAATTTTGATAAATTTAAATTAGATAGAATAGTTAAATCAATTAAAAGAAAAACTTTTAGTTTTAAAATAAATGTATTATCTATCTATATAGATTTAGGGGATAATGTAACACTTAAAGAAGATGATAGTTATAAAAGTGTGTTTATAAGAAAAATATCTGACTTAAAAAATCCTTTATTATTACAAGTGTTTCCAGATATTATAGAAAAAACTAAATTTAAAGAAAAAGGAATTGAACTTATGGCTAGAATAACAAACGATATTAACAAAAAGAATATTGATAAAGGAACAAGGGTGGCTAAAATATTTGATAAGAAGAAACCCTTTATCACCTATGGAATTATGTTTATATGTGTACTTGTATTTGTACTTATGTATATATTAGGAAATGGTTCTCTTGATAATTATACTTTAATTAAATTTGGCGCTAATTTAGATATTTTAACAAAGAATGGTGAATATTTCAGATTAATTACTTGTGCATTTTTGCATATAGGAGTTGTCCATTTAATATTTAATATGTACGCGCTTTATATAATAGGGCCTCAAGTCGAGAGTTTCTTTGGTAAGGCTAAGTATTTAGGTATATACTTAATAAGTGCTGTGTCTGCTAGTATTTTATCACTTGCTTTTAATGAAAATACTATATCTGCAGGAGCATCAGGCGCTATATTTGGTTTACTAGGAGCACTTCTTTATTTTGGATATCATTATAGAGTTTATCTTGGAAATGCTGTTAGAAGTCAGATTATACCTATTATTATTGTAAATTTATTATTTGGATTTACTATGACTGGTATAGATAATGCTGCTCATATTGGAGGACTTATTGGTGGTGTTTTAGCTTCAATGGCACTAGGAGTTCCAGAGAAATCAAATAAAACAGAAAAATTAAATGGGCTTATTGTTCTTGCTATATATTTTGGATTTATAATATATATGGCATTTATAATGCAATAATTAGTTATAATGTTAGATAAATTATAATATATCAATAAATAAGTAGGAAGTCATTGCAAAATGACTTTCTTTTCTTTTAAAAATAAGGTATAATTAGTATATAGAAATAGCAAGTAGGTGTATTACAATGTATTTAAAACAAATAAAAGCATATGGATTTAAATCTTTTGCAGATAAAATTAATATTGAATTATGTCCTAATATAAATGGAATAGTAGGACCAAACGGAAGTGGTAAATCTAATGTTGTAGATGCAGTTAGATGGGTTTTAGGAGAACAATCGATGAAGTCTTTAAGAGGAGATAATTCTCTTGATATAATATTTTCGGGAAGTAAGAGTAGAAAACCATTAAATAGTGCAACCGTTAGTTTAATATTTGATAATAGTGATAGAACAGTACCAATTGATTTTAACGAAGTATCTATCAAAAGAACAGTATATAGGAGTGGTGAAAACGAATACTTTATTAATAACGAAAGGTGTCGTCTTAAAGATATTATTGAATTATTAACTGATTCTGGAGGATCTAAAGAAAGCTTTAATATTATTTCTCAAGGAAAAATAGATGAAATAATACTGGCAAAACCACTTGATAGAAGAGTTATGTTTGAAGAAGCGGCGGGAGTATTAAAATACAAAAGAAGAAAAGAAGAAGCAATAAGAAAATTAGAAAGAACTAATTTAAACTTAAACAGAATAAATGATATTATATTAGAATTAGAAACTAATTTAAATCCATTAAAAAAACAAAGTGAAGAAGCTACTATATATTTAGAAACTAAGGATAAATTAAAAGAAGTAGAAGTAGCATTAATGGCAAAAGATATCGAATCATTAAATTATGAATATAAAGAAAGTAAAAATAAAATAGATGAATTAAATGATGAAATAATTAAATTATCAGGTAATAGTAGTAATTATGATGTAGATATATTAAAAGAAAAAAATAAACTTAAGAGTATTGAAGATAAATTAAATATAAAACAAAGTGAATATATTACAAAAACTAAAGAATTGGAAAAAATAGATGCTGATATTAGAGTATTTAAAGAAAGAAATAAATATGTAACAGTAGAAGATGATATTACTAATAAATTATTTAATTTAAAAGAAGAAGAATTAAAACAAAATAGTTTAATTAATAATATAAATAATGAAATAGATTTAATTGATAAAAAAATAGAAGTAATAAATACTGATATAGAGAGTAATTTAGAAAAATACAATACTTTTAAATCTAATAAAAATGATATAAATAATAAACTTATTTCTAATAATAGAGAACTAGTTAATTTAAAATATAAAATAGAATATTTAGAAAATAATATTAATAACAATAGTTCGATTCCTAATAGTATTAAGAATATTCTAAGTAATCCTAAATTTACCGGTATACATAATGTTATAGGAAAGTTAATTGAAGTGGAAGATGAGTATAGTATTGCCATTTCTACTGCTTTAGGAGGAGCTTCTTCATATTTAGTAGTAGATAATACTAATATCGCCAAAGAGTTAGTTAATTACTTAAAAGAAAATAAATTAGGAAGGGCAACTTTTTTTCCTCTTAATGTAATTACTGGTAGAAGTATTCCAGATGATGTAAGAGCAATTATTAATGGTATAGATGGAGTAGTTGATACTGCTGATAAGCTAGTTACATATAATAAAATTTATGAGAATATTATAACTAATCAACTTGGAAATATTATTATTACAGATAATATTGATACTGCCAATATTGTTAGTGAAAAAATAAATAAAAGATATAGAATAGTAACATTAGATGGCCAAGTAGTTAATGTTGGAGGTTCTATAACGGGTGGTTCTGCTATTTCTAATAATATTATTAAAGAAAAATATGAATTAGAAAAATTTAAAAAAGAATATTCTAATATAGAAAGTAAAAATAAAGAATTAAGTGTAGAATTGCAGAATCTCGATAACAAAATAAGCGAATTAGAAACAAAAATATATAATTATCGTTTAGAAAATAGTAATAATAATGAAAATAAAAATAGTAAATTAAAATTATTAGAAGAACTTAAAGAAAAACATAATGATATTGTTAAAGAAATTAATGATTTAAAAGATATAAGTAATAATTCAGTTTCTACAAAAGAAAAAAGTTTACTTGATGAATATTATGGGATAAAAGATAATATAGATGTTATTGAAAAAGAAATTAGTTCTTTAAAGATAGATAAAGAAAAATGTGAAAGTGATATATTTGAATTAGAAGAAACTAATAAAAAGAGTAATTCAATTATTAGTAAAATGGAAAAAGAAGTTAATAATTTAGAAATTAAAATTAATAGAATTGATGTTAAACTTGATAATTTACTTCTTAATTTAAATGAAGAATATAACATTACATTTGAATATGCTAAAGAAAACTTTGAAATAGATATGGAAGAAGAAGTAGCAAGAAATTTAGTTAGTGAACTTAAAGGCAAGTTAAAGCAAATTGGAGAAGTTAACATAGCTTCAATTGAAGAATATAAAAGAGTAAGCGAAAGATATAATTTCTTAAATAATCAAATAAATGATTTAAAGAATGCCGAAGATACACTGCTTGAAATAATTAATGAGATGGACGGAATAATGATAGAGAAGTTTAGTACTACTTTTGAAGAAATTAGAAAAGAGTTTAAAATCGTATTTAAAGAATTATTTAAGGGAGGAAACGCTGAACTTGTACTTACTGACCCTAATAATATGTTAGAAACAGGTATTGATATTAAAGCAGAACCTCCAGGAAAACATTTACAAAATATTACCCTTTTATCTGGAGGTGAAAAAACATTTACAGCAATATCATTATTATTTGCGATTTTAAATGTTAGACCTGTACCTTTTTGTTTACTAGATGAAGTAGAAGCTGCATTGGATGATGCTAATGTTGAATCATTTGGTAACTATTTATATAAATATAAAGACGAAACACAGTTTATTTTAATCACACATAAAAAGAAAACAATGGAATTTGCTGATGTTTTATATGGTATAACTATGCAAGAATCTGGTGTTAGTAAACTCGTAAGTGTAAAGCTAGAAGATGTAAAAGATTATAAGGGATAAAAAAGTAGAAAATTTGTTAGTAATTTTTTGCTTTTTCTTTTAGTTAATATTTTATTGTAATAAATAATACTATTTTTTCAAGTTTTATGTTATAATCAATTTACATAAATGAATTTTAATTAAGAGAAGGTGAAATTAATGATTATATTAGACGGGAAAAAATTAAAACAAGAAATATTAGACGAATTAAAAGAAGAAGTATCTAATTTATTGATAAAACCTAAGTTAGTTGTAATTCAGGTTGGTGACGACCCTGCTAGTGATGTTTATGTCAAACAAAAAGGAAAAATGGCTGAATATATCGGATATAATTTTGAACATATAAAATTACCTTCTGATATATTAGAAGAAGAATTATTAACTTTAATTGATAAATTAAATGATGATAAAGAAGTATCTGGAATCTTAGTGCAAATGCCACTTCCTAGTCAAATAAATGCTAAAACAGTTCAAAATAGAGTAATTGCATCTAAAGACGTTGACGGACTTACTGATATAAATACTGGTAAATTAGTTCATAATAATGATACGCTTATTTCTTGTACACCAATGGGGATTGTTGATCTATTAAAAGAATATAACATCTCTATAAAAGGAAAACATGTTGTAATAGTAGGTAGAAGTGATTTAGTAGGAAAACCACTAATTAATTTATTCTTAAATAATGATGCTACTGTCACTGTATGCCATTCTAAAACTAATAATCTTGAATCTATTACTAAATTAGCAGACATTTTAGTAGTAGCTATAGGTAATAAAGAATTTGTAAAAGCTGATATGGTAAAAGATAATGCAGTAGTAATAGATGTAGGAATAAATCGTGATAATAATAAACTATACGGAGATGTAGATTTTTCTAATGTATCAAAAAAATCAAGTTATATAACACCAGTTCCTGGAGGAGTTGGGCCAATGACGGTTGCTGAACTTGCTAAGAATGTATTAAAAGCATATAAAATAAATAGACACTAATTATTAGTGTCTATCAGGTCGTTGACAAAGTGGTATATTCAAAAAGAATATACTGCTTTTTGTTTTATAAAATTTAAAAATTCTAATATTTTTATAAAAATGTTATAATTTTTGGTTATATTTGGAAAATTTTTCCATCTCCAATTTGCCATTTTCTTTAAATTATGGCATGCAAAAATCATCGTGGCATTTTGTTGATTTTTCAATAAACCACGAAGTCTAGTATACCTTAAACCATGTTGTTCTTTACAATCTCCAAATATTCTTTCTATGGTTTCTTTTCTTAATGGATAATTTTCTTTCCAAAGTTGCGTATATCTATTTTCATTTGCTTGTTCCTTATATTCTTCCCATATATGTCTAGTAATTATTTTTTGGCAATTTTT
>CALVSD010000008.1 GCA_944358805.1 uncultured Bacilli bacterium
ATAAAATGTAAACATTTGTTTGTCAATAATTTTAGTGAATAAATGGCACAAAAATCGAACTTTCCTTATAAATAAAATATTCTAAAAATATATATTTTTTAGCGCTCTTCAAGTCTTTTATAATACTTTCAAACTTACTAATTCCATCTTTAAAATATTTTATTTCAGAACTTTTATAAACGGGATAACTACAGGTATCATATAAATATTTTGATAAATTACTAAAACTTTTATTATCTTTTTCTACTTCTTTCAATAAAGAAATATCTTGTTGTAAATATTTTTTATTTTTAATTCTACTATTTCTTAATTTCTTTGATACAAACTTAATAGACAATTCAAAGTGACAAAATAAGAAAAGCGCAACACCTATAACGGGAAATACTAATACAGGAATTATCCATGCGATTTTATATGATGGATTAGTTTTAGAATTTATTAAATATAAAACAATAATTATAGATAATAATCCTGTTCCTCCGATTATCCATACTATGTATTTAAAAAAGAATTCAAATATAATATATAGAAGTAAAATTTGTATTAACAATATTAATATAGAAATAGTTATTTTTGAAAATATTAATTTAAATAATTTATTAAATATTTTCATTTTATTTCTTCAAATTTTTAGAACGTTTCGAAAAGTAAACATCCAATAAACTTTTAAGGTCCCGTCCTTTTATACTATTTTGTATGCTTTTTGATTCCAACAAACTATTTACTATCTCTAAATCATACGCTAACGTAACACTATATTCTTCTATTCCTTCTGCAAATTTATATAATACATTTTGAAAATTATCTGATATTTGTTCTGGAAGTAGTAGTATTCCCATTTTCATTCCCTTACTTGTGCTATTTATAAATACTGCATGTCCTAATTTTATAAAAAAATAGCTTATTACATCAGGTTCATGGTGAAATGTTAATTTATTAAACACCTCCACATTAGGGAATTTTTCTTTACCAAACTTCAATAAACATGCAGAATGTAATAAGCCATCATTTATAGCACCAAATTTATCGATTTTCCCAAAATTATCATCACTTTTATATCCATTGTCTCCATAAATTATTGCTAACTTATATGTATCCATAAAATACCGCCTTAATTCTTATTTTTTTAATTCCTCTAATATTTCTTTAATAATTACCCTTTCATCAAAAGGTCTTCTTACACCATTTATTTCTTGATAATCTTCATGTCCTTTACCTAAAAGCAATATAATATCTCCTTCTTTAGCATTTTCTATACTATATTTGATTGCTTCTTTTCTATCTGGTATCGTTATGTATTTTCCTGTTGTTTTATGCATCCCAACTAAAATATCATTTATAATATCATTTACATCTTCATATCTAGAATTATCCGCTGTAATAATCGAAAAGTCAGCAAGTTTACCTGATACTTCTCCCATTTCGTAGCGTCTATCTTTACTTCTATTACCTCCACATCCAAAAATAGTAACAATTCTTTTAGGATTATACTCTCTTATTGTTGTTAAAATACTTTCTGTAGAAACTCCATTGTGTGCATAATCTATAAGTAAATCAAATTTATCTGATATAGCTACAGGTTCTACTCTACCCTTAACTGCAATAGATGATAAAGCTTTTTTCATCGAATTTGTAGTACATCCAATTAAATATGTTGTTAAAATTGCACACATTGCATTATAAGCTGAAAATGTACCTGGAGTACTAACCTTAAAAATTTCTTCAACACATCCACCGGTTATCAATTCAATACCTATAAGTCCTTTTTCTCTTAACAGTTTAACATCTTTACAATATAAAGTTGCTTTGTTATCATATCCAAAAGTATGAATATCACAGCTGCAATTATCAATCATTTTTTCATAATTATTATCATCAATGTTGAAAATACCATGTTTACATTGTTTAAACAATAAAGCTTTACATTCAATGTATTCTTCCATTGTAGCATGTTCTCCATCACCTATATGATCGTGTGTTAAATTTGTGAATACACCATAGTCAAATGTTATTCCTTCAACTCTTCCTAATTTCAAAGCTTGTGATGAAACTTCCATTACTACATACTCAATACCATTATCAACCATTTCTTTCATATATTTATGTATATCATAAGATTCAGGAGTAGTATTTACTAAATCATAGTGTTTATCTTTAATAAATACACCCATAGTTCCAATTACACCAACAGTTTTATTGTCTTCCTCTAAAATCCTTTTTATCATCCATGTTGTTGTTGTTTTTCCTTTTGTTCCTGTAACTCCTATTGTTTTAATTTTATTAGAAGGATTTCCAAATAAATTAGCAGATAATAATGATAATCCTCTTCTAGTATCTGGCAATTTAATAATAGTTACATCTTTATCTAATTCTATATCATGTTCTACAAAAATTACATTAGCACCTCTATCAATTGCATCATCTATATATTTGTGCCCATCCAGATTATAACCAACTAATGCTATAAAAGCAGAATCTTTACAAACATTTTTAGAATTATAAAAAATATTTTCTATACTAACATCTACGCTTCCCTTGACAATCTCATAATCTATATTTTTTAAAACAGCTCTTAATAACATAAAATCACCACTTTCTTATATTTTTATTATATCATTTACTATATTATATGTAAATAAACAAAAGAAAAAGACGTTAAATTTATGGATTGATAACTATATTTTCCAGCATTAATTCGTCTTTAAATTCTTCTTTAAATACTAAAATTTCTTTTTTTATGACATCAGGATAAACAGCTTTAGTTGTTGTTATTGCTTCATATATATCACGAAAATTAACTACAGCTCTATTGGAGTATAAAGCATTAGAAAAAGCTTGTCTTAAAATCATCAAAGCTATATCTGGATATCTAGAAGATACTTCATATACTCTTTTATATTCACTTGTCATATTAACAATAAATTTCATAATTTTTTCTTTTATAAAATCAGTATATGGTAAACTAACACCAGTTTGTTTTTCTAATTTTGGAAGTGATTTAAGTAATATTTCAACACACATTTCTGCAGTTGGTTCTTCTATGTCAATTTTTTCAAATCTTCTCACAAAAGCTTTATCCCTTAAAATATATTTTTCATACTCATAAGTAGTAGTAGCTCCAATCATTTTAATACTACCTCTACTAAGTCCTTCTTTAAACATATTAGCTAAATCCAATGCTCCTTGAGCATCATTACCAATTAATGTATGTATTTCGTCAATAAATAATATTATTTTTTCCTGTTGTTTTAACTCCTCAACCAATTTCAAAACACGGTTTTCACTTTCAGAATTTCCTATTAAAGCAGTAGTATTAACTCTAAAGATTCTATATCCTTTAAGGACATTAGGAACATCATTCATTTGAATTTTAAAAGCTAGACCTTCTACAATCGCTGTTTTACCTATACCTGGTTTACCTACTAATATTGCAGATTTTTCAGGAGTTAACAATACTAAAATCAAATTTTTTATTTCATTTTCTCTTGCTATAGCAGGATTTGTAATATAATTAACTTTTGTTAATTCGTCAGCATATCTATTTAATATTGAATCTTCTGTCATAACTCATCTCCTATCTACTGCATATATAAATTATTATTAACCACATAATTGATGTACTCACCATCGAAAGAATAAAAACAATATCCGAAAATCCACTATTACTTCTATTTTTTCTATACCTATCTATAGGCAATTCTCTGTCTTCAATAACAACAGGTATATTTCTATCCATTTACATCACTTCTCTTAATTTATCTACTTTCTCATATTCAATCATAGTCGCCAATATTTTTTCCATAGCAATTCTTTTTTCACATAATTTTAATTTTTCTTCATATTCTGCTAATTTTTTTTCAATCAACCTTAAAGCTTTATGAACTGCAGTTCTACTAACTTTTAAATTTTCAGCTATTTCTGATAATGTATAATTATTAAAATAATATTCTTCAAAATAAACTTTTTGTCTGTCACTAAACAAAGGATTGTACATATCATATAACATTATTATATAATCCCTTTTATCCAAATTATAATTATTATTCATATTCTTTTTTATAAATGTACACAAATTTATACTAATATATATGTATACACATTATAATTCCTTTCTATAAATCTTTAAACAAACCATATATGTATTTTTCTATATCAAATGGTTCTAAATCTTCAACCTTTTCCCCAAGTCCCACAAATTTAACGGGTATTCCTACTTCTTCTTTAATTGCTAAAACTATTCCGCCTTTTGCGGTTCCATCTAATTTTGTAAGAACTATTCCTGTAATATTTGTTATTTCTTTAAATGATTTAGCTTGGGCAATTCCATTTTGACCAGTAGTAGCATCTATTACTAACAAAGTTTCATGTGGGGCATCATCTATATGCATTTTTATTACTTTATTTATTTTAGCAAGTTCATTCATTAAGTTTACTTTATTTTGAAGTCTTCCTGCTGTATCTATTAATACTACATCATAGTTTTCTTTTTTAGCTATTTCTAACCCCTCATATACAACACTTGATGGATCTTTTACATTTTTAGTAATAACTCTTACTCCTACTCTTTCCGACCATTCTTCTATTTGTTCAATAGCACCTGCTCTAAAAGTATCAGCAGCTACTAATAAAACTTTTTTACCATCATTTTTTAGTTTAGAAGCAATTTTACCAATAGTGGTAGTCTTACCTACACCATTAACTCCAACAAAAAGAACAACTGTAGGACCATTAGTGTTATAATTTATTTTACTATTTATAACATTGTTGCCTACATACATAATAAATAATTCATCGATAATTACATCTTTTAACATATTAGAATCAGTTATTTTTTCAGATTTTACTCTTAATTTTAATTTATCAACAAAATTCATTACTGTATTAACACCAATATCAGCCATAATTAAAATGTTTTCTAATTCTTCAAAATAATCATCGTTAATAAATTTATATTTATTTGATAAATTACTTAATTGTGAAATAAATTCTTTTCTTGTTTTCTCTAAACCTTCTTCATATTTAGTTACTTTTTCTGGTTCTTTTTGAAAAATGGTTTTAAACTTATCAAATAATCCCATACCCTAACCTCCTCATATATTTCATTATACCACAATTATTAGTATTATTAACATTAAATTTAGAGAAAGAAAAAAGAAGTAATTATTTTGCCTCTTCTGTGGCTCTTACTTCTCTTATTACAGTTACTTTTATAGTACCTGGATATTGCATTTGTTCTTCAATTTTCTCTTTTATTTCTCTTGCAATTTGATAAGATGACAAATCATCTACTTCATCAGGTTTAACCATTACACGAAGTTCACGGCCTGCTTGTACTGCATATGTTTTATCAACACCTGGAGTTGAATTTCCAATTGATTCTAATTGTTCTAATCTTTGGAAATAGTTTTCAGTTGAATCATTTCTTGCACCTGGACGTGATGCTGATATAGTATCTGCGATAGCTACTATCGCTGCAATTACACTAGTCGCAGGGGTATCTCCATGGTGAGAAGCAATGGCATTAATAACAACTTCATCTTCACCATACTTTTTAGCAAGGTCAACTCCTATTTGAATATGACTTCCTTCCATTTCATAATCTATTGCCTTACCAATATCATGTAAAAGTCCTGCTCTTTTAGCAAGCATTACATTTTCTC
The DNA here is from genome assembly GCA_944358805.1 of uncultured Bacilli bacterium. Taxonomy (GTDB): domain Bacteria; phylum Bacillota_I; class Bacilli_A; order RF39; family UBA660; genus CALVVX01. Next base: position 5,661 of record CALVSD010000008.1, read on the forward strand.
CCAATTCAGCTGCTAAAAGTCCTGATAAATAAGCAACTTCTAACGAATGCTTTAACGCATTTTGACCATAACTACTTCTAAAATGAAGCCTTCCTATTGTTTCTACTAATTCAGAATCCATTTTAGAAAGTCCTAAGTCATATATTACTTCTTTTCCGTATTCTCTTATTTGTGTATTAACATCAGTACATATTTTATCATATACTTCTTCAATTCTACCTGGATGTATTCTTCCATCTTTAATTAAAGTTTCTAGAGTAAGTCTTGCTATTTCTCTTCTTAACGGATCAAAGCTAGATATAACAATTGCTTCCGGAGTATCATCTATTATAAGATCAACACCTGTTACTGATTCAATAGTTCGAACATTTCTTCCTTCTCTACCAATAATTCTTCCTTTCATTTCATCATTAGGTAAAGTAATTACTGATACAGTTTGTTCATTAGTAACATCAGCAGCATACTTTTGCATTGCACTAACAAGCATTTCTTTTGCTTTGCCATCTACTTCTAATTTTGCTTCACTTTCTTTTTCTTTAATATAAGCAGATATTTCTCTACCCATATTTTCTTCAACAATCTTCATAATTTCATCATGAGCTTGCTCTTTTGTAAATTTACTAATTCTCTCTAGTTCATCTAATTGTTGTTTTTTAATTTCTTCCATTTTATCTTTTTCTTCTTGAATCTCTTTTTGCTTATTTAAAAGATTATTTTCTCTTTCTTCTAAAGAAAGTTCTCTATTTTGAAGAGTTTGATCTCTTCTATCCATATTATTTTCTCTTTGTAATAATCTTTCTTCTGATTCTTTTATTTCGCTTTTCTTTTCTTTTATTTCTTTATCAGTCTCTATTTTTAATTTATGCATTTCTTCTTTCGCTTCAAATAAACTGTCTCTTTTAATTTTATCGGCTTCTTTTTTAGCCATATCAATGATACTTTCTGCTTTTTTAGTATCTTTTTTCATATTTATATAATTAAAAGTTATAACTCCCACTATACCGAAAGCAAATCCAAGAATTACTAGTAAAATGGAGAACCAAATACCATCCATAGTACACCTCCATTTCATCATTTATTATAGAAAAAATTTAAATATAATTTAATTTAGACTACAATATAATTGTATCTGTCTTTTAAGATTATGTCAAGGTCTTTTTTTCTACAAAAAAAGAAGCCTATTTAGCTCCTTTTGCATCTTTATTTATACCATAATGTTCTCTTATTTTTGACTCTATTTCATTACATATTTTAGGATTGTTTTTCAAGAAAATTTTCACATTTTCTTTACCTTGACCAATTTTTTCACCGTTGTAAGAGTACCATGCTCCACTTTTTTCAACAACATTTATGTCCGCTGCCAAATCAATTAATTCGCCTTCTTTAGACACTCCTTCACCATACATAATATCAACGCTTGCAACTTTAAATGGCGGAGCCACTTTATTTTTAACAACTTTTATGTTAGTTCTATTACCAATTACATCAGAACCTTGCTTAATTTGTTCTCCGCGTCTTATATCAAGTCTTACTGATGAATAATATTTAAGTGCTTTACCACCTGGAGTAGTTTCTGGATTTCCAAACATTACTCCTACTTTTTCACGAAGTTGGTTAATAAATATTACTATTGTATTTGTTTTATTAATTGATCCAGATAATTTTCTTAATGCTTGGCTCATAAGTCTGGCTTGAAGTCCAACATGCGAATCTCCCATTTCTCCATCAATCTCTGCTTGTGGTACTAAAGCAGCAACTGAATCTATTACAATAATGCTAACTGCTTCACTCTTTACTAGGGCATCACATATTTCTAACGCTTGTTCTCCAGTATCTGGTTGTGATAACAATAAATCGTTTATATTTACTCCTAAATTACTTGCATAAACTGGATCTAGCGAATGCTCAGCATCAATAAATGCTGCTCTTCCACCTTGTTTTTGAACTTCGGCAATCGCATGCAATGCAAAAGTTGTTTTCCCTGAAGACTCTGGTCCATATATTTCAATAATCCTTCCTTTTGGGTAACCTCCCACTCCTAAAGCAATATCCAATGAAAGTGACCCGCTAGGGACAACCTCTATTTCTACTTTTTCTTGATCTCCCAATTTCATTATAGCGCCTTTGCCAAACTGCTTTTCTATGTCTGCTAACACTTGTGCCAACGCTTTATCTTTTTCTACATTCTTTCCCATATATTTCTTTCCTTCCTCACAGTACAATAACATTGTATTATAAAGAATTTAGTTTGTCAACACTTTTTCAAACATTTGTTTGTGTTTTAAAAAATTAAAAAGTTGTATTTAACTTTATAATCTATAATTCAAATTAATCTCTTTATTCTTATCTAACATAATGAACATTACTTCCATACCTTTCATCAACAATTTTTCTATAATAATCACAACAATTAATAAAACTATTGAAAGTATCTTGATTAGACATATTAATGCAATATTTTTCCAACATTTCATCCACTGTTATTTTACCAGCAAGAACACTGTTAAAAGTGGATAATATGGTCATATCTCCTTTTTTATATAAATCAAAAAGTCTTATTGCATATATCGTTCCTAAAAAATAAGTATAAGACGAAAAATAAATATCTTTTAACCATTTTGGATCATCAGAAAATAATTGTTCTGAATAAACTCGATATGACATTCTATTTACTAATCTATTAATTAAATGATTATCAAAAATATTATAATTATTAAATTTTGAACTTAAGTAATCAAGAACTACAAATTCTGAAAATATACTTAATATTTCGTTATATTTTTTGCTTGGATTATTTTCATTTATTGCTTGCAACAAATGAGTTAATTCATGAACAGTTGCTGCTACCGATACAAAAGAACCATCTATTTCCATTAACAATATCTTTTCATTATTTAATTCATAAATTTTAGCAAATCCATCTATTACTTCTGAATCTTTAATAGTAGATCTATATTTAATAATATCTTTTGCTTTTTTTAAATTTTCTCCCAAAAATAAGTGCTGCATAGATTCTCCAAGAAGAAATAGAAAATGTCCACTTTCATGTTTTATATTCTTTTCAACTGATAAACCTGAAATATAATCTTTGTAATTATTAACAGGCATAGATACTAAATAACCAACCATTTTATCATAATTTTCTCTGTATTGAGGTATACCAATATCTTCAATAATTTCATTTTGTATTATTTCCATAAAAACCACTTCTTTCTTCAATCTTTTTTAGATATCCCATATTTCAACCATTAGTTTCAATTTATCAATTATAAAGTTGGACACAACTTTATAAAAAAACTAAGCATTATTTTGCTTTAATAAATTGCTTAGCCATCATATAATATTTAATTCCTGAAATTACTGATAATATTGCTGCCACAATTAATAAGAAATCAGCAATGTTTAATTTTATCAATTCAAAAGGCATATTATAGAACAAAGTAAGTGCTAGTCCTACCATAAGGGTAGCGGTTTTTACTTTTGCTATATAAATTGCTCCTACTGCACTACTATTATTTCCAATAAACATTTTAAGTGCATCTACTATTATATCTCTAATAACAATAACAACCGCAATAATTGGACTAATCATTCCATTACATGCAAGTATTATTAATAATGAATTAGTAAGTATTTTATCAGAAATAGCATCTAACATTTTTCCATAATCTGTAACCATCTTATATTTTCTAGCAATATAGCCATCTAGAAAATCTGTAAGAGACGCTATTATAAATAAAATTCCTGCTATTATGTATCTTAAATCAATTAATATACTTCCATTAATTAAAAATGTTGGTACGCTTATTCCTAAATCATAAAACGGAAATAATAATAAAATTATTATTACTAATGCCATAATTATTCTTGTCATTGTTATTTTATTTGCTGTATTCATTTTACTACCTCCTTATTGCATAAGTAATATTATCACTATCAAAGTCATTACCACCAATACTACTTACAACAATATAACCAATTATTAAAAGAGCAATAACTCCTACTATATAAAATACATACTTTGGTATTTTTTTATCACTTGTAACTATTGTATAAGGAGAAGATATTTTATTTTCATCTTCCTTTTTATTCTTCTTTGCCTCTTCTATGTCATCTAATGAAATTTTTGAAGTTACATCAAACATGTATTCATTATATTCATCTAATATTTTTTCAGAATCTAGTCCCAAATATTTAGCATAGTCTCTAATAAAATATTTTAAAAATAATGAATCTTTAAAACTTTCTGTATTTCCTTCTTCTAAGTTTGTTATTTGACTAGGTCGCATTTTTAAGTCTTCAGCAGCCTCTTCTACCGAGACACCATTTTCTTCCCTTTTATCTTTTAACTTTTGTCCTATTTCTTTCATTATTATCCTCATTTCTACAATAATAATCTTATAAGCCACGTTCTGTACCTGTTAAGGCGACAAACATTTATCTATGACTTGCGTCATCCATCCCACAGATTCATTTCTCCTAGGATAGTTCCCCTACCAAAATTTGGGTTTCTCGCTTATGGGGTTTACCGCGTTTCACTTACTTATTTCTAAGTAATTCGTCACTGTGGCACTTTATATTCATAAACCATAGTTTCCCTTAGGTTATAGAATGCCGTGAGTATAAACTCCCTTAGGTTATTTTTTCCCTAAGCATAAACACTACTATCATCGCAGATAGTGCGAGCGTGGACTTTCCTCTACATATTACTATGCAGCGTTTGTCCAGATATTATTGTTCTTTTCCTAAAATAATTTTTTCAAGTTGTGAAATTCGTCTTAATAAATCAACATTAGTTATCTCTTTTTCTTCACTCTTAACAGCTTCAATACTTGCTTTTAAGTTTCTAATTTCTTGTTTAAGTTCTTGATTTTCTGTTATTAGTGCTTTTCTTTCTTTTTCAAGAGCCTTAATAATATTATTATATTCATTATAATCTCTAATAATAATATCTAAGAATTTATCTACTTCTTGTAGTCTATATCCTCTTGTATCTATCTTAAATTCTTTTTCTAATATATCTTGAATTGACAATGCTATTCTATCATTATACATCTATAACACCTCTATTATAATTGTAACTTTTTTATATTATTTTGTCAATTTAAAAAGAGAATTTCTGCCTCTTTCTTTCTTTTTTAGAACGGCTCCTATTTTAGCACATATAGAATATATTGTCAAATTAAGTATACTAAAAAGCATTAGCAAATTTTGTCAAAAAAAAGACTAAAACATTAAATTGTTTTAGCCAAAATCATATTACTTTATCCTTCATATGACATTATTATTATATTAACTTTTTTGAATATTATACCTATTTTCCATTATTTTCTTCATTATTTTGAGAAAGTGTATCATCTAATGACATTAAGTTCATATTTATTACATTTTGTTTTTTTAACATTGTATATAATGCTGGTGCACCAATAAAGGAAAATAAACTAATCCATATTGCATTTTTTATGGTTTCATTATAAAAAGTTATCGAGAAAAATATTCCTATCACAAAGGAAAATATTGCATTTAGTAAAAATATATGACTATCTTTTTGAACCCAACTTAACGTTTTAAATTTTTGAATAACAGCCATAACTATAATACTTACAGTAGTAGCTTGCATTAAACAATTTATCATTTCTGTAGTAATGAGTGTATCCATATCGATGCCTCCTTACTATTATATATGCATACTTTATAGATAATGTAATTATTTTTAACCATCTTCTGAATTATCTATTTTTTTATAATAATTATATCTATTTATTGCCCACTGTTTTTGATTTTCTAAAATTATATCAGCTTCACTAGGATTTACTTTCTTTAAATTAGCATATCTATTTTCCGTCATTAAAAATTCATTATATTTATCAAAATCAACATTTTTACTATTTAAAATAAATTTATTATCGACAGGACTATATCTAAATGTTAAAAAGTATCCACAAGTACTTGCTAGTTTAGCATTATCTAAACTATATTCCATACCTAATTTTATTCCATGCTCAATACAAGGAGAATAAGCAATAATAATCGATGGTCCATTGTAATCATTTGCTTCTTTTAATACTCTTAAATATTGTTCTGGATCATATCCCATATTAACTGATGCTACATATACATGGGGATAACACATAGCAATTCTAGCCAAATCTTTTTTATAGTTATTTTTTCCATGAGACGTAAATGATGCAATTGAACCCATATTACTAGATTTTGATGATTGACCACCAGTGTTGGAATATACTTCAGTATCAAGCACTAATATATTTATATTATCATTTTTTGATAATACATGATCAAGTCCACCATATCCAATATCATAAGCAAATCCATCACCGCCGATAATCCATACTGTATTTTTTACAATATCACTCTTATACTCTTTTAAAAATGGATGTTTATCATAATCTATTTCTTCTCTTACCTTAGTAGTTATCTCATTATTATCCATATTATCTAACCATAACTTAAATAACTCTTCGTCTTTATATTGTTCCATATAATTTTTAATTTTTTCTCTTTTTATATTTATTCCATTTAAAATACCTAATCCGTATTCAGCATTATCTTCAAATAATGAACTAGCCCATGCTGTTTTATAAGGCATACTAGGAACAGAAGAACCATATATTGAAGAACAACCAGTTGCATTCGCTATTACTAAATTATCATGAAATACTTGAGTTAGATTTTTTAAATATGCTGTTTCTCCACATCCGGCACAAGCACCACTAAATTCAAAATTTGGCATAATAAACCCTGTATTTTTTACATTTAATATTTTAGGTTTATATTCATTATTTAAGTTATTTTTTAATAAATAATTAAATGTTTCTTCACTATTACCATGATTATTTTTAACCATTGTTAAAGCTTTTTTACCATTTTTAGATGGACACACATTAGCACATACTCCACATCCTGTGCAATCTTTATAAGATATTCCTAACACATATTTTTTGTCTTTTGGAAATAGTGAATCTATTCCTTCTACTTTATCATCATCTTTATTTAATAAAAATGGTCTAATAACTCCATGTGGACAAGCACTTACACATTTATTACATTGAATACAGTTTTCACTATTCCAACACGGAAGATTTTCTGCAATATCTCTTTTTTCATACTGTGTTGTTCCACCTTCAAATATTCCATCTTTCTTATCTAAAAATGCACTTACTGGAAGGCTGTCACCTTTTAACATATTTATAGTTTCATTAAAATCTATTTCTCTTTCTTTATCCACAGTTATGTTGATAAACTCTCTATCTATTTCTACTTTTTCTAATTTTTCTAAAGCAATATCCACAACTTTGTTGTTAATTTCTACAATGTTATCTCCTTTACTAGCAAATCTTTTTTTATTACTTGTTTTTATTAGTTCTAATACTTTGTCAATATTCATTATATTAATTATTTTAAATATGACTATTTCCATACAAGTACTAATTTTATTTTTTATTCCAAGTTCATTTACTATTTTATAAGCATCTATTATATATAAATTAATATTTTTCTTTGCAAGTAATTTTTTCACTTTATTAGGAAGTGTTTTTAAGAGTTTTTCTTTATCTAAGTTTGTATTTAATATAAGTGTACCATTATCTTTAATTTTATCTAAAATATCATATCTATAAATATAACTATCTTTACTAATAACTATTAAAGATGGATTATCCACGTAATATGGTGAAGTTATTTTTTTATTACTTATTCTAATATGACTTCTAGTTACGCCACCACTTTTTTTAGAATCATATTGAAAATAGCCTTGAACATAATTATCAGTATTATCTCCGATTATCTTTAATATATCTTTTGAGGTTGAAACCATACCATCAGAACCATACCCATATATTAAGAATTCGGTCATATCATTTGGAATAGTAAAATTAGAATCTACTTTTAAACTTAAATTAGTAACATCATCATCTATTCCTATAGTGAAGTTGTTTTTTCTATTTTTACTTTTCAAATTATCAAAAACACTCTTTATCATACTAGGAGTAGTGTTTTTAGAAGACAATCCATAGCGTCCTCCTATTATATTAATTTTAGTACCAATAAGCGCTGATACAACATCTAAGTATAATGGTTCACCATAACTTCCATGTTCTTTAGTTCTATCTAATACCGCTATATTCTTAACTGTTTTTGGTATTATTTTCCTTAGATACTCTTTATTAAATGGTCTATATAAATGAACTTCTACAAGTCCATACTTGTTTCCCAATTTATTTAAATAATTTATTGTTTCTTTAATAGTTTCGCATACTGAACCCATTGCAATTATGATATTATTAGGTTTATCACATCCATAATAATTAAATGGTTTGTAATTTGTACCTGCTAAATCATTAATTTTGTCCATGTATTCTAGTACGTTATTAAAAGCATTTACATAATCAACATTCCTGCTTTCCATATGTTGAAAATAAATATCATCATTTTCTGCAGCCCCTCTTGTTGTAGGATTATTTGGATTCATATTTTTATCTTTAAATTTTTGTAATGCTTCTTTACCTATTAAACTTCCTACTTTTTCCATATCCAAAAGTTTTATTTTGTTGATTTCGTGACTTGTTCTAAATCCGTCCATAAAATTAATAAATGGAAGTGAAGATTTAATTGCAGATAAATGTGCTACCATTGCCATGTGATATGCAGACTCTACAGACGAAGAAGATAAAATACATACTCCAGTTTGTCTTGTTGCATACACATCTTGGTGGTCTCCAAAAATACTAAGAGCATGAGTTGATAAACTACGTGCTGATACATGTATTACCGCTGGAAGCATTTCTCCTGCTAACTTATATAATGAAGGTATCATTAATAATAAACCTTGACTTGCAGTGAATGTTGTCGATAATACTCCAGATTGAAGCGCACCATGTACTAATGAAACAGCACCTGCTTCTGATTGCATCTCTACAACTTTAACTTTATTATTCCAAAAATTAAGTTCACCACTATTTGACATAACATCAACATTCTCTGCCATTGGAGACGCCGGTGTAATCGGATAAATCCCACATAATTCACTAAATTTATAAGCAACACTACTTACTGCAGTATTTCCATCCATTGTTTTGTATTTATTCATTTAATCACCTTTTTCTATATTAATTATATAGCAAAGAATTCTTTTTTACAACAAAAAAGGATTAACTATTTACAAGTTAAGCCTTGGTCTTCTAATGATTTCTTTAAAGTATCATAGTTTCTGCTTAAATTAAATTTATTTAGATCAGCATCACTTATTTTAGTGAAATCTATTTCATAAGTTACTTTATATTTATTTTTTTGATTATCATCTACAATACCTTTAAATCCATTAATTTCACCATATTCATTTAATCTATTAGTGTACATTGTTCTAATACCTGCTAAATCTAATATAGCATCAGTTGCGCCATCAATAGCATCACCAACTTTACCATCAACAATACCATCATTTTTAGTATCATCATCTTCTGTAGTTCCATCAGTACCTGTACCAACTCCATCTTCTGTAGTATCTACTATTTCACTATAATCATATACTATTTTTGTATATTTTACATCATTATCCATATATGTAATATCATAAGATGTTTTAGTAGTTAAATTTCCTGATGTAGTAGTAGATTCACAATAAAGCTTTTCTTCCATCGGTGAACTAGTACAACCACATGCTATTAATACGGCTACTAATAACACTATTAATTTTTTCATTTTTTTACCTCCAATCTATTAATATTATTAACAATTTACATTTTTTTAATCTACCAATTTTTTACATAAAATTGATAAATAAATTATTTTATGTTAATATTTAATTATGGGAGTGAAATTATGTCTAAATACGAACAAGCAAATAAAAATTTTGAAAAAATTAATGTAAACGATATTTTAGTTAGTAACGAATCAATTATTTGGAATGGTAAACCCAAAAAATCTGCTTATATTATTAATAAAGTTATTACAATGTTACCTATTGCCTTAATATGGTTAATTTTTGATAGTACTTTTATTATTTCTTTTATTTCATTAGGTAATTTTATGGAAATGCTATGGTTTATAATTCCATTTTTTGCGTTGCACTTAATGCCTGTATGGATATGGTTAGGTAATGTTCTAACCGCTAAAAAGAATTGGGAAAATACTGAGTACTATGTTACAAATAAAAGAATAATTATTGTATCAGGATTTATTGGAATGAATTATCAAACTATATTTTATAAAGATATTAATAATGTCCACTTGAGAATTGGAATTATAGACAAATTGCTTAAAGTTGGAGACATTTATTTTGATACCAGCGAAAATAAAATGCAATTTTTCTTGGATTTAGAAAATCCTTATGCATTGTATACTAAACTTCAGAAAATAGTTTTTGATATTCAAACTGATATAGAGTTTCCAAATAATTTAAGACCTAATGAAAATAATGGATATAATACTAAATATATGCCAAAATAAAAGTAGCTTAATGCTACTTTTTATTATTAGAAATCACAATTTCCTGGAGTTCTTGGATATGGAATTACATCTCTAATGTTGTCTACTCCTGTTAAATAAATTAATAATCTTTCAAATCCCATACCAAATCCAGAATGTACACATGTACCAAATTTTCTTAAATTAATATACCAATCTAATTCTTCTTTATTCATGTTTAGTTCATCCATACGAGAAACTAATTTTTCATATGATTCTTCTCTTTGAGAACCTCCCATAAGTTCTCCTGCGCCAGGAACTTCTAAGTCAACTGCTGCTACAGTTTTACCATCAGGATTTGCTTTCATATAAAATGCTTTTATATCTTTAGGCCAATTTTTGATAAATACTGGGACATTAAAATATTCTGTTATATATTTTTCATGTTCCTTTGCTATATCTTCACCATATTCTGGAGTAAATTCCCATTTTACTTTGGCTTCTTTTAATATTTTAATAACTTCTTCATGATCTATTCTTGTAAATTTACTATTTACTAATTTTGTTAATTTATCAATAAGGCCATTTTCAACAAATTTATCTAAAAATTCTAACTCAGTCTTAGCTTTATCTAATACATATGAGACAATATATTTTAACATGTCTTCTTCTATATCCATAAGTTCTTCTAAATCACAGAAAGCTATTTCTGGTTCAATCATCCAAAACTCTGAAGCATGTGTTTTAGTATTAGAATTTTCTGCTCTAAAAGTTGGGCCAAAAGTATATACTTTTTTAAATGCCATAGCAAATGTCTCAGCTTCTAATTGCCCAGTAACTGTTAATCCTACTTTTTTACCAAAGAAATCTTTTTTATAATCAATTTCTCCTTCTTTATCTTTAGGCAATTTATTTAAATCTAGGGTAGTTATATTAAACATTTCCCCTGCGCCTTCTCCATCATTAGCAGTAATTAGTGGAGTATGTACATAAACATAACCTCTTTCTTGAAAATAAGTATGAATGGCATGTGCTGCTAAACTACGTATCCTAAATACTGCCTGAAAAAGTGCTGCTCTTGGTCTTAAATATCCAATTTCTCTAAAGAATTCTCTTGTATGTCTTTTTGGTTGTAATGGATAATCTTCAGGGCAATCTCCTAACAATTCAATTTTAGTTGCACTTACTTCAAATTCTTGTCCTTTTGCTGGAGACTCAATTACTTTACCAAAAACCTTAATAGAAGTACCAATATGATATTTAGTTACTTCTTCAAAGTTATCTAATTTTGTATCATAAACTACTTGAACACTTTTAAAGCAAGTACCATCATAAAAATCTATAAATCCAAAATCTTTTTGTTTTCTATGATTTCTAATCCAACCACACACTTCTATTTCTTTACCTATATAATCTTCTTCATACATTTTTTTGATATCTAGCATTATTATCACCTTTCTTTTTTTGTATTATATCAAAAACGATTCAAATATGCAATTATTTAAATTTCTGTTTATCTTAATTTTTTATTAATTAAACTAACAGAACGTTTAACATCTTTTAACATCGCGTCATAAAGTGATGGATAATGTCTTAACTCTTGAATTAATTCTATATCTTCACTAGATATAGATCCTACATACTCTCTAGTTTCTTCAAAAACAACAGGTACTTCTCTTCCTAATAAATAATCTGTAGTAGTCTCAAAAGTATCTGCTAGTAACGCAAAAGTCTCTAGACTTGGTGTTCTTGTACCATTCTCATATCCACATACTGATACCTTAGTAACCCCAATAATATCTCCTAATTCTTGTTGAGATAGTCCTCTTTCAATTCTTAAATCCTTAATTCTCTTTCCTATCAACATACAAATCCCTCTTCCTAATTTAATTTTATATTTTGAATATTTAAATCATTTTATCAAAACAACTAAATATAACACTATTATACCATTATTTTTAATTGTTACAACAAAATAAGCGAGTTTTAAACTCACTTATTTATTACTTGATGACAAAAATGTTACTTTTTCCGCCACTATTTCAGTTTTTTTTCTTTTAGTACCATCTTCTTTTTCTATTATTCTAGATTGTACTCTTCCTTTTACACCAATCATATCTCCAGTTTTACAATATTCAGCAGTATTTTCTGCTATCCCTGTCCATAAGACACATTCTAAAAAATCTGTATCATATTGACCATCTTGATTCTTATAGTTTCTAGGAACCGCTAGAGTAATAACAGAAGTTTTTTTGCCATTATCTGTTACTTTTAATTCTGGTGTCTTCACTAATCTTCCTACTAATACTATTTGATTAAGCATATTTTCCTCCTTTCAGCAAAGAGTTTACCACTTAATCAAACGTCATCAAAATTATTTTATATCATTTTTATATATTAAATATTATATATTTATTTTTACTTTTACCAATTTGTTTTATAAAAATATTATTTTAAAACAATTAAATATATTGTTTATTATTCATATCATGATTTTTTTGTATTAAACATTTATAACTACATGTTTTATTGTAAAATTTGATATTATTGCTACAATTAATTAATTCTAAGTTTATTGTAAATTATTTTAATTTCATAAATTTAAATTTTATAAATTTTCTTTAATAGCTTTAACTATTGCGTCAGCAATATCCTCTTGTTTGTTTTTTATAATATCAAAATCAGCACTATTCGTGATATAACCAAGTTCTAATACGTAAGATTCTGTTCCTCTATTACTTTTATAATATGGATTTACTCCCACTTTTTCGGGGTTACTATCATCTACATATGCACCAGTTACTATACCCCCAGTTTCTCTAATCATATAATAATAGTTAGAATCAGTTGTTATATTATAAGGTTCATATCCTTTTTCTTCATAACCAGCTAAAGAGTTTTGTATCTCTGTTTCTGAAAAGTTATGGCTATACACACCGTTAAACAATTTATAAGTTTTTTGTTTTGAATATTCCATACCAGTCATTGATGTTATATTTTCTGCTAAAGATTTTGCAAATGTATAATCTATATTAGCAGGACTATAAATTTCAAGTCCATTTACACTAGTAGAATCATTGCTATTAAAGTGAAGAGAAAATAAGTATTTAGAATATAATTCTGACGAAACTACAGCTCTTCCACCTTCATTGTATTCTTCCATTACGTCGTTTTGTGATAATTCACCTCTTGTCAATTCAACTTTATATCCTTCTTTTTCCAACTTCTCTTTTACTATTTCTGCTAAAGGATAAGTAAAATCTCTTTCACTATAATCAAAAGCTTCTGCTCCTCCATCCATTCCACCATGACCAGGATCCAAAACAATATCGGCCACTTCTTTACTATCCTTTTTTTCTTTTACATTAAGCATCATAGTTTTATAATCATTATCACTATTAATTGTTATTTTATTATTAACACTAGTAAATGTATAGTATTCTGTTTCTGAATATTCTGTTTTATTTTCTAAAACATAATACTTTTCAATTTTTTCTTCAGGATTTTCTTTATTTTCATATATAGCCTTAATAAACATATAATAATCTCCTCTAGCTATATCTTCTAAATAAAGGCCTTTATTTAGTTCTTCTGCTAAATTAAATGTTAATAAATTACCATCATCTTTATATTTTATTTCAAAATCCTTAAACTCTCCATTATACAAAGTTAAATATATTTCCTCAAAATTACTATCGCCTATCTTTAAAGTTCCCTCAATATTCAAATTTGTTCCATAAATATAATATTTAGATACATTTACTTTTTCTGTTTCTGTTTCTAATACAGGTATTTCATTTTTTCCAAAAAAATGTTTATATCCAAAATATCCTCCTACTATAACTGCTATTATAATTATCAATAAGATTATTTTTTTCATCTACACGCCTCCAATTATATTTTTTATTTGTCTTCATTATATCATAAAACAAAAAAAAGAAAAGGGTAATAACACTTTTCGACATTAATTTACATACTTTTTTTATAATAACTCTTTTATTTTTCTTGACGCTAATGTTGCACAGATTTTTCTTGATGGTTGTTTACTTATATCATCAAAGGCTACCAATTCTTTTAATAATTCTTTATCATATTCTAAACCATCAACCATTTTTTCGTAATTATTAATTATATTCAAGGCCTCATTCTTAGTTTTACCAATTAAATTATTAATTAGAGTTACAGTAGAAGATATAGCTATTACACATGCTTCGCCATTAAATTTTATATCTTCAATTACATTATTGTTAAATTTTATATATATATTTATATTATCTATACAAGATGTATTTCTACTATTTATTTTTATATAATTTTTATCTTCTATATCTTTTCTATTAGTATTATCTTGATAATTTTTTAATATTATATTTCTTTTTTCATTACTATTCATAACATACTCCTATAAAATTTCATTATATATATTTTTATTGTTTTTAAGAACATTTATTAATAAATCTACTTCTTCCTTTGTATTATAGAAACTTAAGCTTATTCTACAAGTATTATTTACTTTTATAGCATCACTTAATATTTTGGCACAATGGTTACCAGCTCTTACACATATATTGTATTTATCCAAATAAATCGCAGTATCTTGCGGAAAAACATTTTTGATATTAAAAGCTATTGCTCCAATATTATTATTTCCATTATAAACTTCAACAAAATCTAACTCCTTTAATCTATCTATTAAATATTTTCTTAAATTTTGTTCATAATGTTCTATGTTATTAATACCAAGCTTGTTTATATAATCAATTGCACTAGAAAGGCCAATTACTCCTTCTATATTAGGAGTTCCTGCTTCAAATCTCGTAGGGACTTCTCTTAATTCGATATAACCATCTTTAGTAAACAAAGCGTTCATTCCTCCTCCGTAATTTAGAGGAACCATTTCGTTTAACAAGTCATATTTGCCATATAATACACCAATTCCTGTTGGTCCATACATTTTATGCCCAGAAAAAACTAAAAAATCAATATCCATTTTTTGTACATCTACCCTAGTGTGAGCAATACTTTGAGCAGCATCCACTACTAACAATATATTATTTTCATGTGCTATTTTTGATATTTCTTGTATTGGCCTTACATCTCCTACTACGTTAGTAATATGAGCAAGAGATATTACTTTTGTTTTGTTATTAATTGCTTTCTTTACATTATCTATAGTTACTTGATAATCTTCATTTAAATCAATATATTTTACTTTAATACCAATTTCTTTTTCTAAAATAAACCATGGTAAAATATTAGAAGCATGTTCACTTACCGTTATTAGTACTTCATCATCTTTCTTTAATTTATACTTAAAATATCCAAATACTATATAATTTATTGATTGTGTTGCACCAGAAGAAAATACAATTTCATTTTTTTCTTTTGCATTTATAATTTTTTTGACTTTATCCCTTGTTTCTTCATATTTATCGTCAACAATTAAACTTGTTTTATAATCTCCTCTATGAGCATTAGCAGTATAATTATCATAATAATCATCTATAGCTTCTTTTACACAATTAGGTTTTAAAGTTGTTGCTCCGTTATCAAAATATACAATATTATTCTTTAACATATTAAAATCTTCTCTATTCACACTACCACCTCCAGTTATAATATTTTATTCAAGTTACCTATTTTAACAAATTACATTAATCTATTTACCCTCAATTTCTGTGGTTATTCTATCATATTTTATTTTTTTTGTAAAGTTTGTATAATAATTAATAAATCTATACATAATATAATAGATATTTGAAAGTATTCACGAAAAACATTTTATGTTTTTCTTTTTTTTGATATAATAAAATTGGAGGTTAATAATATGGAATGCTTATTTTGCAAAATTAATAAAGGTGAAATCCCATCATATACAATATACGAAGACGAGGTAGTAAAAGTATTTTTAGATATAAATCCTAAACACAATGGTCATACTTTAATTATTCCTAAAAAACATTATAAAGATATTGAAGATATTGATATGGATACATTATCACATATAATGAAAATAGCAAAAAAAATGTATCAATTATTAAATGAAAAATTAAATCCAGACGGAATAATTCTAACTCAGAATAACGGAATTGCACAAGATATAAAACATTATCATTTACATTTAATTCCTGTATA
Source organism: uncultured Bacilli bacterium (assembly GCA_944358805.1). Taxonomy (GTDB): domain Bacteria; phylum Bacillota_I; class Bacilli_A; order RF39; family UBA660; genus CALVVX01. Next base: position 22,218 of record CALVSD010000008.1, read on the forward strand.
CAAAAATGAAATAGAAAAATCTGTTGATGAAATATTTAAAAAAATAAAGAGCAACAACTAATAAAATTAAGTTTTAGCTCTTTTTTGTTTTATATATAAACTATCTTATGTAATTAGATCATCAAATAATATACTTCTTTTTTCATACACAAAAATGTAGGCGCTTATTAAAGTAAACTAATTAATCAACTTTATTTTACGTCTACATTTATATTTTTATTTAAAATCTTTAATATATTCTTCGTATTTTTCTTTCATAACAGTATCAGAAAAATCTAATCCTGCCTCTTCTCTCATTTTTACTAAAGTTTTATTATATAAGTTTTCATCACTGGCATCTAATTCATCACATAATTTTTCAATAATAGAATCTTTTACTTCTTCTAATTTAGGTTTTTCTTTTTGATCAGTACGATAAATTACATGATATCCATAACTTGTTTTTACAGGTTCTTTAGTATAACTATTTTCGGATAATCCTTTTAAGGCTTCTAAAAATGAAGATTCTAAATTAGCATTAAATGCAACATATTTTAAATTTTCATAAGTAACCTTATCTTTATATTCTTCTTTTACCTCTTCAAAACTTTTTCCTTCATTTAATTTACCAATGATTTCTTCGGCTAATTTTTTAGCATCTTCGTCGCTCATATCATCATTTACAGACACTAATAAATGTTGAGTATTTATATCACCATAAACACTTTCATCATAATATTTTTGAATTTGTTCATCAGTTATTTGACTTTTCAAATAATCTTCATAATAAAGTTTCCTTCTGTAATCAAGTTTTAAAGCATCTAAAAATTGATCTTTACTTTCAAAACCGCTTTGAGCTAAAAAAGTTGCTTCATCCATTTGATAGTATTGATTATACATGTCAAAATAATTTTGAGCTGTTTTTTCAACTTCTTCTTTCATTTCTTCAGTTTCTTCATATTTTTTATCTAGTATAGCTTTATCAATGTAATCTACTAAATAAGAAATTGAATAATTCTTTTTCATCTCTTCATACAAGAAATCCGCTGTTATTGTTTCTCCATTTACATTTACAACAGGTTGAGTTCCATCTTTTAAAGTTGCTATTCTGTCTGGCCAAATAATTACTGCCACTAAAGCAACAACAAGTGCTCCTCCTATAAAAGAAAATATAACATTTCTATTTTCTTCTAGTGCCTTTAATATCTTGTTAAATTTGTCATTGGTATTCTTTGTTTCTTTTTTCTTATTAACTTTTGTATTTTCTTTTTTCATTTTAACAATCCTTTCTTTAATACAATATATATAATAACAAAAATAAAAAAAAATTACAACATTTTTTCTATTTATTTATATGTTTTTATAGTTGCAATCTTTTTTTCTTTATCATACTAGTAATCTGTTTTTTTTCAATAACAATCGAAGATATTATTTCCCTTATTGCTTTTTCTTCTAAACGTTCTGTAATTTTATTAATTCTATCGATGACACTAAATATTATTTCTAAATTTCCTTCACTTAATTCTATTAAATATTTAATATTACAATCTTTTAATAACTCTAGCAAATTAATTGAAAGTAATTTATTATTGTTCAATTTTATTTTTATTATTTTTTTTAAAATTTCTACATTTTTATTATAATTAATATTTATAATATCATAACCATTATTTTTTATTTCATCTTTTCTATCATCATCTAATATTGATTCATCTTCACTAACAAAAATACTTTTATCAAAAAATTCAGAAAATTCCGCTATTATTCTTTGATAAACTGGGCTAGAATCTTTTATCCAATCAAATTTATCAACTACAAATATACTTTGTTTATAACCATATATTTTATTCATAAGTTCTAATAACAACTTTTTAGAATTGCTAGACTCTTCCGCACCATCTTTAGAACAAGTAGGATATTCCCTCGGAGCACACTTGTTATAAAGATTTATTCTAAGACTATCAATCATTGCCTTATAATATTTTTTCAAATTATTATTTTCAAAAGAATTTAAAATTTCATTACATATAACAAGTCCTATCTCTTCCTTTTTTTCTTCTTCAGTCATCATTAAACTAGAAAGATTATTAAAGTTAGGGAGTAAAACAAAATCATTTTTTAAACAATGAAGTATTTTATAATGGTTTATTAAAGTTGTCTTACCTGACGATCTAGATCCAACTAATATAATCTTCCTACTTCTACTAGAATCTATCATTTTTATTATTTCATTTAGTTGCTCATGTAAAATATTTTTATCGTTATTATATTCGCTTTTTAATATCATTTGAATCTCCATAATATCCCCCGGTTGTCGATATTATATCACATAAACTTATTTTATACAAATAAACTTTGTTAAATTCATTCACACTTTTTGCTTTTTTCCCATACAATAATGTGAAAAGACAAAAAAGGAGGAATGAATTATGGGAAATCACGGATCATCTGCTGCCATTGTTTTAGTATTATTTATTTTATTAATAATTGTCCTTGGAGCATGGATATAATCCCAATTAGAATAGGAGGTGTTTAATATGTCAAATAGTTGTTCAACTAATTCTTGTGGTTGCAATAGCGGAAATGGATTTTTAATTATAATTGTATTATACATTTTACTTGCAATCATCTTAGGTTCTTGCTTATTTTAAAAACTATCTTATTGATAGTTTTTTCATTTTACTTTATTTAATAGTTTTGTTAAATCATATAATTTACTAAGTTTACTATTCCACTTACTGTTTATTTCACTTAATAAAATTTCTTTTATATTATTCTTATTTTCTTCTTTTTCAAAATAATCATAATAAATATATTTAAGTGTTAATTCATCATCTAAAGAACTTATATAATCTTTTATAAATTTTTGTTTTTCTTTTACTATTCTACTAATATTATTACTTTTTTGTTTTTCGTTTTTAATAAATTCTATTTTTATCTCTTTAATATTTTCACTTTCATCAATTACTTCCTCTTCTTCATCAAATAACATACTACTTCTTTTTATTAAATATCCATTACTATTAAACATTACTCCAAATGCTGACATCCCATTTGTTATTAAACATATTATATTACCTTCTATTTTTTCATTGTATAATGAAAAGTTCTTTTTTAACGAATCTATTGTTTCCATAGATACTTGTACTCTATTATTTCTAAGAGATACATATGTATTTTCATCTACTTTTAAAACTGGTATTTTTCTTACATTAATTACATTATCATTATTTTTCCACTCATAAAAATCATAAAATTCTTCATTAAAATTTAAAATAATATCATAAATATAATTCATATTTTCTATCTCCTTTATTTATTAATGTTAACACTATAATTATTATACCTATTATAACTAAATATAATAAATTACTCTTAATTATAAAGTTTACATATTCATAAAAATTATACCCAATTGTAAGTAAATTTAAATATAAAATTATATTTGAAAGGCCAATAACAACAAACCAGAATCCTATTAAAAACAAAAAAATACGTGCCATACTATACCTCTACTAAATATTATGTAAATAGGTATAATATAGCACATATTTATTCTATATAGTCTTTATCTTTTATATCAACACTGCTAATTGATTCAAATCTTTTTGATATTTTATCAGTAGTTATATGAATATTTTCTACATCTTTATTTACTGTTTCTATACTTCTAGATAATTTATCCCATCTTTCTTTATATCTTGAAAATTCTAATCCAAGTTTATTTAATTCTTCATGAATAATTGATGTATATTTATCTCTTTCCATATTTTTAAGAAGTACTTGAATTACCGTTAATGTTGACATTAAAGTAGTAGGTGAAGTAATCCATACTCTTTTTTTATTAGCATAACTGATTATATCCGTATGATATGCATTAATTTCTGCAAAAATTGCTTCTGCTGGTAAAAACATAATTGCTTGATTACTAGTAACTCCTGGAATTATATATTTCATACTAATTGCATCTATATGCTTTTTAACATCAGCTTTAAATTGTTTTTCATAATTTGCTCTTTCTACCGAAGATATATTTTTATCAACCATTCTCTGATACGCTTCTAAAGGAAACTTAGAATCTATTGCCACTGTTCCTAAAGGTTCTGGAGCAAATAATACTGCATCTGCAATATATTTATTAGGAAAAGTATATTGAAGTTGATATATTCTATCATTTTTTTCTCCAAATATATTAGATAATATGTGTTTTAGATTAACTTCTCCAAAAATACCTCTACTCTTTTTATCTGTTAAAACACTTTGTAAAGATACTATATCCCCTGATAAAGTCTCTATTTTCTTTTGTGCTTCATCTATCTTTGATAGTCTTTCTAATACTGATGTAAACGTTTTATTAGTCTTAGTAAAGTTTTCATCTAATCTTTCATTTACTTTATCATTTATCATTGTTAATTTATTTTCTATTTTTTCATTTAATTTTTCAAAATCATTATTCATGTTTTGCATCAAAGACATCCTAAATTCTGATAGTTCTTTTATTGTAGTAGTTTCTAATTTACCTAGCCTTTCAGTAATATTAGATTCATTTACATTCTTTATTATTGATATTATTACTAAAACTATAATTATAACTATTCCAATTATTATTATATAATCCATAAATTCACTTCCTATTTCTTATGTAATTATATAATATATAAATCATTTTAGTCAATAGAAAAGAATAATTTTACAAACATTTGTTTTATTCGTTATATCCTTCGTACCCACCGATTATATTTTTCGTTTTATATCCAAAAGAGTTTAATCTTTTACTTATTTCCGCACTTTGTTTTCCATAATCACAATATAAATAATAAGTATTATTTTTATTTAAATAATGTGAAAAATTACTTAACAAATTATAGTATGGTATATTTATTGCATTAGGTATATGTCCTAAACAATATGAATAATTATCGCGAATATCTACTATTACAGGATTATTTAATTTTAGTACTTCTTCAAAAGTAACTCCCTCCATATAATCACCTCATTATATTTTATAAATATACTAATATAATGAAAGTGCAATAAACTAAAAAAAGAATCCATTATGAATTCTTTTATTTTGTATATGGTATAAATGCCATAAATCTTGCTAACTTAACTTGTTTAGCAACTTCTCTTTGATGCTTAGCACAAGTTCCAGTAAATCTTCTAGGTAAAATTTTACCACTATCATTTATATATTTACTAACAATAGTAACATCTTTATAATTTACTGGTTTTCCAGCACACATATGACATATTTTTTTTCTTTTTTTATTACGAAATTCTGCCATTTTTATTTCCTCCTTTTAGAAAGGTAAATCATTATCACTTATTTGAATAGAATCTCCAAAGCTTTCAAATGGATCTTTATCTACTTCAACAGTTTCCATAGCAGGACCACTAGGTTCACTACTTACATTGTCAAATGGACTAGTATTTGGAACATAATCTTGACTAGGTGTTGAAGATTTAGAATCTAAGAATTGAACACTTTGAGCTATTACTTCAGTTACATATACTTTTTTACCTTCTGTATTATCATAACTTCTTGTTTGGATTCTTCCTTCTACTGAAACTTGACTTCCTTTATGAACATATTTAGCCACATTTTCAGCACTTTTATCCCAAACAACTACATTTATAAAGTCAGCTTCTCTTTGACCATCTTGACTAGAGAATGGTCTATTTATAGCTACTGTTATTTGACATACTGCTCTTCCAGTTGTTGTATGTCTAAGTTCTGGGTCTCTTGTTAATCTTCCTACTAACATTGCTTTATTCATTATTACAACTCCTATTTATCAAGATTAAGAATTAAATGTCTAATAACATTTTCATCAATTCTAGCAATACGATCAAATTCTTTTACAGAAGCGTCATCACTAGTTTCAATGTTGTATAAGTAGTAGAATCCAGATTTACATTTTTTAATTTCATAAGCTAATTCTTTTTGTCCTAATTCTTTAGATAAAGTAATTGTAGCTTTGTTTCCTGTTAATGCTTTTTCAAGTCCTTGTACAGTTTCTTTTCTAGCATTTTCGTCAACGTCTGGTCTTACTATGAACATAATTTCATATTTATTCATATTTACACCTCCTTTTGGTCTATGGCCTTATTCAGGCAAGGAGCTTTCGCTCTACGTGATATTATAGCAAAAAAAGAGTTTAATGTAAAGAAAAATCTAAACATTCAGTAAAAAAGAGTAAATTTTTTTCGCAATAAATTTGATATAATTACTACATAATAAAAAGGTGGTATGTAGTAATGAAC
>CALVSD010000009.1 GCA_944358805.1 uncultured Bacilli bacterium
TTTAAATTGATCTAATGACATATTTTCTATTTCTTTATATACTAATCTACTATCACGATTATTAAACAAATTAAAAACACAGTGAAGTAGCGCAATACCACCATCTAAAGGTTGTCCACTAACATTAATTGTCCATTTAGGTTCTCCCCAAAAAGAAAAATCTATTGAGTCATAAATAAGTAAAAAATTAACTATATCTCTAGTATCCATATCATATATAGGATAAGGTACTTTAGTTAAATAGTGAACATTATTAAATTTTAATAATTCTTCTATTAATTCATTTGCTTTATCATAATTAATATTTACATATTTAGCATTATCTACTACAAACTTGCATGTTTCTAAAACTTTATCTAACACATTAATTCACTTCCTTATATAACTTTAAATTAATATATATTTCCAAATTATATCTAATTTATTATTCGTTTAGTAATTTTATCAACCTTATCTAATAATTATTGATTTAAAAAATCTTTCTTGAAATTCAGTCAATGCCCTAATTGCATCATCTGAATAATCTTTCCCATCTTTTGAAACAATCAATTTATCATCATCATCGTTGGTTCTATGAATTATTGCAATAACTTTTCCTTTACTAAAAGGAATCGGTTCAAATTCTCCAACTAAATATGCATCTAATTCTTCTCCATCACCACTCACAGTATTTGGAATAAAACCATAGTTTACCATATACATAAACCCGTGTTTAGGATGTTTAGAGCCAAGCTGTCTATCTATTTTAACATATACTTCTTTTCCTAAATAATCTTTAGCATTTGTCTTATTCATTTTTTTCTCCCTTCATTATTTTTATATAAACACAAACATATTATAACTCTTCTTTTTTATTTTTTAATACATTTAGTTATCATTTTTCTTAAATAATTTACCTATTACATTTTTTAGACTATCGTGAATAACTAGTGTAGCTAAATTATCATATGGAGTTGAATCTTTATTAATAATAATTAAATTTTTACCATTAAATAATTTCACTAAACTACAAGCTGGTTCAACAGTAAGTGATGTACCTGCTACAATTAATGTTTCAGCTTTATAAATATATGAAACTGCTAAAGAGTATTCTTCTGGAAGCATTTCACCATATAGAACTACATTAGGCCTAATGATTCCACCACATTCACACTTAGGAATACCATTACTATTAAATACAAACTCTGCACTATACTCTTTACCACATTTAATACAATAATTCTTATAAGTAGTACCATGAACTTCTAATACATTTTTGCTCCCTGCTTTTTGATGTAATCCGTCGATATTTTGAGTTATTATTGTCTTTAATTTTCCTTGTTTTTCTAATTCAGTTAAATAATAATGTGTTATATTAGGTTTAACATTTAATGTGTTCATATTAGTTTTATAAAAATTATAAAACATTTTAGGATCACTATAAAAGCATTTTGCACTTAAATAATATTCTGCAGGTTTATCATATTTTTGTTTATATAAGCCATTATCACCTTTAAAATCTCTCAAACCACTTTCAGTGGATACACCTGCTCCTCCAAAGAATACTATATTATTAGAATTTTTTATTATTTCTTTTAATTTTTTTATATTATCATTCATAAAGCTTACCCTCCTAGATACCTATTACCATTGTATCAAATTTGTAAAAATAAATCATTAAAAAAAGAGATTTTGAATCTCTATTTTGAATCTCTAATATTACATTTTTATTAATACAATTATATTTTTCTTTACTATACCATATCTTTTCATTAAATTTATTACATACTACTTTGCAATATATTAATAAATCAACTTATATTATTTTTTATAATTCTCCTTTATAAAAATATATTTTCATAGCATCTTCACTATATGTAGGTTTTGATATATCTATATTTAAAAAATTTGATATATAATATATTAAAAATTGAGAAGCAACTAATAAATCATATTCACATAAAATTCCATCATATCTACTTTCAATTATTAAATTTTTGTCTTTTGATAAATAATCTAATAATTTATTTTCATATGGGCTTGTACTTTTTTGTTTTAAATATATATTTTTGTTTTGACTTAAATGTTCATAATTAATAAATCTTCCATGAGAAAAATTTTTCTTTTCATGAACTAAACAATTATAAATACCTGATTCTACTATTTTACTTTCTAAATCACTACCTGCAGATTCAGTAAAGTCTCCTGTAAAAATATTTATTTGTCCACCTTCAGTTAAAAAATCTTTTAACATTTGTTTATTTTCTTTAAAATATATATCAAAATATTCTTTCCAATGCTTTATACTATTTTTAATAAAATCGTTAACATTATTAATTGATTGATTTTCAAAATATAGTTTTAAAAATAAACTTGATGGTGCTACTGCTCCTTCAAAAGATAAAAATCCCCTTTCTTTTCCCTTATTTGTTCCTGTTCTATATGAAATAATATTATTTTTTGATATTCCTGTTTTTGTTACTATTTTTTGAAGTTCACCTTTGGTTATAATATATTTATTTTTATTATCAATTAAATTTGTTGCTACTAATAAATCATTAGTAGTTCCTGAATAAGTAAACAAAAATACTGAGTCTATCTTTTCATTATTTCTATAATATACATCTCTAGGATATAATGCAACTGTATTTGTTCCGTATAAGTAATTAATGACTTTTGAAGAAAATTTTGCAGCCGCAAAAGAGCCACCAGTTCCTAAAAAAATACTATTATCTAAATCTTTAAAGTTTATTTTTACTAATTTTTCATATGCATTACTATTAACAGCATTAATTACTCTTGCTTCTAAATTGTTTATGTTAATATTACATCTTTTAATTTGCTTTCTTGTTGATATTTCAAAATTATTACAAGTGCAAGTATCTGTTATTTTTTTTATTTTATATAATGGTTGGATATGACCTCTAGCACCAAATTTTTTTACTACTTTTTTTGTAAGATTTGTAGCTTTTAAAAAAGTTGTATCAATAAATTTTTCATCAATTACATAATTATTTTTTACATATGAACTAATAAATACAGAAAAGAAGGCATCTCCTGCTCCTGTCGGATCTATTTCTACTTCAGGATTAGACAATTCTTTAGTTATTTTTTTATTATTTATTATAAAATCTGCTCCTTTTTTCCCCATTGTAACAATTATCATCTTAGGTTTTAAAATATTATATATATCTTCGAGTGAATTTAAAGAAAACCTATTTATTAAATATTTTTCAACACGTTCATTTAAATTTATAATGTCAAATTTATTTTCTATTTTTTTAATCACTTCTTCATCACTATAATTATCTAATTCAAAATATTGTCCTAAGTCCAACATTTTTTTATTTTTACAATTATCAATAATAATTTGGTTTTTAATATTTAAATTATCAAACACCAAAACATCTTCTATGTTAATTTTCTTTAATATATCATCAGTATTTATATTACTTTCTTCATACCACTGTTTTTGATTACATATCGGGCATCTCTTTTTTGATTTAAATTCTAATTTCCCATTTTCTTCAATATAGGATACATGAAAACAACGTGTTTTTATATTTTCCATAATTTCTATATTATCAATGTTTACGCCAATATTTTTTAAACTTTTTAATGCAACATTACCTGTAACATCTTGTCCACATACTCCATAAACAGCTGTATCCAACCCCATTTTAGCTATATTAGCAATTATATTATGAGATGTCATTCCACCATTAACCCCAACTAGTTTTCCATTTTTATAATAAAAATCTGTAACTAAATCACCTATACTAATTATTTCCATTTTATACTCCCTGCTACTTTAAAACATCAATACAAAAATTTATAAAACAATAAATTGTACTAGATTATGTTTTTAATTCTCTTTATTAAATAATTCTTCTACAATTAAATCTCTTGAATGTAAATTATTATTCTTTCCTAATAATAAATTTTCATAAAATTTAATTAAGAAACTACTATCTTCTTTTATATTTAAATAATTATTAAAATAATTACTTCTTACTAATGCATTTCGATAATAAACTGATTTTTCTTTGAACATAGTATTATCTACATTATATCCAAGTGATAATAAATACTTTTCTATAAATAATGCAGTAGTTCTAGTATTACCTTCTCTAAATGGATGGATTTGCCATATACTTGAAGAAAAGTCAGTTATATTATTAATTACATCAACTATATTCATTTCTTTATAATTTTTCTTTTTTTCTAGAGATATATCGTAATCTAATGATTGTTCTAATAATTTACAATCACCATAAGCAACAGAATCATTATTTAAGATTCTTTCATGTTTAGAAAAATCTACTTTTCTAAATTCACCTGCAAATTCATAAACATCTTTAAATAAATATTCATGGATATATTTTATATAGTCTACTGATAATTCAAAATTATCTTTTTCTAATAATTGAATTATTCTAGTAGAAACTAAATCACATTCAAATTCTTCTTGAATAGTTTTATCATTTTTATCTTTTTCTACATAATATTGTTTTAACTCATGTTCAACTTCATAAATTGTTTTTTCTCCTATTACATTTTCTTGTAACAATTTTTCTAAATACTTAGATGGTTTTAAATTATCAACTTTTTGAAGCCCAATAGCCATATCCCACTCTAATTGTTTTACATAATTTTTAGGTGTTTCTATTTCAATATAATCATTTATACTTGAATCTAATTCTTTTTCAGACATTCTAGCACCTCCACTAATAACATTATACCAAGGAAGTTCCTATTTGTCATTAGCATATACATGTTAATTCTCCCTTTATAATCTTGCACAAATAGACTATTTTATATACCGCAAATAGTATTAATTTTAAATTTAATATAATTGTACTATCAGCATTTAAAATTTCTCCTATTTCATCATCTTCAAAGAAGTCATCTTTTAATATTTCTATGTAATCATTATTTTTCCTAAGAATTACTCATTATTTAAAACAACTAACCATTCTTCTTTTGTTTTTACTCTTATTTATTTATAATCATCTTTCATAACTTTAACACCTATACTTTAAACTCTCTTCCAATTTGTCAATAGACATACATTCATATTCCTGATCTTCAATTTCATATAATTGATGATACCAGCCATTAAATAGTACATAATACTCAATTCCAACTTTTTTTAAAGTTTCATAATTATATTGATGGTGCTCCAATTTACTATTCATAGCAGTTAATACTATATATAAATATCTAACTTTATTAGATGTTGATATATCAATAGTGGCATGTTCGTAATAATTATCATTACCATCATTATATATAAAATAGTCTATACTTATAGTTCCATCTTTTTTAAATAATTTATAATCATCTTGTAATTTATTAACATACTCATCATCAACTGTTCTTGACCAGCCTTGATTCAATTTTATTTCAACAACATACTTTAAATTATTATTTAAATCTGTAATTAAAATATCAGGCCTAATGTTTTTATGAGCTTTCGAATATTTTTTTGGTATTGTCGAATCAATATAAAATTTATGTTTTTCCCCCAGTATACTTTTTAAATATAAACATATTTCATTTTCTCCTACAACGCTTAAGGAAGAAATATGTCCTCTAAAAAGATTCTTATCAATTTCCTTCACCTGATTAATATATTCTTGTTTTAAATTAGTTATTATTCTTTCTCTAGGTTTCATTTGTTTCATCTCCATTACATATCTGCTGGTGTTAAATTAGAATTTAATAATTCAGCAATACTTCCAAATTCATATTTCAAATGATCATTAGGATTAAATTCACCTTCTATATACTTACACTTACATAATTTTAAATTCACAATTTTTATAAATATTCGCCTGCATTATTTATTAAATATTTTCCCATCTTTATATACAACAATATTATTTAATTTTTCAGGCTAATTAACTATTACAATTATATCACAAAATTAAAATTATATTTTACATTATTCAGGTATATTTCTATAATTATTTACTAGCTTCTCCCAGAAGAAAACATTTTCAAGTTTTTTCTTATCTTATAATAACTTTTTCAAGTCAAATTTGTTCCATAAAATTCAAAAACTTTCAATCTTTTATAAAAACCGGCTTAAATCAAAAAATGGAAGCATTTGCGCTCTCTTCAGGGGGGCCTGCTCTCTTCAGTTAGAAGAGACCAAAGTGTGTTAAACTCTTTAAATACGGGCCTTTTTATATTGACGCAAACCGTCATTTACCGTGGCTTTTTAGTATTTTTGTACCTAAATTGTACCTAAAAATCATTTTTAGTGCTATAATAATCCACTAAGAAGGAGGGTTTTATGAAAGCACATCGTAATATATTATTCTTATCTTTTTTTGCTGGTTTAATTTCTTTATTGTTTGTTATTGCCCTAGCCCAATCAACCAAAGGATTTCAAATTGCACTAGCTTTTATGGGCAGTTCATTCATATCTTTTTTGTTAGAGCTTCCAAACTTTATATCACTAAGGAAGGAAAACTTTAATCGTTTATACTATTCATTATATGATATAAAAGCAAATACATCTATATTAAAAATGAACGTAAACAATGTTCTGAACAGTAATATAGTAACAGATAAGTTCTATGATCAAATTGTTCAAAATATTTCAAATTCTACAAATAATTTAAGAGGTTTTGATCCTAATTACTATCTTTCTAAAAGACAAAATGCTCTTATATCTGGTACTATCAATTCAATATGTAATGCATTTAATAATGTCAATCAATCTTCATTAAAATATACAGCCAATTATTATCGTAAAAGATTAGATAATACTATAAATGAAGGTCAAGATAGAAATATTACTCCTAATGAAATGATTGAAGAATTAACAAGTATTTTTGATAATGCTGAAGCATTAATTAATCTTATTAACACACAAGCTCAGTATATTTTTTCTAAAACACAATATAAATTTTGGCTAATTGATGATGCAATAATAACTAACACAAATAATAATTTTAAAATAGCTCAAAAATAGGAGTCAATTAAAGGCTCCTATTTTTTTACATCATAAATTCAGCTTGATCAATTACTCTCTTTGTTGCTTCTTCGTTATATTCTGGTGGATATCCATATTCATTTAATAATCTTTTTATTTGAACTCTCATCTTGGCTTGAGTTGATTTCTTTTTAGACCAATCAACTGTTGCATATTCTTCAACTATATTTTTAAGTTTAGATGCTATCAATTTTAATGTTTCATCTTCCATAAGAAGCTTAGCTTTATCATCTGCAGTTAAAGCGTCATAAAATGCTCTTTCACGTCCTTTAAGATTATTCTTAGCTGCTTCTTCTTCATCACTTAAAATATCTTCAGAAAATGCCATTAAACCAACTATAGTCATTTCCACATCAAATCCATCATCACTTCTGTCATTATATTTACTTAATAGATTTCTTAATCTTTCACTATATTCTTTAGATTTAACAAGATTATTCTTTCTTGTTTCTTTAATAGCTTCTGTTAATAGTCTATCTATCAATTTAATAAATACATGAGGCGGATTAGACTTTCTTAATTCTTCTATTTTTTCCTTCTTCAATAAATCCCAAATTGTTACTCCATCATCCTCACCTATTTTAGTTAACACTTTAACTTCATCGCCTTTAATAGCTTCAGCAAGAAGCTCTGCTACTTTTTCATTAACCTTTGTAAGTGATACCGGATTTTTTGAGTAATCAAGTTTCATAATGAAATGTCTTACTCCTAAATAGTAACTAATCTTGTTTTTCTCTTCAGTGGTAATCATTCCAAGAGCCATTACATAAGCACCTTTTATTATTTTTGTTATCGATAAGTATTCATTTTTTCTTTTATCATTTTCTAATACAAAATCTGTTCCTTCTTGTATTAATCTATACTTTTGAAGTTCATTGTCTGTTTTAAAACCATCAACATTTATTTTATAGAACCACTCATCTAATATTGATAAATTTTCTTTTATCAACATATATGCAGTATTTCTTATATCTGTTAGATTTGTTTCTCTATCCCTCTTTGTATAAGTATTTAATGCTTCATCTAAATATTTTGAAATTCCAACATAATCAACAATTAATCCCGACTCTTTACCTGGAAATACTCTATTTACTCTAGCAATTGCTTGCATCAATGTATGTTCTTTCATTGGCTTATCCAAATACATTACATCTAGATCTTGTACGTCAAATCCTGTTAGCCACATATCAACTACAATAACGATTTTAGTTTTACCATTTTTATTTTTAAAGTCTTCTGCAATCTTATCTCTTTCCTTTTTAGACATTAGAGCATTTCTCATTAATTCATCGTCTTTATTGGATTCAGTAACAATTAATTGCATTATATCTTTGTAATTAGGTCTTATTCCTAAAATCAAATTATACAAGTTATATGCTATTTTTCTAGACATACAAACAATCATTGCTTTGTCATTTAAAATACCTTTTCTAGATTCATAGTGAGTAATTATATCATTAGCAAGTAATTTTAGTCTTGATTCATCACCTAATAAAACTTCCATTCTAGACATAGAAGATTTAGACATTTCAATTAAATCAGTTTGTACGCCTTCATCTTGTAAATCTTCATAGTATTGGTCTATTTCTTTTAATTTATTATCATCCAACCATACTTTAGCTAATCTTGATTCATAGAATAGTTTTACAGTTGAACCATCCTCTATTGACTGCGTCATATCATATGTATCTATTATATCTCCAAATATTGCAGTTGTGTCCTTATCTTTGTTTTGTACTGGAGTGCCTGTAAATCCAATAAATGTTGCATTTGGTAACGCATCCCTCAAATATTTTTCATAGCCATATGTTGCTCTTAAATCATATTCATTGCTATCATTTTTAACCATTTTAATTTTTTCGTCTAACCCATAATGGCTTCTATGTGCCTCATCTGAAATAACGATTATATTATTTCTATTATTAGGAACTATATTATCCTTATCTATTTTTTGTAATGTCGCAAAGAAAATTCCATTTTCTTTAGTTTGTTCTATTTTCTCTAACAAATCTTTTCTACTTGTTATTTTAACTGGAGTATTTCTTAGATATTCTTTTGCATTACTAAAAGTAGTATACAATTGATCATCTAAATCATTTCTATCTGTTAAAACAATTATTGTTGGATTGTTTAGCATAGGATCTTTCATTAATCTATAGGTTAGCATAGCCATACTAAAGCTTTTCCCTGAACCTTGAGTATGCCAAATAATTCCGGCTTTACCATCACCATTAGGTCTTAAATGTTTTTTTATTGATTGCTCAGCTTTTTTTACACCAAAATATTGGTGATATTGAGATATAATTTTAATAGGTTCTTCCTTATCTTTTTCCATAAAGAATATATTATTCTTTAATATATCTAATAATCTTTCTTTAGCAAAAACTCCATCAATCATAATATCTAATTTATGGGTATTATTTGAATCATATCCCATTTCACCATTAACACTTTTCCATTCAGAATATCTTTCAAATGTACTTGTTATTGTACCAATTCTATTATTAGCCCCATCACTAATAACGCAAAAAGCATTATAATTAAAAATAGTTGGAATATCATATCTATAACCATCATTAGTAGATGATCCACCAATTTGTTCAAATGCTTGTTCAATTGTAGCATCTTTTCTTTGCTCTATACTCTTTAATTCAAATAAAATTAAAGGTAATCCATTTATATATATCAATATATCAGGTATTCTTGTTTCTCTTCCTTCATTAAATTTAATCTGATTGGCAACCTTAAATATATTATTTTCAGCATTATTAAAATCTATTAATTTTATCAGGGGATTAGATGCACTATTATAATCTTCCACTGTAATTCCATCAATTAAATAATTATGAAACATTTTATTTTTATCAATAAAAGATAATGCTTCTAAATATTTTACTTTATTAACAATTTCGTCAAATATTGATCTGCTAACGCCCTTATTTATTCTTTCAAGACTATCTCTTAGATCCTCTTCAATAATAAATTCATTAAGTTTTCTATCCTCTACCCAATAATCATCTGAATCAATATATGTATACCCTTTTTCTTTTAACAATTCAATTATAGTCATTTCTAATTCATGTTCATTATAATTATTCATACTATCTACCTCTTACCACAATTAAAGAACTCTTATAATACTATTATAGCATATTTTTACGTTTTTACCGTACAATAGTTGATATTATAGGAAGTATTGATGATAAAATTGAATACAACAATAAAATAATCAATAAATTTTTAAATTATAAACATTTAGATTTCAAAAAAATCTATGCAAATATCAATAAAGATGAAACAAAGATATTAGATATAGTGAAATTTTTAGGTGGATCACAGCCACCAAAATCAGAACATATTTATGAAAACAAATCAGGATATGTGAGATTTATACAAAATAGAGATTATAATTCAGAAGGACATTTAACTTATATTAAAGAGTCAAAAAAGAATAAGCTTTGCTCAAGATATGATATTATGATGGATAAATATGGGGAAGCAGGTAAAGTAAGATTTGGAATTGATGGTGCTTATAATGTTGCTTTAGCAAAAATTCAACCGGTTGATGAAAATCTTCAAGAATATATTAGAGAATTTTTCTCTCAAGAAGATGTTGAAAAATACTTATCAAATTCAAGTATTGCTTCAACAAGAGCATCTGTAAGCGAAGAAAATTTAAATAACATGTATATTAAAATTCCAGATAGTATAGTTTTAGCTAATTTTCAAAATCGTCATCATAAAATGATTGAATAT
This sequence comes from uncultured Bacilli bacterium, assembly GCA_944358805.1. Lineage (GTDB taxonomy): Bacteria > Bacillota_I > Bacilli_A > RF39 > UBA660 > CALVVX01. The sequence goes on from CALVSD010000009.1 coordinate 10,742, forward strand.
ATATTAAATATAAAAGAAGAAAATAAGAAGTTAAGAGATTTAAAAGACCTGTATTTAAAAAAATTCTTTAGTTAACCTAAAGATTTTTTTATTACCAAGTAACTATTTTGTCCACTATTTTTTGTTGTTCTTCGCTTGTCCTCCTAAGATATATTCTTGTTGTTTCTATACTTTCATGTCCCATTAAATCGGCCAATAAAGCTATATCTTTATTATGTTCTAAAAAACACTTGGCATACATATGTCGAAAAGAATGAGGGTATATTTTATTTAAATCTAAATTATATCTTTTTGCATTTTCTTTTAATTGATGAGCTAATCCTCTTGTTGTAATTTGAATACCATTTCTATTAACAAATAAATATCCTGATGTCTTGTTTATAGAAGATAACCATTGTAAAGCATCCATTTTTAAATTTTTAGGTATATATATTCTTCTTATTTTTCCACCCTTGCTATATAAATCTACATAGCCAATATTTATATGTTCAACTTTAAATTTAATCAATTCGCTTACTCTTGCTCCTGTTGCTCCAAGAAATCGAACAATAAAATACCACATCATATTATTATCTTCTTTTAATTTATTAATAAAAAATAAATAATCTCCATAACTTATAACATTTTCAAGAAAACTCTTTTTTTGAATTCTAACAAATTTAAGTTTTAATGATCCTAAATTAATATAGTCTAAATATCTATTAATTGCTTGAATTTTTAAATTAACACTTTTAGCCTTATAGTTTTCTATCAAATAGCCTTTATATGTTAAAAGATTAGTTTCATTAATATCATCAAATATAAGAAAATATTGTTTTAAAGTAATGGTATAAGAAGCAATGGTATTGTTAGATAATCCATCTCTTTTTAATTCCTGTAAGAAATTATTGTCCATAATTCACCTCCAGGAGAATATTTTAATAAAAAAAATCTATTGAAAAAACTTCAATAGATAATTTTGCTTTAAATCTTTTAATTTTTCGTTTTCCATATAAATATTATTTATGAATCTAAGTATAATGTTCAAATCATCGTTATTTGAAATTTTTATTCTTTCTTTATTAATTTCATTAATAGTAATTTGCAACTGAACAGCCCCTGTTGCACAATCAACAAACCCTTTCTTTTGTCTAATAGCAAAAAACAATTTTCCAATATCTTTTTCATCACAATTAATATACATAGCAGTATTAAGGACAAAACAATCGTCATAACTATATGAAACAGTTCCAATAGTTCCTCTACATCCAAAAATAATACTACAACCATGTGAATTAGATTCGTTTATTGTGTCTGTAATACCATTTGATGAAAATAATTTAAACTTCCCACTATTTCTATTATTTTTTGGTATTGATTTGCCATAATTAAATTTTAATGCATTACAGTCTATTAATTTGCAGTTTGATTTTAATTGTATTAAGTCACCTAATTTTAATAAATTACTAATTATTTTATAATTTTTTTCAATTTTATTATCAATACTTCCTATAATATCAACTATGTGTTGTTGCGCGGCTTTATCCTCACTATAATTAATCAGTTCAAAATTTTCAAAATCTTTTTTAGAAATGCCAAAAACTGTGCTACCTAACAACAACGATTGTAATCTCTTAATATTACAAGAATTTTGTAAATAATAAAATAAATATTTAAGATTACCGCCTTTTGATTTGATAGCTAAAGTATGTGTTCCATTTATATATGAAGTTCCATCATATTCTATATATGTAGGATGACCATAATCTGAAACAGTTTCTGTTACATCTGGAATAATAATTGCATCCTCTCTTAAAATAATTTCATTTTTTACATCTTTTGAAAAAGAATTAATAATATTAGAAGATTTTATAAATCTAAAACTATAGTTTTTATATATATCTCCATAATGAACACATTTAATTCCATTATCGTCTATAAAAAATTCTCTAGATGTTGTTGTTGATTTTTGTATTTCATATAAATTTGATAATTTCATTTTATCACCTACTTTCTGAAAGGAGTTTATATTATGACATACTTACTAAAAGACTTAGTGCATTATTCAAATAGCAAAGTTAATTATGATAAACTTGCTGATTATAATTATATTTCAACAGAAAACATGCTTCCAAATTTTGGAGGAATAACTAAATCATCATATGTCCCAAAGGAAGGCAAAAGTGTATCTTTTAATAAAGGAGATATCCTTTTATCAAATATTAGGCCTTACTTCAAAAAACTATACTATGCAAAATTTGATGGTGGTTGTTCCAATGATGTTTTATGCTTTAAAATATCTGACGAGAAATTAGTTAACGGCAAGTATTTATACTATGCATTATCAACAAACAGATTTATTGATTATGTTGTTTCAACCTCTAAAGGAACAAAAATGCCAAGAGGTGATAAAAATGCAATAATGCAATACACCATATCAATACATGATATAAAAACTCAAGAACACATAGTTGATATTATTACTTGGAAATAATATTTAATATTTTCTCAGACAATTCTTTATTCTTATTTAAAAGATCTTTTAACTCAGTTGAAACTTTACTAATCTCTTCACTTAATTCTTCTTCGGATAAGGAATCAGTTTCACATACTCCAACATATCTCCCAGCAACTAAAGAGTAATCATTTTTTCTTACTTCATCAATAGTTGCAGAATAACACAATCCTTCTATGTTTGAATAACCATTTCCTGTTAACCAATTATGATAAATATTAGATGTTTCAATTATTTCTTCTTTTGATATTTCCCTAATTTTTCTATCTAATAAATTTCCTTTATCTCTCATGTCAATGAATAGAATTTCATTATTTTTCTTTTTGTCTTTTCTTAAAAACCATAGTGCTACAGGTATACCTGTTGTTGAAAACAATTTATCTGGTAAAGTAATAATACAATCTACTAGATCATCTTCAATTATACCTTTTCTTATATTGTATTCTTGTTTTGATGAAGTTGATAAGCTTCCATTTGCAAGAACAAATCCTGCTACTCCTTTTGGAGATAATTTGGATATCATATGTTGAATCCATGCATAATTGGCATTACCTGCCGGTGGAATATCATATTTCCATCTTGGATCTTCTAACAATTGTGGTTGACCATAATCTTTGATATTAAATGGAGGATTGGCTAATATATAATCTGCTCTTAATGCTTTATGCTTATCATTATGGAAAGTATCTGCATTAGAATCACCTAAATCTGCATCAATACCACGAATAACTAAGTTCATTTTTGCTAATCTCCACGTTGTAGCATTTAATTCTTGACCATATACAGATATTGAATCTACATTACCTTGATGCTCTTTTACAAAGTTAGCTGATTGAACAAACATACCTCCTGAGCCACAACATGGATCATATACCTTACCAGAATATGGTTCAATCATGTTTACTAATAATTCTACAACACATCTAGGTGTATAGAATTCTCCACCCTTTTGTCCTAGATTACGTGCAAACTTTCCTAAAAAGTATTCATACACTTGACCAATAAAATCACCTGTAGAATCTTTTAAGTCCAATTTATTGGTGAATAAATCTATCAATTCTCCAAGCCTTCTTTGATCAACTTCTAATTTTGAATATGTTTTTGGCAAAATATTCTTTAATTCTGAGTTTTCTTTTTCTATTTCTATAAAGGCTTCATCTAACACCTTACCTAATTCTTCACTATTAGAATATTTTGAAATATATTCCCATCTAGATTTTTCTGGTATCCAGAACACCATATTTTGAATATATTCATCCTTATCATTTTCATATCCTTTGCCTTCTTTCAAAAGTTCTTGATATCTAACATTAAATTTATCTGATAAGTATTTTAAAAAGATTAATCCAAGTACAACATGCATATAATCTGCTGCTGATAATCCACCTCTAAGCTTATTTGCTGAATCCCATAAAATACTTTCTAATTTATCATTATCCATAATCTACCTTCTTTCATAGAATCTTACACATTTCAATTATAACATACAATTTGACAAAATTTGATATTTTACGCCCAATTCTTAGCAGAAATTACCAAATTGTATCAATAATCTTGACTAATTTTCAATTTTAAGTGATTAATACAAGGAATTGGAGGAATTGTATGATTAGAAAATGTACTGATGAGGATATTTCTGACGAAGAATTAAAAAACGTTATAAATCCTTTTTATGATAATTATCATAAGTATATTATTACTTATGTTATGCCTGAAGTAATTGCATTTTATATTGCTAGTTCTTTTAGTAGGAATGCTATGTGGGAAGCCACATTTTATCAACATTATAATTCGGCTAAAGATATATTTAATGTTAGTGATGATGAAAATTATAAAAGTATTAAAACTGAAGTAATCAAACTATTAAGAATGAAGTATTCTTTAGAAATTATTAGTGAAGATCCATTAGAACTAAAAAAATCGAGTATTAGTTTTTATTCTAATACCCTTTTTGTTTTCCAAAAAACTCACGGAAAATTTAAGTTTGTGTAAATATAGGTAGGCTGTGGGTGTGGAAAAAATTAAATTTTTGGATTACCTACCCTCCGGGGGGACTTCTAATAATTCATATAATTCTGCTTTTGTTATTATTCCTTTTTCTGCTTGTTCATGATGCATTCTACATAGTGTAATTAAATTATTACTATCAAGCTTTTTATTATAATCTTTTGCTATTGGTATGATGTGATGTACTTGCAAGTTATCATAAGTGTATATATTATCTTTTAAACATAACTGGCATAGATATTTATCTCTTTTCTTTATTTGATTCCTTTTCTTGATCCAAGCATTAGTATTTCTAAAATGACTCTCTTTGGTATTTTTCTTATATACTCTTTTACACATTTTATCTTCAGGGTGGATTCTACCACAAACTGAACATGATCTATACATTACTCTAAATACTTCTTATCATTACCATTTAATTTATTGGATGATTTATTAATATACTTTTGTATATCTTCTAATAAAAATCCTGGTATGATTCCTCTTTCTATCCATCTAATGGATTTATCATAGTTTCTTTCTTCTTGTTCTGGTGATAATGGTACTACTCCTAATTTGAAATATCCATCTTTTTTCATTTGTTCTAAGATAGATAAATAATAATTATTTTTAACTACTTTAGTTTTATCTAAGATATCATGTATAGTTGGCACATAAGTTCTTTCTTTACAAAGTTCTATAATTGCTTTTTTAAATATTTCTGGTTCTATATCTTGTAACATTTCATACCATATTGTAACATCATCATTACTAATTACTTTTTGATAACAAGATGATAGTATTTTGACTCCTTCTACAAAATCTAATTTATCCATTTTGTTTATCTCTCATTTCTTTAGCTCTTCTAATTTCTTCTAAAGATATATCTTGAATAGTCTTATCTTTTACTTGTTGATGTAAGTACCTTTCAAATTTAGATCCAAATAATGTTTCAGGTGTAAGATATGGTTTCATTTTAGGATTATTAATCCATTCACTTGTTTTCTTATTTATAACTGTTTTAATATCATTAATTGTATATTTTTTTAATATATTAGCTATTAACTTTTTATATTCATCTATTAATATAAAATTAGAATTAGTTTTATAGTTTAAATAGTCTATTATGTCTTGATACTCTTTTTTATTTATTTCTATTTCTTTTTTATTAGTTATAATTTCTAGATTATGTTTATTATTTTTATTATCTATATATACCTTACTATTTGGCTTACATTTTTTCTTACATTTTGGCTTACTTTTGTCAGGATTCTTAATTCTATATTCTCTCATATTCATGGCACCTACTGTTGTTTGATTAGTAAGTACTAATGCATCTTCTATATAATATTTATTTTCTCTCTTTTCCATCATTCCAGTATCTAAAAAATAATCTATAGCATCATTTATTAGTTTTTCTGAATGATTAGTTTCTACTGCTAATTCCTTTATAGAATATGGAATTCTTTTAGATCCTACTTTTTTTATTAAGTAACCATCTTTATTTATTGTTTTAAATATTAGTTTAAAATATAGAATTATTTTCTCATATCCATTAGGTTGATTTTGTAAATATTTTAATACATCATTATCAAAAAAGTTTGATTTAAGCATAAAGTAATAATATTTTTCTTTATTATAAGTTCCCATGTTTAGAATTGTTAATTGATACTAAAAAATCTACATTGATTTTAAAATAATCAATTACTTTCTCCATTGGTACTAAATTATTAGGTAGTTTAAATCCACTTGATATAATTTCTTCTGATATCTTATTTTTAATATCTCTTGCTTTATTTCTTCCCACAGCACCTATTTTCATTATATCTTGTACAGTAGCCCACTGACTATTTAGTATTTCCAGCATTTCATCTGCCGATAATATTGTTTTACTTTTCATTTTTTTAATCTCCTTTTTATTATTTCATTAAAGTTTACCAGACTCTTTAATTACGATATTTTCGTAACATAAAATTATAAAAAAATATATCGATACTGCATGATATAAAATTCTATTTACTACTTACTTCATTTACTTCTTTACTACTACATCTAACAATTGGATCGTGTGAAAACTTATAATGCATTTTGATTTCTTCTTTTCTATTAGATACCAATAGATTATTAACTGAAGGTATATTATATGCTTCCATTATCCTATCAACTAACGGCCATGAAGGAACTGTTCTATGTTTTTCAATGGCTATTAATCTATTTCTTGGTATTCCAATTTTCTTAGCTGCTTCATCAATGCTCATACCTAAGTGCACACGAATTGCTCTTAACGTAGCCTGCACTTATTTTAACCTCCTTCCTATTTTAATAATATTACAAAAAAATTTAAATGTAAATAGAAATTACGAAACTTTCATAATTTTGCTTGAATGTTTTCGTAAAGTAAGCTATACTTATATTAGAGGAGGTAATAATATGGATAGCAGAGATGTATTTATACATAACCTTAATACGATCATGAAAGACCGCAAGGTTTCTAGAAAAGAACTTGCTAAAGGATTAAACGTTCCTTACACTACTCTAACGGATTGGTGTACTGGAAGGATATTTCCAAGAGTAGAAAAAATAAATATGATTGCTGATTACTTTGGTATCAAGAAATCTGATCTACTTGAGGAAATGATTGAAACCGAAGATGATTCTTTAGATGATGATACTGTTATTGTTGATGTTTTTTCTAAAATATATTTTGGAGATATAACGTCTGATAAAACTGATGCGTTTAAAGTTGGTGAAGAATTAATACCTCCAGAATGGATAAAAAATAAGCAAAGTTATTTTGGATTAATTATGCCTGATAATACTATGGATCCTGAGTTTCATCAAAATGATTGTATAATTCTTAGAGAACAAAATAAGATGACAAAAGATGGATTCTATTGTGTTATGGAAAAAGGACAAGATATAGCAACTATTAGAAAACTTATTACTATTAATGACGGAATAATGGTTATGCCTTTAAATCTTAACGGTGACTTTAAACCTACTACTTATTTAAAAGGCACTATTGAGTTTGAGAACTTTAAAATTATTGGTTCTGTAGTTCAAATTAAAAGATATTATGATTAAAAAAAGACCACTGCTGGAACAGTGATCAAAGTGAAAAATCCCTAATTAAAAAGTCTGGTAAACTTTAATAATTATAATAAATATAATTTTGGAGATTTCTCGTATTTAATTATATCACCAATTAGGGATTTCTACAAGAAAGTTGGTGAAATAATGGCAGTTTACAAAGATCCTAAGCCTACTAAAAATGGTAGAGCTTGGTATTTTAAGTTTAGCTATAAAGATGCATTTGGTGCCACTAAGCAATATAGATCTAAAAGATATCTAACAAAAAAAGAAGCATCTGATGCAGAAAGAATGTTTTTAGTTACCTCTACTGATAAAGTAGAAGATAACAATATGACATTCAAAGATCTATATGATGAGTTTAGAATGCATAACGACGAAATAATGAAAGATACTACTAAGTATGGTTATGATAATAAGGAAAAGTTTATAGAATGCTTCTTTCCTGTTAAAGTGAAAGATTTTAATATTATGCAATTTGAACAATGGAAACGAGAAATAAATAAACTTAATATATCTCTTAGATATAAAAATGATATTTATAAATTTCTTAAATATATTTTAAATTTTGGTGTTAAATGGCATAACTTAAACTTTCAAGCAGTATATAATAAAATGACAAAATTCCAAGATTCTAATGAACGTAGAAAAGAAATGGCTTATTATACTTATGATGAGTTCAAAAAGTTTATTTCTTATGAAGAAGATCTAAGATGGAAATGTGTATTTGAAATACTATATTATTGTGGACTACGTAAAGGAGAATTAAAAGGCCTTACTTGGAAAGATATTTATTTTGATAAAAAAGTATTATCTGTTAATAAGCAAATAACGCAGAGGAATAACCGTGTTAAGTTCGAATTTTCAGATACTAAGACAAGAGATAGTAGAAGAATAGTTCCTATCACTAAAGTCTTGTTAAATGACCTTAAAATGCTCTATGAACAGGATAAAAAAGACTATTATGGATTTAATGATGATTTCTTTGTGGTTTCAGATGCTAAACCAATAGCTGATTCTAATATATACCTTAGGAGAACTAAACTAGCTACACTTGCAGGTTTAAAAGTTATCAGGATCCATGATTTTAGGCATTCATGTGCTTCATTACTCATTAACAATGGTGCTAACGTTACATTAGTAGCAAAATATTTAGGGCATACAAAAATCGAGGAAACACTAAATACATATTCTCATATGTTTAGTACTGCCCTCGACTCTGTTGTTTCTGTTATAGATAGCTTAGAAGATGACTAAGCTTTTTTTATTTAAAAAGCCTCCAAATGGAGGCGCACTTAAAAAGTGAAAAACCACATAAATGTGCACTAATTAAATGTACTATTATTATATTCAAATACGATTATTTTATTCATATATAAAGCAAAAACTAGCTTACGCTAGTCTTTGAAACACAACTTCCATATATGTAAAAACATACATGCATTAATTAAATGTAATTTAATTATACAGATATTTAGATCTTTTGTCAATTTTTTTCAAAAAAGTTTTTGAAAAATTTTACAAAAAAATTTTTAATAATTATTTAAATAAATAATATTTCGATATTGCTTTCTTTATTTCAGTATAATCTTTCTTTGTTATTATTGCTAGTTTATCCTTTGCAAAATAAGGTGCAAGAATTCTTTTTGAACTTAAATTCATCATATTTTCTATCTTAGCGGTTCCTTCTGCTAAACACTCAAGGTCATAGTGAAAATCGTAAATGTCAGATCTTCTTTTTGTAGTAAGTGGTATCATTGTCCACATTGTTTTATGACTTGCTGGTCTCCATAATATTGCAGGTCTTAGCTTTCTTAATTCACTGCCAACACCTATTCCAAAATCAACCCAGTATATTGCATTTTGAATCAATTTATCTGCTTCGATATCTTTTTGATTAATAATATATTTATCCCTACACCATTTTATGTAACTTATTCCATCTATATCGCTTTTAATATTTTTGTTTAAAAATTCAAGTAAGGAATTCTTTCCTTCTTGTAATATTAGATTAAAATCTTTTTTAGTTAGCTTTAGTGGCTTTCCATGAATATAAATACATCTACTCATTTTAGATCTATTATAATCTGCTATTTTATTAACATCCACATATTTATTAATTGAATGGCAATAAATACAGCCTTCTTTTTCTTTAGAATATACTGGCATTCCAACATAATGATTTGCTGAAATGTCATAGATAATTAAAACCCATTCTTTATCGACTTTTTCATTAGTTTCGTATATTTGTTTAAAATTAATTGTTAACATTTACTACACCTCACTAACTAATTACTCCATTTATATCTTTCTCTATATTTAGCCATAAATGAGTAATCATTAATATCATTTTGAATTCTTCCTATAACAATACCAGGTTTAACATTCTGAGAATTAGCAAACCTTTTTATTTCAGTAATATTCATATTACCACTCTTAATAAAGTCTTCATAATCATTTTGATTAATTAACATGTTTCTAGCAAACTTATCTGCTGCTTTTTCTTCTTCACTTTCAATAAATTGATAGTCAATATATTGATTGGCAAAATCATCATTTGTTAAATGCCCTATTTCATGGAACAAAGTAAACCAAAATATATCAGAGAAAGATTGTCTTATAGTCATACATAAAACAACTTTACCATTTCTTTTTTGAATGAATCCTTGAACAGGTGCTCCAGTAAAATGTTGTACGACTTCAAATGCTATACCACATTCAGCAAAAATATTTTTTAATTCAGTAACCATATCATTTGCCGGTAAAAACATTGTTCTTTTTATATCTTCATATTTTGTTTTCAATTTTTCTATATCATAACTATTAGTAATTTTTATTTTATTAGTAAAATACTCACATAATTTCTGCCATGCATATAATACATATACATTTACTTTATTTGCCTTAGAACCTCTAAAAGCAGCTTGTTGTATAGATAAACTTGGTATACTACATAAATTGTTTAAATTAAGAAATTTTCTCATATTTAAAACTGTTATTTCTTTTTTTGAATTACATTCAATTATTTCTGCATTTTCACAAAATTTAATAACATCTTTTAAATCTTTTAAGATATTTAATTCTTTTTCTTCAATATTACTTAAACTATTAATTTCAAAAACTTCTTTATCATAGTTACTTTGAAGGTTCATCCAAAAACTAGCAGGTATACCTAAAGCATACTCTAATCTATTTGCAAACTCAGATGATATATCCTTCTTTCCCCTCACAACCTCACTAATATGTTTAGGAGAATATTCTGTTCTTATAGCTAATTCTTCTTGCGACATCTTCTTTTCTTCCAAAACTTCTTTAATTGTTTCCCCTGGATGAACTAACAAATCAAGGGATAAGCCATTCACATTTCCCATCATGATAATCTGCCACTCCTTTCAAATTAACTTTCTTACATTTTCTTAACGAATCATCATCTAATTTTTCTGATAATGGTTCTACTATTAATCTATAATTCCTATTAATTTTAATACCAAAAAGATTATCTAAATTTCCTACAAGAGGATGAGGATCACCCAAACCGATATCTAAATACTCTTTAAAATTATCTGCTGCCCTAAGTTGATCTATTCTCTGTTTTAGTGCTCTTGTCATATCAATGCCAATAGTCTTCTTTAAGTTCTCAATATCACTTAATTTCTTTTCTAACCTTCTGTTATCAGCTTCGATTTGCAACCTCAACCCTCCTTTCGTTTTTAGATTACCTAATAGGTAATTTTATTATATGCTATTTTTTATTTAAATACAACCCTTTTAATAAAAAAAGCTGTCTATTTTAATTTAGATAACTCTATATAATCTTTTTCTTTACCAATTCTTTTTAAATAATCTTTGCCTCCATCAATTGCTACTGCTCCACAAGAACATCTTTTATAATCATTTGTACTTTTCGATTCTATAATATCTCCGCATTTTTTACATTTGATTTTATTACTTATTATTTCTTCTTTCTTTTCCATAAGTCATCGCCTCATAATGTATTATATCATGATCTTATACTAATTATATCCTTCCGTTTGCGGTATAATACCATTACAACCATACGGATGAAATCTATATTGTCCGTATCACTGTAAAAAAATCCATTGAGAATTTTTGCCATTTTCGGTATTTTTTCTCAATGAACTACTCTAAAATCAAATTTTTTTGTACCTAAATTGTACCTAAAATTATTTTAGCAATATCGATGCCTCACAAACCCTTATAAAATGGGCATAAAAAATGAGAGCACTGTTAAATGCTCTCTTCAGGGGGCAAACTCAAATCACGTACTCCATATTAAATAAACTTCATTTTTCCCTTATTTTATAAGAATTTTAAAATTATAAAGTTTAAAAAAGTTTATAAGAATTTAATTAAAAACTATCTTCTTGGTAGTTGAGTGGGTAGTTGAAAATATAAGTACAATTAAAGCAATAGCCTAGAGATTATAACTGATTTCTAGGTTATTTTTTTATTTTAATTACCTTAAAAATTTATCATTTGTTCTACCGAGTACCCAATCAATAGAGTAATTACTATATTTACATAATTCTATTAAAAATGAACTCAATATCAAATATTTACTATTTTCATAATTACTTATTGCTGATGAAGTTGTATTAAATTTATCTGCTAAATCTCTCATCGTTAACTTTAATGCTTTTCTTATTTCTTTTAGTCTTGCAGATACTAAATTAATATTAATATCATTATTAGTTTTAAGGTGTACCCTATTATCTGAAATACCTAGCATATAATCAATATTAACTTCAAAATAGTTTGACAATTCATATATCCTTTTTGTTGGTATAGAAAGTTTACCATTTTCCCATTCTGAATAAACAGATTCTACTACCCCTATGTCTTTTGCCACATCTTTTTTTAATAAATCTCTTTCATCTCTTAAATTTTCAAGTCTTTGTTCTAACATACACATCAATCCTCATAGTCAAATTATCCCCTTAAATTCGGCTATATTTAATTTTATTCGGTGTATATGAGCAAAATTATGCTATAATGAATATGAAACACCAATGAGATACATCAAGGAAAAATTAGAAAGGAGGAAAAAAAAGAAATTATTTTTTTCGTGCAATAATTTCAATATCATATAACTTTGCAATTTTCAGAATCGTTGAGAGTGTGATTTGCCTAGTTCCACCCTCATAATGCTGAATACTTCTTGCTTTTCTATTTAAATTTTTAGCAAACTCATCTTGAGTTTGTTCTGACCATTCCCTAAATATTTTTACAATTTCTTTAGGTTCATAGTCATTTAATTTTAAAGTTGGAATATTCAACACCTCACTTTCTGAAAAATAAATTATATATTTTAACAATACACGAAATTATTCGCATAAGTTTAAAAGTCGCCCTAATTGAGCAACTACAATTATTCTTTTCAAAAAGTAAAATTTTATTCGTTTAATAGGAGGTGTATTTAATTATGATAAAAAATGAAGCAAGTAATGAATTAGAAAAAACATTTGCAGAATTATATATTTCAAGTGCAATTAACTTAAAAAATTCTACTATGAATATTGCTAACTTTTATGATAAAAAATGTAATTTTATTAGAAAACAGATATGTATTTTAGAAAATGAAGAACCATTAAAATTTTTCAAAAAATCTCATAAAAATTGGGAAGATAAATTACATGATTTAAGTCAAAAATATGATGATGCATTTACTAAATTTATTGAAGAATGTAAAGAATTAGAAAGCATTATGGAAATATTAACCTTTAAAAGCAAAAAAATATAATGAAAAATAACAAGATAGCATTTATTAATTATTCATAAAATTTTAAAAAATATTAATATAAAAAGTTTATTGTTTTTATATTAAATAGTTATGAAAAACTACATAAAATAACTAACGGGGAATTATGAGATATAATAAGGCAACTGCTAGTACAGGGTTGTTTTTTTATTAACTTAAATTCATAATAAAAAGAGTAATATAAAGATAAATATTACTTTAAATTACTCTAGTTTCAATTATTATTTACATATGTTTTCTTGTATTTGTTCAACACCTTTTTTTGATGTTTCAACAATATCTAATTCAACATATACTGTTCCTGATGAAGGATTACCATGATATTTATTAAATAATGAAGCAAATAAGTAAGAGTTTAATTGTTTAAAATCATTAACTACTCCTTTTCCTTTTAAATGATATGTAAATTCATAATATTTATATGTTTCTAAATTATCTATAGATGATGGAATAGCAACAATAAATGGAACATAGCCTTGATAATCATCTACAACAATATAAGATACCCCATCCGATGCCAAAGGATAATCTATAGTATCTATCACTCTATATGTTCGTGTAAAACTACAATCATATTCTCGTGATTCTTCATTTTGCTTATTCTCTAATTGTTTTTCTAATGTACTAACTTTTTCTTTGTACGAATCAACATCTTCTTTATATGAAGAAATTTCTGTTTTTTGTAAGATTACAAATACTACACATACAATTATAACTACTAATAAAGCTATTATAGTTATAATTTCTATTTTTTTATTTTTCATAATAATATTCCTTTCTCAATCATTATAAACTTATACAAATAATCCTACAATCCTCCTTTCTCAAATTTATATAGTTTATTTTATTACACTCTACTCTTAAATATATTATAGCATAATTTTTATTTTTTTTACTACATTTGATTAAAATAATTTTTAATATTTTTTGCATTTATTAATACACTTTTTACTACTATAATAGTTAAAAATATTTAATATTGCATTTTTAGTTATTATATAAAAAGAGTAATATAAAGATAAATATTACTTTAAATTACTCTAGTTTCAATTATTATTTACATATGTTTTCTCACATCGTCCAATACTTTTCAAAAAATTTACATAATTTAACTGTATTAACTATTCTAATATGTAATGCTAGTTCCACCAGCGCCATCATAATAAGTTGCCATACCATTATTAAAACTTATTACGCCACCTAACCCATTAGAATTAAAATCATAATTTCTAACCACATCATTAAAATTAACATTGCTCGTTGCATGCTGATAAGTTCCATATAATGTGATCGTATTACCTACGGATTTTGCTTTAGCAAACATTGTAATTTTATATCCTGTTAAAGATTGGTAAAAAGGAAAACCTAAATCATTAAAACAACTTATATAATCATTAGGTAAAAGTCCAGTAAAACCTATACCATAATAACCCAAGGTAAAATTTTTTACATTCCATCCTGGACTAGTATTACTTGCATTTGCAGTACTGGTTTGAGTTGTATATGTTCCATCACACGCAGCAACAGGAACTCTATAAGTCATATTAGTCGTAATACTCTGTGAATTGCTGTTAATCTCACCATTTGTAATTCTCATAGCAATAATATCATAACTTCTTACAGAAGGAATTGTTTTAAAAGTTGTTTGAAGTGATATATTTTTAACAGTTGGTTCGTTAGTAAAGTAACTAATCACTAATGAAAGTTTCCTTGCAGAAGTCTCATACACTGAACCATCACTATTAATAAGTGATTTTGCTGTAGCATTATCGAAATCTTCTTTTGTTATTTCTTTTGTAATTATTCTATTAGGTTTTTGCTTTTTATTATATAAATCTTGTGAATTGTATACATATATATCCTCATAATATTTATCTTTTTTAGAGTATGTATCGGCTTTTATACTATTTATTATTCTATATGTATTTTCATCTAATCTTAAAATTTCTTCATCAGTAAATCCATAAATTTGCAATTTTTCATACATACTTTCCGTTATGTCCAATCCCTTATTGTTTATAAACTTAATTGAATCATTGTTTATCATTCTCAAATTTTCACTTGCAGACACACTGTTATAACCTATAAATATCATAAATATTAAAAGTAAAAGTATCTTTTTTTTATTCATATTTTTCTCCTCCATATATATCAAAGTTCATATATACAAATAAGTTTATAATACACCTCCATTTCATTTTATTTGTATTATACAAAACTCTAATCAAATTTAAATATTTTAAATATAAATATGGAACAATCTAATAATAATTAAAGCACTATCTTAATTAACTAAAGTGTAACATATATTCATATATTAGTCAATACATTTATTGTAAGTTTTTCCCCATTCATAGCACATTTTTAAAATTACAAGTTATTTTTTATTTATATTTTTTTATTCACCAATTTACTTTTTTAATTGTATATGCTACAATAAAAATGAAAGGAGTTACCAAATTATGTACGATTTTAAATTATTAGATAATGAAAAAATAAAATTTATAACAGATGATTCTAAAATTTACGAAAAAAATAACTACGAAAATTATACTATAATAATTACTAATTTAAGACTATTGGTATTAAATTATCCTAGCAACATAAACAATTCAATGGAAGATTTAAGAAGTTCTCAAAGATTATTTTACATAAAGAAAAAAGAAGTAATATTTGAGATAGATTTAAACAAAATATTAAAATTTGAAATTTCAAAAAATATTTTAAAATTATTTATATCAAAAGAAAATTATTTAATAATTAAAGATAACTCATTATTAAACTTCTTAAAGGAAGAAAAAATAATATAAATTTTAATTTTTTTTAAATATTTTATCTACAAAAGATTTGAAAGTGAAACTGATAGTACTTAACAAATGCCACTTGATAAGATAGTAAAATTATCTATAATTTTAGATACTACAATTGATGAATTTTTGAAATAATTACGGAACTATAATGTTCTTTTTATTTTGTACTAATTCAACTTTAGTCTTTTTTATAACTTTCTTTTTTGATAAACAATAAATTTTAGATTTTTTAACATCTTTTTTTATTAATATAATATTTAAAAACTATTTAATATTGTATTTTAAAGTGTTATATAAAAAGAGTAATCTAAAGGTAAATATTACCTTAAATTACTCTAGTTCTTCTTATTATTCAATTAAATTTTATTTATGACATTATGACATTAAGTTTTTATATACCCCTTACATAAATATAATGTCATAATGTCATTACTTTATTTTATCGTTATGAGTTGCAATTATATCTACTTGCTTAAATGTTTTTTCAACTACTATTAAGATAACTATTAATACTACTAATGACATAATAAATACACTCAAAATAGTAGAAAATTGTTTAGAAAAATCTTTAATCCAAAATTCAGCAATAAACACAATAGATATAAACATCGATTCTACTATTGTTAAAAAAAATATTAATTCAGATGATTTTCTCGTAAGATTTTTATCTCTTTTATTATCCAATTTTCTAAAACGTGTTTTGCCCTCTTTACTCCAAATATCAATAAAATAAATTGTCCCCATCAAATTAAGTCCTGTACCAATCCAAAACCAATATGTAAACGCATCAATATTAAGATAACAACCTATAAAAGATATTATTTGAAGTATAACTCCAATGATTTGGATTTTTTTTAATCGTTTTAAACTATTTACCATCTCTAAACTCCTTTATTGCAAGACTATTTAACAATTCTAATATTTCTTTATTAGTTTCATTTTGATATTCTAAATCTTCTATTGTATCTAATAATACTTCTTTCTTTTCTTCATCAGTAGTTTCATCTGCTGATTTCTTTAATGAATTAATTACTACATCATTATTGTTCATATTACTTTCAATACTATCTAATGCTTTTTTCAAATCTTCGCCTTTTAATTTTTTATAATGCTCTATTAAATATGGATTTAATGGACTAACTTGTGCTCCTAAACCTGATGCATACATTAA
>CALVSD010000010.1 GCA_944358805.1 uncultured Bacilli bacterium
CAAGCAAGGGGTTATTAGGGAACACCCTAATCTCACAGGGCTATGCCCTAGTGAGATAGGTCAATAATTGACCTTTAGTACAAAGAAGCACTAACAAAGGAGGTATTTAATGTATGATGGAAATCAAGTACTAAGGTTTGAAACTAAATATAAAGTCAATGATTTAGGTGGAATTGGTATAGAACTTGTACAACGAAAAGGTACAGGAAATTATGATAAAGATAGAACAATATTTAATTATAGTTATGTACCTTTATCTAAACCCACTCTACAAGAACAAGTCTATTCTAAATTAAAAGATAATAAAATATATTATAACGATGGCAAGAACACAAACTTATTAAATGGTGCTATCGTTACAAGTGGAAAAGAATTTTTTAAAAGTTTGGGAATGAAGTTTAAAGAAAGTAATCGAACTCATCAAGTAGGAAAAGATAAAGGAAAACCTATTCTAGTTCCTGATATAAAATCTAAAGAAGATATACCTAAAAAAGTTATGGATTTTTTTGATGATAGTTATAAATTTTTAGAAGAACTTGTTGGTAAAGATAATATAGTATATGCAGAAATTCATTTTGATGAAGATACACCACATTTACAATTTTACTTTATCCCTGTTGTTGATGAAGTTAAGAGAAAAGTCTTTAAAACTGATACAAACGGAAATATAATTTATCGTGAAGGAATAGATAAAAAAGGAAATAAAAAAATGTATCCAGTTCAAAAGAAAGATAAGGATGGTAAAAACATTTTTAAAGTTGAAAAAGGAAAATTTTTAAATTGTGATCAGTTTTGGAAAACTTTAGGCGGTAAAACTTCTTATGCTAAAATTCAAGATGATTACAACAAGTTCATTACTGAAAAAGGTTATAATCTCTTTCGTGGAAATATTGGCGATAATAAACATCATAAAACTAAAGCTCAAAAAGAGATTGAAGATTTAAATGAACAAATTAGTGAAATGAAAATTGAATTTGAGAAGAATAAACGGCTAAATGAAATAGAATTAGGAACAACAAAGGAGATATCAAAAATTGATTCTAATACAGTTTTAAACCCAGTAAAAAGAAAAGTTATTGGTTATAAAGATGAAGATATTAACAATCTAATTGACTATTCCAAAAATATGCAAAAACAGAATTCTAATAACAAAAATGTTATTAAACAAAAAAATGTTATTATCGAAGAACTAACTGACAAAGTAAAAAATCTTCAAACTGAAAATTCAAAACTGAAAGATGGTCGAGCTATTAAAGAAAGAGATATAAAAATTCAAGAACAACAACAAACTATATCTAAACAAAAATCAATAATTAAAGAAAAAAATTCTATTATTGAAAAATTAGAAGAAAAAGTTAATGAAATACAAGAAACTTTTAATAATTTTAAAGAAAAAATGTTTAACTTTTGTGATAAAATTTGCCGAGCATTAGGTCATAAGATAGGAATTCATTTTTCTAAAAACAGCGAAATTAATTATGATGATATGGAATACTATGCAAATGGTGTTAATCGTAAATACGAACGACCTGAAAAAGATAAATCCGATGACTTTGATATAAGTAGATAAGTAAACCCTTAATATTTAAAAAAGATATTTGTAACCAAAATAGTATTAACTTTGTATAAATGAGAAAGAAGATAAAATTTTTAATAAAATGTACCAAAATAATTATTTTAAATTAAATAGTGATTGGAGGATTGATAATATGAGAAAAAATATAGATAAAATTTATTACAAATGTCTTTCTATTTCTCAAACTTAAAATATGTAAAGGAGAAAGATAATGAAATATAATATTATTGATATTGTGGATAATAAATTAACTGATACTAAATTAAAAGGAATAGTCAATAAAAAATTATATAAAATTATTGAACTAATGGAGTTTAATGTTAATTACTCTAAATAGATGTTATAATAGTATTGGTTATAAGTTTAACTTTAAACTTAATTATTACCTTAAGTTAGGAGGTAATAGTTATGAATGAAATGGAGAGTGTTTTAAGTAAGAAAGTATTAAGAGTTGGTATTTATTTGAGATTGTCTAATGAAGATAGAGACAAAGTAAACAAAGATGATGATAGTGAATCTATTAAAAACCAAAGAAATATGCTTGTTGACTATATAAATAAGCATCCTGAATTTGCATTAATAGATGAATATTGTGATGAAGATTTATCTGGTGCAGGAACTTATCGACCTGAATTTGAAAGATTAATTAGAGATTGTGAAAATCGTAAACTTGATATTGTTTTATGTAAGAGTCAATCAAGATTTTCAAGAGATATGGAAATTGTTGAAAAATATATCAATAATAAATTCAAAGAATGGAATATTAGATTTATCGGTTTATCAGATAATGCTGATACTGAAGTTTTAGGAAATAAAAAATCTAGACAAATAAATGGTTTAGTTAATGAATGGTATTTAGAAGATGTTTCTGACAATATAAGAAGTGCTTTTAATTCCAAAATGAAGCAAGGAGAATTTATTTCTCCTTTCGCTCCATTTGGTTATGAAGTATCGCCTGATGATAATAATAAGTTGATAATAGATCCTATAGCGAGTGAAATCGTAAAAAACATTTATGATTTATATCTAACAGGATTAGGATTTACAGGTATTGCTAAATATTTAAATAGTAAGGAAATACCTTCTCCTTCCCTTTATAAATACCGCAAGGGTATTAAATTAAATGTAATTAGTAATAGACCTCGTGAAGAAATAAAATGGTCTACAAATGCCATTAAAACTATTTTAACAAATGAAATTTATTTAGGACATTTAATTCAAGGGAAAAGAACTACTGTTAGTTATAAAAATCATAAAATAAGAAATAAAGATAAAAGTGAATGGATCAGAATAGAAAACACACATGAAGCTATCATTGATGAAGAAACATTTAATAAAGTGCAAATTGCTATGAAAGAAAGAACTAAACCAATGAAAGCAACTGGTGGTGTGCATATATTCTCTGGTAAGGTATTTTGTCTTGAATGTAATCATTATATGCGAAAAAAGAATTCTTCTAAACATGAATATTTAGTATGTTCTAATAATCGTGATGGATATGATGATTGTATAAATAAAACTTCTATTAGATATGATGAATTAGCTAATCTAGTATTAGATGCAATTAATAGGAAAATCGAGAAATTTTATGATGAAGAAGAATTAAAAAATTTAGATTCAAAAAAACTTGATAGCAGATTCAAGGAAAAAATTAAATCTTTAGTGGGTCTTAGAACTGACATTGAAAATAAAATATCTAAAACTAGAAATTATTTAAAAAATATTTATGAAGATAAAGTAAATGGTGTTATTACAGCAGAACAATTTAAAGATTTAATTACCAATTATAATAAAGACGAAGATATTTATAAAGATCAAATTAAATCAATTAATAATGAAATATCCTATTATAGAATGAAAGAAGAATCTGCAAAAAATAATAAAGAGATATTTAGTAAATACCAAAAATTAGAAGAATTAAATAGAGTTATTGTTGATGAATTTATTGATAAAATTTATATTGGTAAATTAAACGAAGAAACAAATACTAGAGATATTCAAATTAAATGGAATTTTGAATAGAGATACCCTTCTCTATTCTAATTCCTATTACATAGTAAAGGAGGCAATATATGAAGAATGAAATTATACTATTTGAAAATCAAGATGTAAAATTAGAAGTTAATATGAAAGATGAAACAGTATGGCTTACTCAAGAACAAATGGCAAGATTATTTGATAGAAATATTGGTGTTATATCAAGACATATTAAAAATATTTTTACTGAAAATGAATTAGACATGGAAAGCAATTTGCAAAAAATGCAAATTCCTAATTCAGATAAACCTGTTTCTTTTTATAGTTTAGATGTTATCATAAGTGTTGGTTATCGTGTTAAATCTAAAAATGGCATTATTTTTAGAAAATGGGCTAACAAAATTTTAAAAGATTATTTGATTAAAGGCTATGCAGTTAATCAAAAGAGATTAGAATATCTTGAAAAAACAATTAAATTAATTGATATTGCAGGAAGAATTGATGAAAAATTAAATGGTAGTGAAGCACAAGAAATAATTAAGGTCATAAATAATTATTCAAATTCTTTAAATTTACTTGATGATTATGATCATAAAAGAATATCTAAACCTAATGGGACAATAAACAATAATAAAATAACTTATGAAGATTGTATGAATATTATAGGTAAATTGAAGTTTAATAGTGATAGTGATTTATTTGCTTTAGAAAGAAATAAAGGTTTACAAGCAATTATAGGCACTATATACGGGTCTTTTGATGGAAAAGACTTATACCCTACAATAGAAGAAAAAGCCGCAAATTTCTTGTATTTAATTACTAAAAATCATACATTTATAGATGGTAACAAAAGAATTGCTGCGACACTATTTATATATTTCCTAGAATTTTATAACATTCTTTATAACGAAAATGGACAAGTTATTGATAATAATACACTTGTTGCAATTACACTACTTATAGCCCAATCTAATCCTAAAGAGAAAGATATTCTAATTGATTTAGTAATGAATTTCTTAAATAATAAATAATTATAATAAACAATAACAAAAAAACATAGGTTGCATTAGAACACACACTTTAAACCTATATAAAACAAAACTTAAAAGTTAAACTTTAATAAAATATGTTCCTTAAAGGTTAAAAAACATGCTTGAATCAGGTATCAAGCAAACCCTTATAAAATAAAGAAAAATGAAAAAAAGTGTCTTCGCTATATTCAAAGAGTAGCTTTAATCAGAACACTAGCAACTGAACCTGATATTCTATTGTTAGATGAAGCCTTCTCTGCACTTGACTATCAATCAAGATTAGCAGTATCAGATGATGTATATAAAATAATTAAAAAAGAAAAAAAGACTGCTATTATGATCACTCATGATATTGCAGAAGCTATTTCCTTAATCAGTATGACTACATAATAAGTTGTTTATTTTTCAGTAATTATAACAAAAAAATAGATATATTAAAATACCTATTTAATCATAAAATTTAACATTTAATATTTCTGGTTTACCATTTTTCTTATCTTTATTTCTATTAACAATAATTATTTCTTTCACAAAATTATTTAAAAACTCCATTTTTTCTCGATTAGATAAATATTGCCAATGCTCTTTTATTGTTTTTGATATTTCGCGTTTATTTACTTTTTCTTTTGGAGTTAGTGTTAACTCCAATCTAGAAATTTCTTGTTTTAATATATTTATTTTTTCATCTAATTCTTTAGTCATATATTTTAATTGCTCATGAGTTATATTATCTAACATAAACAAATCCATTACTTCTCTTTTTTTATTATTAGCTTGTGTTAGACTTTTCTTTATATTTTCCAACTCTTCCATGTCACTATTATTATCTTCTATTTCTATATTATCTATTTCAGTTAAGTCCTCGATATTATCCATATAATCTAAAAAAGCAGTTTCAACTTTATTATGACTCATTCCCATACAAGTACATAACTTTTTTTCTCTATTAACACATCTATAATTTTTAAATACGACTTTATCTCCTTTAGAATTAATTTTATTTGTTCTACAAGATGTTAATTTTTTACCACATATACCACAAACTAGTGTTCCACAATAATATACTTCATCTTTAGGTAAATTAGTTTTATGAGTTGTTTTTATTTTAGATAATTTAATTTGAACCTCATCCCATACATTTTTAGAAATAATTGGTTCATGCTTTCCATCTACAATAAAACCATCTTCTTTACCTACATGATATCTAACTTTTCCTATGTATGTAGGATTAGATAATATTAATCTTATAGTTTTTGGCATCCATATACTGTTTATCGTATATGTTGAATCTTCATATCTTTTTTTTACAACTCTTCCAGCTTTTTTCGTTGGAACTTTTTCTATATTTAATATGTTGCAAATCTCAGATAAAGTTTTTCCATCTAAATACATTTTAAAGATTCTTTTTACTATTTTAGCTTCTTCTTTATTTATAGTTTGTTCTTTTTCATGTATTTTACGGTCATATCCGTAACAAGTTGTGGCACAAGCTAAAGTATAACCTTGTCTTACTTTTTGTTCAAAAGCTAATTTTACTCTTTCAATAGTCTGTTCTCTTTCTAATTGAGCCACAGCGCCATTTATTCTAACCGTAAATCTTCCAGTAGCAGTAGAAACATCCACAACTCCACCAGATAAAGTAAAAACTTGTATTCCACAGTTTTGTATAAGTTCTATTATCTCCTCTGTATCTTTACTATCACGAGTTAATCTATCGAACTTATATAACACAACCACATCAACAAGTTTATTTTTTATATCAGCAATAAGTTTTTTTACTTCAGGTCTATCTTCTATATTTTTAGCACTTATACCTTCATCAGCATATATGTTAAAAATATTCCATCCTTGTTGTCTTGCAAATCTACTAAGATTATCTTTTTGAGCAGAAACAGAATAACCCTCTTTAGCTTGTCTTTCAGTTGAAACACGAATATATAGACCTGCATTTAGTTGTTTAATTCCTAACATATATACCCCCTTTGTTAAAATCTAATTCAATTTTGCTTCTAACATTTTAGGAATAGAAGTTTTTAAAAAAAACTCTAACATCTTTATTTGTTGATTTTTACTTAATTTAATTTTGTTCATCATACTTCCCCCATTTAATTTTATTTTTTAAATCTAATTATATGCTTTTTTTATAAACGATTTATATAATATCAAGTTAATATTCACTTGTACATATAAATTTATTACATTACAATTCTATATGTTTTTTTGAATTGTCTTTTACATATATTCTAGATGATATTTTTTTACCTTTATCTTGCTCTGTTCTTACCTTAGATATATATCCATACATTTTTAATCGACTTCCAAATAAATTTTTACCAACAGGTTCTTGCACTATATCGTTACAAAAGTTTTTATAACTATCATATACTTCCGATACTTTTTGATTCTCTATATTAGGTGTTTCTACTAAAAACTTTCTCACATTATCAGTTTCTAAATAATAATCATTCATTGTTTTTTTGATAGATTCATTTTCACTTAACTCATAATTATTTGAGATAATTTTATTCATACCTTTTATTGCTAGATTTAACAGAGTTGATTTTGCCTCAGGTGTGCTTAATAAATCCAACATATTAACTACTTTATCTTTTTTTTCAAACTTTGATAAAAACTCAAGTATAACTAATCTTCTAATTAAACCTCCAGATTTATCATCAAATAATGGTAAATTGTTACAACTTACAACTAATGTACAAAAAAATTTAGCAGTTATAGGATAACAATATATAGGTCTAATAGTTAATATCTCTCCACTAGCAATACTCTTCATTCTAGAGGTTTTATCATATCGCAAAATATTAAAATCAGCATCATCAGATATGTTTATTAATTTACCTATAAGATTTGACATATTAGTATCATCTTTTAAATTACTTATATCTATATTAGAGGTTAAAGATTCTCCAATAAAATTTCTTAACATTGCAGTAAAAGTAGATTTTCCATTACTGCCTGTTGTACCAAATAAATAAAATATTTTACAAGGAGATTTATCTATTAAAAAAATACTTCCAATTAATTCAATTAATGTTTCTTTCATTTCTTCACTACTTGATATATCATTCAAAAATTTATTTACCCATTTATCATCTGCATTTTTATCATAAGTTAAATTAAGATTAAAAGGGCAAAAATCTTCCTTATTATCTTCTACCACTTCATAAAATCCTTCTGAATTCTTTTTCAACATTCCATTATTTAATCGAAAACAAGCATCCGTTTCTACAACAGGAGCTTTCAATTTAATTTGATATAAAAATTCTTTGTTTTGATTAAAAGTTAATGGAATATATTCACTTATGACCTTATTAATTTCATTATTTCCAGTAACATAATTTCCTAACTTATTTTTTACATATAAATTATCGTTATATATAACAAAACTTAAAGTCTTTATAAATTCATCTATTTTTTCTATCATAAAATGATTTTTATCTCTAGACAGTTGTTGCTCGAAATTAACTTCTTTTTTTTCCTTTAATTTTCCCATAATGTTTAATCTTCCTTTTCTATTATATTTTCTTTACAAATTTTAATATAATAATCCAAATCAAGAATTTCTTTTGGAAATTTATCTAAACTATCATTAAATACAAAATTATGCTTAAAACTTCTTGGTATTTTTTCATATTCATTTTCATAATCCACATTTTTTGTCAAATTCATATTTCTATGTTTGAGAATTTCTCCATATCGAGTATCTTTAGTTGCAAAAACTCGACAAACTTTTTGTTGTACTTGTTGCTTACCATCATATATTAGAATACAACTATCAAAACTTTGACCATATGTTACAACCAGTTGAAATCTATCAATTTCATTATTATTATAACTTTCATAAACTACATCTTCTACAGTTCTTCCATAAACTAAACTTTCTACTAAACATTTATCAATAATAGATAAACTATTAGAATTATATAAATCAGTATATTCTTTAGTCTTTTGGTCAAACTTATTAAAGTCTTTATATACATCTCTATGCTCAAGAGGATTATAGTTTTTAAATAAACTTCCCTTACATTTTAGTAAATTATTTTCATCAACAATAATATAATTATTAACATTTATTTGATAAATACTTTTGATTTTACATTCACTATAACCTAGGCCAAATCTATCACAAAAATTATCGATAATCTTTTTTATGATTACATAATTTTCTTTTTCATATTTAAATGTAATAGAATCTGTATTAGTTTGTATCAACTTAATATATTCTTTTAATTCTATTACTAATTGAGTAATAATTAGTTGACCATTTATAGTTATTTCATTTGCTCTTCTAAAATCTCTCAAAATATGATATTTATTCTTCATACATCCATAAGGTTTATTTAAAATTAATTTAAACCTATTAGATTTTTCAACATCTATCTGTTTTAAAGCTATTCTATCATTATAAATTTTTATATATATATCCTTTTCTGTTATAGCTCTACTAAAGAAATCATAATTAATCATTATTGATGGATAAAAGGAACTAAAATCTATTTGTAAAATATTGCCGTGTTCAGTAATATTTTTTAAAGCTGAATGTATTCCGCCTAAACCATATCTTGTAGGACATCCTAACAAAACAAAATCTAATTTTTTTTTAGATAATTGTGAATATTCATCATAGTTAAAATATCTATATTCAATATCACCATAAAAATCTAAAACTTCTTTTGGTAAAATTTCAAAATTCAAATCATTACAATAATTAAATATTAATTCATCTCTACATTTACTATATTCTTTTGGATTTAATATTTCAGTTGTTAATCTGTTTTCTGTATACATAATACATTTTTCATCTAAATTAAAATCATTTATAATTCCTAACTTAGTTTCAAAATATTTTTTTCTAAATTGATAAAAAAACTTCGTAGCATTTACATCATTTTTACAATAATTAATGACAGTATCGAGTTCTTCTTCAGTTAACTTTCTTTCTAGTTTAAAATTAACTGGACATTCTATTATATTTAACCCTAAATTAGCCATAATTTTCTTTAATGATGTAATTTTTAAATCTTGCATTAAATCCAAACTTTTATATAAATAATCTTTTATTTTGATTTTTTCTTTATTTTCAATAATTCTATTATTTATTTCATATGGATTTTCTCCTTCAATAATTTTATGACATATAATATCATCATAGTGGTAATTGTTAAACCCAATAAAAAAGTGGTCGGAATGACTGTTAATAAAATTTTTAAGTTTATCACAGTCATTCACAATTACTTCCTCTTGATTATTAAAGTTAAATACTACTAACCAGTCGTATTTAAAAACCTCAAAATCAAAAAATACTAATTTATATTCGTTCATAAGAATAAGTAGTAAAATTATCTGAATTTCCTATGTTTACATAACATCTATTACCAACTATCTCAGATAATCTAGATAAAAGATTGTTATTCTTTATATCTTCTTCAGTAATATCCGGTAATTGAAATACACCTAATATATTACGTATTCTTTGAATCCCTCTCTCCAAAGCATCATCATTTAAATAAATACATTCAATAACAAAATTTTGTTTGTTATCTCCTGACAAAATCGTACTTTTAATCCCGAAGAACAATTTGTCATTAGTATTTACTCCTTCATATACTTTTTCGATAACGCAGTTATATCTACCTGCTGGTAAAACTGCTAAATTACCAAATTCTTCATTTTGATTTTTTCCTCTTAAAATAGCTATCATTTGAGCTTTTCTTGCTAATTCCTGATTCATTTTTTTCTACATAGCTTCATTCTATAAGTAATATATGTTGCTATGCTAATCCTCCTCCTAAAATATCATATATTACTGTCGTAAAATTAGGCCTTTTTTCTTCGACAAAAAAAGTATAGCATATTAATTAACTATACTTGAAAATTTTGAGAATTCCCATGAAGCTAATAACCTTTAATTTTTCTATTATAACTTCTGTCTAGCTCTTCAATTGTATATTTATTTATTTTTTCTTTTTTCTTGTCATCTTTAGTTATAGATAAAAGATAATTTTGATGTTCATCAAGTAAATCTATCATATGGTCATCATACCAAAATTGAGCATTTGGATTATAATATCTCTCATATAAATAATTATTCATATATTCTTCTAAATAATTTACATTATGAACTATACTTTTGTTATTTGGAGTTATAAAAATAGTTCTAGGATAAATAAAATGCTCATATTCACATTGAACTTTATAATGACACATATATTGAAATAATTTATAATAATCAATATTTGATTTATATGTTCCAGCTTTTTTTTCTATATAAAGATACATTATTAAGCTCATATAAATAAAATTATTCCAACAAGATTTATTATCCACTATATCAGGAGGACATCCGATTTTAATTACAAAATTGTTTATTGTATTTAAAAGATGAGCAGAATTAACTTTAGATAAATTTTCAATCATTATATTCATACTCTTTTCCAAAAATTCTTCATAAGTTTTATAATTAAATCCATCTATTCTTTTATTCATCCATTTATAAACAGTTTTTCCAAAATCTAATATTATTTTGTTTAATTCATCTTCAGTATAAATTGACAAGTATTCGAAAAATCTTGTAGAAAAATCTTTTTGATATAATTCTAGCATTGAATCATCATCTTCTAAATATTCCAAATATCTAAATTTAGTTTTAAAAAACTGAGGACTATAAACTTTATTAAATTTTGTAATTTCATGTACAAAGTTATCGCAAGTTTTTTCTGATAATATCAATTTTTTAATAGGTATTGATTTAATATTAGCGCTATTTTCTAAATGATGAGCTATTATCTTTCCATTAGTTATTTCTACAAAGGCTACTTCTCTTCTCTCTCTTACATATTTAAATTTTCTGTGATACATAATTCTACATCCTTTCTTTAAAGACAACCCCTCTATATTATATTATGAATTTTTTCAAAACCTTTTGCACTTTTTTGAATATTTTTAACCATTTTTTTTGAATTTTTTGCAAAAAAAAGAACTTTTTACTAAAAAAAGTTACAAACTTACAGAATTTTAACAATTATATAATTGCAATATTCTATCTAATTTAGGCCTAGACCAGTTCATAAGTCTTGCAAATTCACTTTTATTAATTCTTTTTTCTTGATACAAATGTAAATTTTTATAAAAAGAATCAGGTATATCATCTTTAGTTAAAACAGGCCTACCAATTTTGTGTCCTTGTCGCCTAGCATTTTCTTGACCAAGTTTAATTTGTTCAATTCTAATTTTTCTTTCCATCTCTCCAAAGACAGCACTTATTTTTAACATTGCTTCAACCATAACATCTAACTTTTCTTTTCTACAATCAACAATTAATGAATCTACGATCAAACATATATGATTTTCTCTAATATAGTCTAAAATATCACAAAAGTGAGAGGTACTTCTACTTAACCTAGTAATATCTGTAACAACTAATGTGTCATTGTTTTTTAGAATAGACATCAATTTATTTAATTCAGGTCTATCTTTATCTGCACCACTTCCATATTCAAGATAGATATTTTCTTCTTTAATACCTTTTTTCATTAAAGCGTTTTTTTCGTATTCATAATCTTGAGATAGTGTAGAACATCTTCCATAACCATAAGTAATTCCATCAGTATTTTGTATCATTTTAACATCCTCCTTATGTAACAAAAATCATTATTTTAATTATTATTACAAAAAAGGTTAAATTCGTACATATTTTTTAAATACATTTTTTAATTTTTTATGTGTAACAATAAACAAATGTTTTTTGTACATATTACTTTGAACTCTTTATCATTAAATAAAATCTATCAAATTCTTCTTTTGTAACATAGTATCTATTACAAAACTTTATAGTTTGTAATTGTCCATTCTTAATATGTTTTAAAATAGTATTATAACAAAGACCTAATCTATCTGCTACTTCGCTTATTTTTATTAATTGATAATTTTGCATAAATAACCTCCTCCTAGTCAAAATAGTTAATAGTAGTTACTAGTAATTAATAATAGTTAATGGTAGTTAACATTATTTGTATTTTTATTAAAATTTAACTATTTTCTATAATAATATATAAAAAGAGTGCAAAAAAACCTAGAAATTTTAAATTGTTTCTAGGTTTGAGTTAATCTTCTATATTTCAATATACTTTTTTAATTCACTATCATATTTATATCTAATAGTAAATAAATCTCCACCTCTATGTTTAGTGACTATCAATTCAGTATTATTCTCATTAGTTGATTTATCACATAAAAAACCAACAATATCTGCAGCTTGTAAGAATGCTCCATATTCCATTAAATCCTGTAATATAGGATTTTTATTTTCTATATTAGGCAAATGTAACGATACAACTGTTTTTATGTTTAAGTCCATAGATAATCGAGCTAACATAGATGATATATCATTAAATATAAGCAAATTATTAGTATCTTTATTTAGATAATTAGATAAATATAATAAATCAATGTAAACAATTTTAAAATGCGTATCTTTATAATTTTTATAAATTATATCTCTTATTTCTATCTTATCTATATTAGAATTTAAATTGATTTTTAATATATTACTATTTGAATCAATTAAATTAAAAACAAACTCTTTTAATTTATCTTTATTACTACTAGCTATAACAGATAAATAACACTGTGGACTATTTTCAAATAAATTCATTGTATTCTTCATACAATATACCTCCTCTTGTGACTATTATATAACAAACTTTAGCATCCGTATATAAGAAAAAGACACTATCTTATCTTTTAAGTATCTTTCTCTTTACTATTACCAAACTTTTCCTCTTAATTCGTTAGCTATGTCAGCTGTTGTCATTTCTTTAAAAGACTTTCCAATAATTTCATCTAATTGAAATTTTTTACTACCTAATAAACCACCAGAACTGCGTTTTTCAAATTTTGTTTCACACATATCATCAAGCAAATAAAAATTAACTTTTCCTTTTAAATAAGAATCAATTTCTTTAAGCTCATTAAATGCTGATTTAATTCTTCTAATACTTTCTTCATTATCTGTTGATATAGTTTTTATAATGCCATCTTCTATATTAACTGTAATTGGACTCTTTTGGAATTTTCCTATATTATTAACACTTTTATCTTTATATAATCCTATATAACCGAATTTTTTATGCTTTCTTTCTTCAGGACAATAATACAAACTGTATTTTTTACATATATCATAACTATTATTTACTGGAAATACTATTAATGTATTATCATTGAAGTATAACAAATCATTATCTATACAATATGATTCATAGTCGTGTGCTATATCTTCTAATTCTTTACCCTCAACAGTTAAATATAAAGCTTTAATTATTTCATCATAAGTTGTATCAACTAATTTCACTTCTCTTTGATTACAAATCATTTCTACTTTATTTTTTATTTCACTTTTTAATTTACCGCTTCCAATAGTTAACAATATCTTTCTTTCACCTTTATAATTGTTAAAACCATTTAAATGATTTATTAATTGTTCCTCATAAAAATTATCATTTAATTTAAACTCTATTATAATTTTATATCCAGGTTGAATTAGTTCAGCGTCTGGTACACTGTCAGTCTCCTTTACTTGTAAATATATTTGTTTATCAAGATTATCATTAGATATTTGTAATTGATATAATAGTTTATTAAGATAGTTCCTTTCATCTAATAATTTAAATAACCTCATTGTGTTATCAGTAACTGTATTTTCTTTTGATGTATACCTTTGAAAAATTCTGTTTGGTAGCTTAATCATATCTTTGTTCATCTTTTACAAATCCTCTCTTTCATTTTATAAATGTTATACAAAAATACCTATAACATTGTTTAAATAGTTATGTAATCAAAATATAACAAGTGATGTATAACAACACTATTATAGCACATATTAAAATAATAAACAATGAATTAATGATTTTTTTAGAATATAAAAAAGACACAATATATGTGCCTTACCATCTACCACAAGCTAAACCAAATTTAGTACATTCAGCTTCAGTTAATAAATTTAATTGTGGGCCATCACCACTACCAACTAAAAATTGAAAATTATAATTAGTTCCATTTAAATTACCTTTATAAAAATACATATAAACATTAGTTAATTTAATTAATGGTTTTATGTTTTGATATACTGCATCATCATAAGAAGTTTCTCCTACACTATAACTATACAAATAATTACCAGTTTTCAAATATATCATTTTAAAAAATCCTCGAAAAGTACCAGCACAAGCTGGATAATCAGCACCTAAATCTATTAAATCTTCATCTAAACAATAGACTCCGCTTCCTGAATATCCAATAGTATCTGTATTTAAATTATAATCACTAATACCAACTTTAACAATTTTATTAGTAGGTTGTTTAGTAACACTCTCTGAAATCTTTTTTCTTGATATCTCTTGTCCTTTATAATTATAAGTGACTTTATAAGTTATAGTTTTTTGACCCTCAACACCATTTTGTACTATTTGAGTTTTTCCTCTTTCCATATTCTTTTCTTTTATTTCTTCAGTCTTAAATGATATTTTTTCCGTTACAGTTACATTCTTTTCTGTTGTAACACTTGTATCAACATTATTGTTTGTTGATTCATTCTTTTTCCATTGAGCCACTAAAGTTATATTCTTTGTAATTTTCGTATCAAAATCAAATACAGAATCATCATAATACCAATTTACAAAAGTATAACCACTTTTTGTAGGATTTGAGGGTTTAGTTGCTGTTTTATTTTCTTCAACTGTTTGTGAATCTACTTTACTTCCACCATTACTATCAAAAGTAATAGTATAGGTTTTAACCACAGTATCATTATTATTTGATTCTATCTTTTCCCATTTTGCTTCTAACTTAATTTCTTGAGTAATAGGTTTAGAAAAATCAAATTTAGTATCATTAACATACCAACCTATGAACTTATATCCATCTTTTTTAGGTGCTTCTGGTTCATTAATTATAGTCCCGTTTTCTATATTTGTCTCAACCTTATATTCTTTATTGTCCACCATATAAGTAATTGAATATATACTATTTGTTTTAGGCCTAAATACATTAGATACAAATGCTAGTCCGACAGTTAAACATAAACTTACTCCTACTACTATTAAAATAACCTTTTTATTCATACTACAACTCCACTCCAAAAAATATATATAGTATAGTGATGTTATACTACACTTATCTATAGAATATCATATTTAGACTAAAATAACAATGATTTCATAAAAAAAGTAACTATTATACAAAATAATAATTACTTTTCGTCAAACTTATGTCGCTCTTTTAAAAATTCCCATGGCTCTTTATTAAATAATTGTGCTAATAAATCTAAATTTTCTAATGTGAAATTATAATATCCATTCTCTAATCTATTGAAATGTTTTTCATCAATATTTAAATGTTCAGATACTTGCTTTTGAGTATAGCCATTTTTTAATCTGTAATATCTTACATTATTTCTAATTATATCGTTACTTGATAACAGTTCTTTCATTATAACACCTCGTTATACAACACTATTATCTAATTTATCTAAATTTAATAAAACTATGTAAAACATCACTAAAAGATTTCTTTTTCTTTATCTCTACTTAATATTTGTTTTAATATACTTACATCACTTTTTGAAATTAATGACTGTGATATTAAACACTTTATAGCATTTCTACACCTATCATAGTTACTTATATAATGTTTTAATATAACATCAATATCAGTTACATATAGATTACGATTATTATGCATAGTACAAATACCTAATTCTTCATAATCATATCTATATAACACAATATTTATTTTTAAAAATACAATATATAAATCTTGATTATCAAAATACAGCTTTTTTAATAAATCTATATTGATACAATGCTTTTTATCGTAATATTCAACATATTGTTTATATGTTTCGCTATTATACATTTTATCTATTAATCGTTGACTAACACATATCATTGTCTTTCTCTTTTCTTGATGATAAAAAAGATACTCTATCAGCCACAACTAACAACAGTTTTTGATTATTAACAAGTCCTGTTTCAAGTCTGCCTCTAATACCAATTAAGTCTCCTTTTTTACAATATTCATAAGTGTTTTCAGCTACACCTTGCCATAACACAACATCAATAAAATCAGTTTCATATACACCATCTAAATTTTTATAATTTCTTTGTACAGCCAAAGTGACAATAAGTTTATTATTAATAATTTCTTTAGGATTTTCTGTTAATCTTCCTACTAATATTAATTGATTCAACACTAAAATTACTCCTTTTCTTACAACTCACTATAAAAAGTATGTCCAAAATTTTCTCTACAACTAGAACATAATACATCTTCATCTATGCTATCAGTTATTTTATGACAATATTTACATTCTTTAGGTTTAATAAATAAATCTAATTCTTTAATAACATTATCCATCATAGTAAAAAAGTCTTTAAAATAAAATACATACTTTGTCTCAAAGTCTTTCATATCTTTTTGTAATTTTATTATGTTGTCTCTAGCCCTAACAACTTTACTATTATTCATCCTAAACACCTGCCTTTCCTAGTATTTGAGTATTATATATAGTTTTGTTAAAAAAGTACACTATTAATTATTTGATATTTTCGTTAAATCTGGGACACTTTTCTTTAAAGTATATAAATTATATTAACAATTAAATTTCGTTAAAATGTGATATAAAAGATTAAACGAGGGATAACTTTATTTTATAGGGTTACATAATTTTATTAAACAATATATAATAATCAATACTTTTTAAAGGTTGGTTGATTATATGGCGATATTTAGAGTAACAAAAAATAATAATTATACTGTAATAAGTAATCATTATCTAAAAGACAAAAATTTATCTCTAAAAACTATTGGGCTATTTACTTTAATACTATCACTTCCAACTGAGTTTGATTATTCTATTGATAATTTATCTAAATTAACTAATGAAAGTTATAGAAGTATAAAATTACTGTTAAATGAATTAAAAAATAATGGGTACTTAGTCATATCTAAAAAAAGAAATGACAAAGGTCTTTACAATTATGAGTATATTTTTTTTGAATCAAATACTATAAATCCCAATTTCTCTAATCCAGTGGTTAAAAATTATACTGTGGATAGTGATAACAATAGTAATAAATATAATACTTTTAGTCAAAATCCAGAGGACATTTCACCACTATTGGTAAAAGAGCCTCTATATATAAATACTATAGATAATAAGATAAATATAGATAAAACAAAATTAAATCTATGTTTTCTAACAGAGGCACTTATAGACTTGAAATTTATTGAACTAAACAATATAGATATATTCTCTTATGATTGTTTCTTAACTGACTTACTTAATAAAGAAAATTACAAAGATGTAATATGTGTAGTTAATTATGTCGTTAAGCACATAATGAATAACAAATATAATGATGAAAATAATAATCCAATACAAAATTTATTATCTTATTTTAAAGCTTCTGTCATTACTAATCTTGAGAATTATAAAATTAAAAAAGACCCACATCTATTTGATGACTGGGGTCTGTAGCCACTGATATAAAATATATTAAAATAACATTATGATAATAAATATGAATATTTATAATCTAATAGTTATTTTTATTTTATATCTTTATTGTGTATTTTTATATACCAAATTTAAACGAAACGATTAAGATATATATTTATATTAATTTTTATAAAACGAATCACAGGGGTTATCCAGATTAATTCTGGGAGTATTTATTCAACTATAATTTACTTTTTTTAAATTATATATGTAAATTAATGTAAGTTTGTAAACTTGTAATACTTATTTTTCAAGGATTATTCAGTTATGTTAATTGTACTTATTACCGAAGCTATCTCTATGGCTAATAGAATTGTTGTTTTATCCGGAAGGCCATGTAAAGTTAAAAAAATATTTGAAGTAAACTTAACTAATGCTTCTACTCCAATTGAGAATAGAAAATGTAAGGAATTTCCTATATATTATGATCAAATATGGAAAGAGATAGATTATCGTGGATAGTTTAGACTATAAGAAATATAAAAAGAAATTACTTATTAATAAAATATTAGTTATATTTACTCAAATTACTTTATTAATTTTATTATTAATTATATGGCAATTACTTGCAGACTTTGAACTTATCAATACTTTTATTTCTTCATCACCTAAAAAAGTAATAGAGACTATTATTTCATTACATGAACAACAAAATTTATATCATCATATATGGATTACTGTATATGAAACTGTAATAAGCTTTGGAATTGGAACTATTTTAGGAACCTTTATTGCTATATTATTGTGGTGGAATAACTTCTTTTATAAAGTGTTCGATCCATACTTAACAATAATAAATAGTTTACCTAAAGTAGCCCTAGGTCCAATCATAATTATTTGGGCTGGTGCTAATATAAATTCTATTATAATTATGGCTTTACTTATTTCTGTTATAGTAACCATTATAACAGTGTATAATGGTTTTATATCTACAGACCAAAATAAAATTAATTTACTTAAATCATTTAAAGCTACAAAATATCAAATTTTAAAATACGTTATATTGCCTAGTAGTTATTCTACTATTATAAGCAGTTTAAAAATAAATATCAGTATGTCCTTAATTGGCGTTATTATGGGAGAATTTTTAGTATCAAAAGAAGGAATTGGATACTTGATAATGTATGGTTCACAAGTATTTAATTTAGATTTAGTTATAGCTGGTATAATTATACTTATGATTGTATCATACATTATGTATTTAATAGTTGTTTATATTGAAAAAAGATTAATTAAAGAAAATTAAAATAGCATTTTAAAAATGCTATTTTATTATTATAATTTAATTTCTTCTATTTCATAATCATTTGAAATAATTTTATTTATATTATTTATTAAACATTTATCTACTTTAGTAAAAAACAAGTTGATTTTTAAATCATTATTAGGTAATTGTAATTTATTGCATAATATTTTTCCCATATTAATTATTTCTAAATTAGAATTAATTTTTTTATTTTATCAGTTAATATAGGATAATGAGTATATCCTAAAACAATTTTATTAGTTCTTACTTGAGACAGATATTTTTTTAAAACTTCAGTACAATCTTCATTTTTTTCTATTAATGGTACTAACAAAGGACAAGCTATTGCATTTACAAATTTGTTACTTCTTACTGTCATAGGAGTAGCTAATACTGTAGTATCATCATCAATTATATCAAGAACTGGACTAATAATATCATAAATAGGTATATTATATTTATTTTTTAAATATTCTAAAATATTAGTACTTATAGTTCAACAAGCGATAATTATTAATACTACATTTTTAGTTAATAGAAAATCTATTATTTTACACGACATAATTTAAGTTCTTCTATGCTTTTAGTACCATAAGGAATATTTATATTATCCTCACACTAGTAATATTATTAGGATACTTTATCAATTCTTTTAATACAGTTAAACAATCTATTCCAGAATCAAAAATTCCTATCCTCATAAACTTTATCACATATAGATTAGATCTATAAGATCCTTTCTATGCATTATATAATTTTGTAAATTTTTCATATAATAGATTACATTTTTGTTTATCCATTTCTGGCATATCTTTATATGGATTAATAATACCTAATTTATCATATTTTTCGCTGCCTAATTTATGATATGGTAAAAAATCTATTCTTTCAACATTTTTTATTGTTTTTATAAATTGTTTTAAATCATTTAAATATTCATTATTATCCATAATACCAGGAACTACTACTTGCCTTATCCACACGGGAATAGAAGTCTTATTTAATTCATTAATAAATTCTAAAGATTTATTAATATTACCTCCGGTTATTTCTTTATAACCTTCTTGATTTACATGTTTTATATCTAAAAGCACCAAATCAACATATTTAAATAACTCATCGTATTTTCCTAATCCATTTCCAGATGTATCCACAGCAATGTGGATATTTTCTTCTTTCAGCTTTTTACAGACTTCAATTAAAAAATCTATTTGCAATAGTGGCTCTCCCCCTGAAAATGTAACACCACCATTGTTTCTTCTAAAATAAGGTTTATTTCTTATTATTTTTTCTACTAATTCATCCACTGTCATATTATTTTTTTGCATACACCACATTTCAGGATTATGACAATATTTACATCTTAAATTACATCCGTTCAAAAATACTACTGTTCTAATACCCGGTCCATCAACAAGACCAAATGTTTCAATTGAATTAACACTACCTTGCATATTACATCTTCTCGTGGAAAGTTCTCGAAATAACTTCTTCTTGTTGTTTTCTAGTAAGTCTATTAAATCTAACAGCATAGCCTGATACTCTTATTGTCAAAAGTGGATATTTATC
This sequence comes from uncultured Bacilli bacterium, assembly GCA_944358805.1. GTDB lineage: Bacteria > Bacillota_I > Bacilli_A > RF39 > UBA660 > CALVVX01. The sequence continues at coordinate 20,973 of CALVSD010000010.1, forward strand.
TGGATGATCCATTGCATCTATTAAAGTTTCTCTACTAAGTACATTTACATTTAAGTGATGTGCTCCTTGACTAAAATATCCTTCTAATAAACTTACTAAATTCTCTATTTGTTCTTCTCTATTCATGCCTAAAGATGTTGGTAGTATTGAGAATGTATTAGATATTCCATCACGACAACAATTAGCATAATTAAGTTTAGCAACAGAATTTAAGCTAGCAATAGCACCATTTACATCTCTACTATGCATCGGATTAGCTCCTGGTGCAAATGGTACTCCTTTTTTTCTTCCATCTGGAGTAGAACCAGTTTTAGCACCATATACAACGTTTGATGTTATTGTAAGTACTGACAATGTAACCTCTGCATTACGATAAGTTTTATGACTAGATAATTCTTTATATACTTTTTCTAATACTTCTTTTGCAATATTGTCTACTCTATCATCATCATTTCCATATTTAGGGAAATCGCCTTCTATTTCAAAATCTACTATTATATTATCTTCATCTCTAATTGGTTTAACTTTAGCATACTTAATTGCTGATAAAGAATCTGCTACTACTGATAACCCTGCTACTCCATAAGCCATAAGTCTTCTTACATTAGTATCATGTAAAGCCATTTGACCTGACTCATAAGCATACTTATCATGCATATAGTGAATTATATTCATGGCATCAGCATATATTGAACACATTTTTTCAATCGCTTTAAAATACTCTTTTTTTACTTCATCGTAATTTAAAATATCACTAGTATTTTTAGTTAGTCCTTCTAAAACTAATTCTTTTTTTACTTCATCAATTCCACCATTAAGTGAATATAATAAAGTTTTAGCTAAATTACATCTTGCTCCAAAGAATTGCATATCTTTTCCTTCGCGCATTGCTGATACACAACAAGCTATTGCATAATCATCACCATATATAGGCCTCATAACGTCATCATTTTCATATTGAATTGCATCAGTGTCTATAGACATTTTAGCACAATATTTTTTAAATTCTTCAGGCAATTTTTCGCTCCATAATACTGTCATGTTAGGTTCTGGTGCCGGATCCAAATTAGTTAAAGTATGTAGTATACGATATGATGTTTTTGTAACTAAAGATTCGCCTTCTTCTGTAATACCGCCTATAGAACATGTAACCCAAGTAGGATCTCCAGAAAACAATTCATCATATTCTGGTGTTCTCAAATGTCTTACCAATCTTAACTTAATTACTAATTGATCAATTAATTCTTGTGCCTCAACTTCTGTTAAAATACCATTTTTTAAATCTCTCTCAATATATATATCTAAGAAAGCATCTATTCTACCTAAGCTCATAGCAGCCCCATTATTTTCTTTAACTGCAGCTAAATATCCAAAATACAACCATTGCACAGCTTCTTTAGCATTTGATGCTGGTTCAGATATATCATAACCATATTTTAATGCCATTTCTTTTATTTCTTTTAAAGCATTAATTTGCATAGATACTTCTTCTCTAAGTCTTATGTTTTCTTCGTTTATAATATTTATGTTTTTTAAATCTTCTTGCTTTTTAGAAATTAAATAATCTATTCCATATAATGCAATTCTTCTATAGTCGCCAATTATTCTACCTCTACCATAAGCATCAGGTAACCCTGTTAAAAGTCCTACATGTCTAGCTTTTTTTATATCATCTGTATAAGCATCAAATACACCTTGATTATGCGTTTTTCTAAACATATTAAAATATTTATTAACATGTTCATTTAATTTATATCCATAAGCATCTAATTCTTGATACACCATTCTAATACCGCCATAAGGATTAACTATTCTTTTAAGTGGTGCATCTGTCTGAAGACCAACAATTATTTCATTTTCTTTGTCGATATATCCAGCGTCAAACGCATTAATTCCAGACATATGATCAACATCTATATCCAAAACTTTCTTGGATAACTCTTCTTTTAATAATTTTTCACACTTTGACCAAACATTATTTGTTTTTAATGTAGTACTTTCTAAAAATTCATCATTCCCATTATATTTGTTATAATTACTGTTTATAAAATTTGAAACATTTATCTCATTTTCCCAAATTCCATTTTTAAACTCTTTCCATTTATTATTCATTTTTCATCCTCCCTTAGTATTAACATTATACCAAAAAGAACAAAATTTTTAAACAAAAAAAAGAAACCTTTACAAAAGTTTCTTAAAGTAATGACACTATCATTAATACTGCAAATATTAAAATGAATAGCATCAATATAAATCTCCATATATATTTTAACCAAGTTGTATATGGAATATCTAAATATGTTAATCCTACTATTAATATTAAACTAGTAGGTCCTACTAACATAACTAATCCATTTAATGTTTGAAAGTTTAAGGCAAGAACTTGGTATAAAGATTCATCAGTAATTACTGATAATAATGGTGTATAAACTCCATATGCAGTGTAATACATATCTGGATAAAGTAAACTACCCAAAATATTAAATACTGAAGCCATTAAAATATTTAAATTACCCATTGCGCTATTTGCATTAGTAATTAGAGTTTCAATAAAACCATTATTATATGCACATACTAAAATAGTTAAAGCAAAGGTAGTTAATACTGCCACTGGCAACATTTTTTTCATTCCATTAATAAAAGCATCTATCATATCATCAAATTTCATCTTTGAAACAAATTTAACAATTAATGCTGATATTAATAACATTACACTTAATATCATATAACTTCCTAATTGTCCCCAATCACCAAAAGCATATGATATAGAAGTAATAATACTATTAAAAACTTCAAAATCACCAATTTTTAAAGAAGTTAACCATGTATGGAAATCACTAAAAATAGATAATCCAAATAATGAATTCAAAGGCATGTATCCTAATACTAACAATATAAAGATACAAGATAATAAAGTAATAATAGGCCATAATTTTATATTCTTATAATTACCTTTTACCTCAGATATTTTTAAATCATTATCCTCAGCCAAATCGTATTTTACTTTTTTAGTTTCAACATCACTTATATGCTTGTTTATAAAATAAATAAGTAAAACAACACCTAAAATTAACAATATTAATTTAGGAAAAACATTAACAAATTTATCTGCTCCTACAAACTCTTCAAATGTAATAAAAGCAGTTGAATATGCGCTTGGATCTCTTAATGTAAAAAATATACCACCTATATAACCAACTATAATTGCTCCAATAGTAGAACTCATTGCAACTAATTTGTCATAACCTAATAATAAAACAATTGAAATTGCAAATGGAACAAATACGAATAATGACATTGTAAATCCAGTTAAAGAAGAAACTATTGCAAAAATACATGTTAAGATAAAAACAAATTTTTTCTTATTATCTTTTATTTTTGCAACAATTACGTCAAGTAATTTCTTATAAGAATCACTCTTATTTAAAACTCCATAGAACCCACCTACAACAAACAAAAATACTGCTGTGTCAAAGAAATAATAAAATACTTGAACTGAATTTAATAAAACAGAACCTATTCCTAAATAACTAACTGTATTTTGTCTACCAGGAACAAAAAAACTTATAATTACTAATAAACCTAAAATTATTAAAAGTGCCTTAAATATACTATGTTTTTTCATTTCAATCCTCCTCGATTATCATTATAACACACATAAACTAAATATGTTACTTTTTTTAACTAATGATTAACTTTTAAAACAAAAAAAAGAATTATTGTTTCTTTTTCATATGTGGAAACAATAACACTTCTCTTATAGTTTCGCTATTTGTAAGCATCATAACTAGCCTATCAATTCCCATTCCCATACCACCAGTAGGAGGCATTCCGTATTCCAAAGCTTCAACAAAATCAATATCCATTTCGTTTGCTTCTTCATTTCCTAATTCTCTTTCTTTCAATTGATTTTCAAATCTCTCATATTGATCGAAAGGATCATTTAATTCTGAAAATGCATTTGCATATTCACTACCGCAAATAAATAATTCAAATCTTTCAGTAAATCTTGGATCATTACTTTTTTTAGCCAAAGGACTAATTTCAATAGGATGACCATAAATAAAAGTAGGTTCAACTATTGTATCTTCAACATATTTTTCGAAAAACGCATTAACAATATGTCCATAAGCAAAATGATCTTCTACTTCAATATCATGTTCTATTGCTAATTTTTTTGCTTCCTCAAAACTAATATTATCAAAGAAATTAATACCCGTTTTTTCTTTAATTGCATCAACCATATGAATTCTCTTATACTTAGGAGCTAAAGAAATATTATGACCTTTCCATTCAATTTCTGAAGTTCCTAATACATCCATTGCTGCATTATATATAATATTTTCAGTTAAATCCATCATTCCTTCTAAATCAGTATACGCTTTATATAACTCAATAGTAGTAAATTCTGGATTATGATTTCTATCCATACCTTCATTTCTAAAAATTCTTCCTATTTCATATACAGCATCCATTCCACCTACAATTAATCTCTTTAATGGTAATTCTGTTGCAATTCTTAAATAAAATTCCATATCAAGTGTATTATGATGAGTAACAAATGGTCTAGCTGCTGCTCCTCCCAATATTGGGGACAATATAGGAGTTTCCACTTCAGTATAACCCAAATTGTCAAGATATTTTTGTATAGATCTAATAATTTTAGGTCTCATAAAAGCAACTTTTCTTGCTTCTTCGTTCATTATTAAATCGACATATCTTCTTCTATAACGTTCTTCTACATCATTAAGTCCATGAAATTTCTCTGGAAGAGGTCTTATTGCTTTAACTAAATGAATATATTCAGTTGCCTTAACAGACAATTCACCAGTATTAGTCCTAAAAACAGTTCCTTTAATTCCTACTATATCACCAATATCAGCTTTATTAAACAATTCGTATTGTTCTTCTCCTACACTATCTAATCTAACATAAATTTGTATTTGACCAAATTTATCTTGAATATGCATAAAACCTGCTTTCCCTTTTCCTCTTTTAGTCATTATACGACCAGCTACAGCAACAGGAATTTCAACATCATGCAGTTCTTCTTTAGTCATATCTTGATATTTTTCCTTAATTTCCATTGAATTTGAAGTTACATCAAATTTCGTTCCAAAAGGTTCTATTCCTTTATTTCTTAATTCATTTACTTTTTCTATTCTTACTAATTCTTGCTCTGTTCTTTCCATAATTAACTACCCTCTTTCACTAACTACATAAGTTTTTGCCATAAAATCATGCAATCCTCTCTTATCTTTTCTATACAATATAAATAATGCAGAAATGATAATAAATATTGAATTTATCCATGTTAATATTCCATAAACGTTTAAATAATCTGTTTTGTTTAATGTATATATAATAATTAAATCAGTAATACTAAGAATTATTTGGTATATGAAAATAGATCTTATAAAAATTTGCATAATATTAACTTTACTATTGTCTTGCCCCACAATTCTTATTTTTAATAATTTTTTCCCTATAGATTGTCCATTATTTAAATATTGAAAAACTACAAAATACCCAATTGTAATAATCAAAGAAATAGCAGTTGTAGGAATAGATTCCTTACTATACTGGTATTGTAAATCTAATAGTTTTTCAGTCTGTTCTAAATTGGTAGGATCATATTCAGAATAATAATTTAACATTTCATCGTATATTTCATTTCTCTTAGTAAAATCCATACTATATGTTACTAAAGTTAATAATATAGAAATAATTATAAAATCAATAAAATAAGCACATAATCTTTGCCCAAAAGTTGCTTCCATAAAATCACCCGTTTCACAAATATTATATACTAAATTTTATTTTTTTTAAATAGTTATTTAATATTTTTTCCATTTCTTCAACAGTATTAGATTTAAAAATTTCATCTTTTATTAAATTATTATTAGGTATTCCTTTCAAATACCATGCTATATGACTACGCATTTCCAAAATAGCAACTTTTTCATTTTTTATTTTTAACAAATAATCTAAATGTTTTAAACACATTTCAATTTTTTCTTCACATGTAGGTTTTTCAATAATACTACCATCTTTAAAATAGGAATCAAGTTGTTTAATCAACCAAGGATTTCCTAATACTCCACGACCAATCATAATAGCATCACATTTTGTGTATTCAAACATTTTTTTAGCAGACTCAATATCAATAATATCTCCATTACCAATAACAGGAATAGATACCGCTTCTTTAACCATTTTTATAATATCTAAATCTACTTTACCAGTATAACCTTGACTTCTTGTTCTTCCATGAACAGTAATAGCACTTGCACCAGCTTCCTCACATATTTTTGCCACTTCTACGGCATTAATACTCTTAGAATCCCATCCGCTTCTAATTTTTACAGTAACAGGAACATCTACAGAATTCACGACAGCAGAAACAATTTCTCTAATCTTTTCAGGATTTTTTAATAATGCTGATCCTGCTTGAGACTTAATTGCAACTTTGGGTACAGGACATCCCATATTTATATCTATAATATCAGGCTTCATAGTTTTACATATTTTTTTAGCAGCTATAATAAAACTTTCCTTATCAGAACCAAAAATTTGTTGCGCAATTGGTCTTTCCATCTCTTCCATATATAACATATCTTCAGTTTTTTTATTTTCATAAACTAAAGCCTTGTCGCTAACCATTTCTGCGTAAATAAGTCCACACCCCATTTCTTTAATAATTTTTCTAAAGGCGCTGTTACATACACCAGCCATAGGGGCTAATACAATATTGTTTTTTATTTCAACATTACCAATTTTAAACATACTATCACCTTAAACTTTTTGTTATATATTACTAATAACTATTACATTAACACTAATATATAACAAAAAATATAATAAAAAAAATATTAGCAACGACCTATTTTCGCGAAACACTATCTTCGGCGCTGAAGTGCTTAACTT